>NZ_JBMKJG010000032.1:0-50235 GCF_049237765.1 Enterobacter cloacae complex sp. SHL021 | reverse complement strand
TGTAAAGGCACGATGAGGTCTCTTCTGATTTGTTAGCGCAACCAGTAGATCACACTTCATCGTGCTTTTCATTTTTCTGGGGAACCCTCAGCCCTTTGGGAGAGGGCCGGGGTGAGGGAAAAACAGCTAGTAAAGCGTCTTCTGCGGCGGCCCGGCAAACTTCAGCGCGCCAATTTGTCCCATCCGCACTTCCACTACCGACGGTCCCGGCATCGCCAGCGCTTCCGTCATCACCGCATCAAAATCCTCTGCCCGCTCAACGCTCCATGCCTGCAGGCCAATCGCCTGTGACAGCAGGGTAAAGTCCGGCGTATGCAGCTCGTTATAGTACTGACGGCCACCGAAATACTTGTCCTGTATACCGCGCATCACGCCGTAGCCGCCGTCATTCATGATAAGCAACGTCACGTTGGCCTTCTCCTGCGCCAGTGTCGCCAGTTCGCCCAGATTCAGGCTCAGACCGCCGTCCCCCACCAGCCCCACCACTTTGCGTTGTGGGTTGGCAATCGCGGTGCCAATCGCCATCGGCAGGCCCATGCCAATTGCCCCGGCCAGAGAGTGAATATTCATCAGCGGCCCCCTGGCGCGGAACAGTCGGCTGCCCCACAGGCTGCCGGAAACGGTAATATCGCGCACCAGCAGGCCATCTTCAGGTAGCGCTTTCTCTATGGCATCGTTGAGTTGCGCATAGGCGCCGCACTGTTCACGCAGCCCACGTTCGGCCTGTGTCACCGCCTCCTGAACCAGACCATCCCACTGAGCATTCCCCCATTCACGCCCCTGTGCTTTTTCAGCCAGCGCGCTCAGCAACGCTGAGCAGTCGGCTACCAGCGTGTTATCCATCAGATAGTTACGGCTTGCCGCCGCCGGGTCGATATCGATCTGTACGCGCGGAGAAGGCAGCTCGAGCGTCCATGAACGGGTCTCATTGCTGCGCAGACGTGAACCGGCGATCAGCGTAAAGTCACACTGCGCGATCAGCGCTTCAACCGATGGCGAGTTGTGAAATGCCCGCAGGCTGGCGCGATGGCTGTCCGGCAGCACGCCGCGCGCGTGAGTGCTGGAGATCACGGTGATACCTGCATCCGCCAGCTTTTTCACTGCGTCCGCGCAGCCCAGCGCACCGCCGCCCAGCCACAGCAGCGGCTGTTTCGCCTGCTTGAGTTGCGCCCAAAGCGCATTAACACTCCCGACATCTACCGGCGAAACCGACGCCGGTTTCACCGGAGCGGTCACCAGCGACAGCGGAATTTTCGCGCCCTGAATATCAATCGGGATCTCCACGGAGACCGGCCCGCACGGCGGCGTCTGCGCCTCCTGAATCGCTTTATGCAAAATCGCTATCGCCTGACTGGCATTGCTGATGCGATACGCCCGTTTTGAGCTGGCCTTCAGGAAAGTCAGCTGGTCGCGGGTTTCATGGATAAACCCGGTGTCGGCATCCAGCCAGGCTTTTTCTACCTGCCCGGTCAGGTGCAGCAGCGGCGTGCAGGCGTTCATCGCCTCCACCAGCGCGCCTACGGCGTTACCCGCGCCCGCGCCGGTGCTGGTCAGCGCCACGCCAAGGCCGGAAAAACGTCCGTGGGCATCAGCCATGGTGACAGACCCCGCTTCGCCGCGTGCCGGTACAAAGCGGATGTTGCCGCGCTGCCCTACTGCATCCGCGATGGGCAGGTTGTGAATAGAGATGACGCCGTAGATGGCCTCAACCTGATACTGCTCCAGCGTTCTGGCGATGGCGTCGCCGACGGTTATCATTTCGCTCATTGCTCACCCTTTCTCAGTCGCACCAGTGGTTGACGCTGTTACCCGTCGCCAGATAAATGCTCTTTTGCTGCATCCAGGCTTTCAGCCCCTGAATGCCCTTCTCGCGGCCCAGACCGCTCTCTTTAAAGCCCCCGAACGGGGTCGAAATCGCAAATACTTTGTAGGTGTTGATCCACACCGTGCCGGCCTCAAGCTGTTCGCTTAAGCGCAGCGCGCGCCCGGTATCGCGTGTCCAGATCCCGGCGGCCAGGCCGTAAACCGAGTCGTTGGCCTCGCGGATAAGCGAGGTTTCATCGCGAAACGGCATCGCCACCAGCACCGGGCCAAAGATCTCCTCCTGGCAGACACGGGCGCTGTTGCTCAGCCCTTCGATAATCGTTGGCAGGAAGAAGCTGCCGCTTGCCAGCGTGGGATCGGCCGGGATCTCCCCACCGCACAGCACGCGGCCCCCTTCACGCTTTGCCAGCTCAACGTACGCCTGTACGCTCTGACGATGTTTTTCATTGATCAGCGGCCCAACGTGGACACCGTCGGTAAACGGATGTCCGACGCGCAGACCGCGGGT
This sequence comes from Enterobacter cloacae complex sp. SHL021, assembly GCF_049237765.1. Lineage (NCBI taxonomy): Bacteria > Pseudomonadati > Pseudomonadota > Gammaproteobacteria > Enterobacterales > Enterobacteriaceae > Enterobacter > Enterobacter cloacae complex sp. SHL021. The sequence goes on along the minus strand of NZ_JBMKJG010000032.1, from coordinate 47,903 downwards.
TAACTCCAGCAGCCGCGCCATCAGCGGGGCGTAAAGGCTCTCGTGGATAAACAGCCGCGAACCGGCGATGCACGCCTGCCCCGCCGAGCTGAAAATGCCGTAGCAGATCCCGCGCGCGGCCAGCTCGATATCCGCATCCTCCAGCACGATAGTCGGCGATTTTCCGCCCAGCTCCAGCGATGCCGGGATCAGTTTTTCCGCCGCCACGTGGGCCAGGTGACGGCCTGTGGCGGTACCGCCGGTAAAGGAAATTTTGCGTACCTTAGGGTGGCGTGCCAGCGCATCGCCAATCACCGAGCCTTTGCCCGGCAGCACGCTCAGCAACCCGGCGGGCAGCCCGGCCTGTTCAAATATCCGCGCCAGCTCCAGCGCCATCAGCGGCGTGGCTTCGGCGGGCTTGAGGATCACCGCGTTACCCGCGGCAATGGCCGGAGCGACCTTCTGCATCTCGCTGGCAATCGGCGAGTTCCACGGCGTGATGGCCGCCACCACGCCGAGCGGCTCATAGCGGCTCAGGGTCAGTAAATCCGGCTGGCGCGGCGTCGGAAGTTCCCCTTCCAGCAGCTCGCAGGCGGCGGCGAAGTAGCGCGCCGTTCCCGCCGCGCTCATTACCAGCCCGCGGGCCTCCGCCAGCGGCTTGCCGTTATCGCGGCTCTGCATCTGCGCCAGCTCGTCGACACGGGATTCAATGAGATCTGCCACCTTGTGCAGGATCTTCGCCCGTGTATGCGGCAGGCTGTGGCGCCAGGCGGGATCGCGCCACGCGCGCTCGCCGGCCTCGATCGCGTCATGCAGATCGTCGGGACTGGCAGCATTCAACGTCGCGTTGATCGACCCGTCTGCCGGGAAATAGCTCTGCATCGGGTTGCCGCCACCGTGTCGCCACTGGCCGCCGATAAATATCTTCAGATCGTCCATCGTCACTCCTCAGCTCATGGCCAGCTCGCGGCAGGCGCGTACCGCGCTGAGTGCCGCCAGGGTGGAGGTTTTCGGGTTAGAGGCAAGCGGCAGGCCGCTTAGCTCCAGATGGAATTCACCAAACGCGCCTTCAACGTGCAGCGTGTGGGTGTTACGTTTCGTTGACGGGTCGACCATCAGCTGTACGCGCGTGTCGTCCATTCCCACGCCGCCGAGTGCCACGGTGGCCGCCACGTTGGCGTTGGCCGGAAACAGTCGCGCCGCCTCGCGGGCGCTGCCTTCAAAAAAGACCTGCGCAGCAGATACCGAATTAAGATCGATAAGCTGCTCGGCATAGCTGCCGCGCCAGCTGGCCGGGCTTTTACGCGACTGGTAGGTCACGCGCGCCAGCCCGCCCTCTTTCGCCGCCGCCAGCCCGTCGATACCGGCTACCGCCCCGGAGAGCAGCGTCAGTCTGCCGCCGGCGTTGAGCAGGCGCTGTTCGAGCGCGCTGTCCGCCAGTGCGCCGGTCGAAATAACCGCCAGATGCCAGCCGCGACGTAAAATATCCTCACCGTACTGCGCTACCGCCTGCTGGCTGGCGCACTCCAGCACCAGGTCGGGCGTTTGCGCGCATTCCAGCGGTGAGGTCAATGCCACTACCGCATCACCAAGCTGCGCGTGAATCGCCGCATGATGGGCCTCGCGCGCCACAATCCAGCCGATAGCCACGCCAGCGGGCAGGCGCTCAATCACCGCCTGCGCCATGGCGCCAAAACCAATCAACATAATCTTTTTCATGATGTGTCCTTACAGATGGCGGCAAAAGCCGCCGGAAACGTCCAGTGCCGCACCGGTGGTAAACGAAGCCAGCGGCGAGGCGAGGAACAGCAGCGCCTGCGCGGGCTCCTGCGGCTTGCCGAGGCGCGCCATCGGAATACCGCGTTTGCGGGCGATCTCCGCCGTCCACTCCGGCCAGCTCTGGCTTTTGTCTGTCCGGTTTTCAAAGCGACGCTGCCACTGCCCGGACTCCACCATGCCAAGCAATATCGAATTCACGCGGATGCCTTTGCCCACCAGCTCTTTTGAGAGCGTCAGCGTCATATTCAACAGCGCGGCGCGGGCGGCTGAGGTGGCAATCATGTGCTCCTCCGGCTGCAGCGCCAGCAGGGAGTTCACGCAGGTGATGGAAGCGATGTCGGACTGCTCCAGCAAAGGCTGAAACGCCTGCACCGGGTTGATCACGCCAAACAGTTTGAGTTCAGCTTCATGCAGCCACGCCTCGCGCGGGGTGTCATGAAAGTGCGCCACGTATCCCTGCCCGGCGTTGTTGATCAGCATGTCCACGGCACCAAAGCGCACCTGAACGGCATCCGCGAAGGCCTGCATCTCGTCAGCGTTCAGCACGTCGCAGCGATAAGAGAAAACCTCCCCGTCGGGGTATTCGTTATGCAGCGCGGCATGGGCGCTGGCGAGGCGATCCGGATCGCGGCCACAGAAGGCCACTTTTGCCCCCTCGCCCAGCAGCAGGCGTAGCGTTTCAAAGCCAATACCAGAAGAACCGCCGGTGACGACCGCTACGCGTCCGTCAATTTGTGCATTCATCGCGCACCTCTTCGTTAATACGTAAAAGCTGTTGGTTAAAAAACGCGTCGTTATCGAGATAGCTGGCATGTCCCGCCTGGGCAATGGCGATAAACGGCATGCCGTAGCGCAGCGCCAGCCCCTGCACCAGCTCGGGTTGCGTGATCGCATCCTGCTCGCCGCACCACACTTCAAAGTTGCCTGAATAGCGCTTCAGCCAGCCATGAATATCGTCGTGCGCCAGCATCCACGCGGCGGCGAGGTAGCCCTCGGGGCGAAGCCTGCGCATGCCCGCTGCCACGGTGGCGATATCCGCTTCACGCGCGCCGGGACGCAGCAGTTTTGCGGCGCGGGTCTGCGCGAGGATTTCGCCGCCGAGTGCCATCTGCTGCTCGCGACTGCGCCAGACCTGCTCGCGCTGCTCCGGCGCGGCCTGGCCGTAACCTTGCGCGGCGTCCGCCAGCACCAGATGCAGCACACGATCCGGATATTTCGCCGCAAAGGCGCTGGCAACCAGTGCCCCGAGTGAATGGCCCACCAGCACCGCCTGCCACACGCCAGCCCGGTCAAGCATCGCCGCCAGCGCATCGGCGTAATCCCCCGCGTTCGCCCGTTCCGCGGCCAGCATCGGGCTTTCGCCATAACCGGGCATGTCCCACGCCAGCACGCGAAAACCGTTCAGCGCCATCTGCTTGTGCCAGGAGGCTGCGCCAGAGCTGATCCCGTGCAGCAGCATCAGCGGAATGCCGCTTCCCTGTTCACGAAAACCCGTCATCATGCCCCCTTAGTTCCGCTTCACTTTCGAGAGCGGATGGTCCGCCGGGTAGGTCGGAATTTCCGGCTTGTTGGTGCCCAGCATGACGCACATCAGCGCCTCTTCTTCGCCGTGGTTAAACAGCCCGCGATAGATCCCCGGCGGCACGGAGATCAGGTCACGCTCGCGCAGCACGGTTTCGGTGTAGTTATCGCCGTCCTGGATCATCAGCGTGATCTGCCCTTTGAGCATGAAGAACACCTCTTCCACATCGTCGTGCAGGTGCAGCGGCCCTTCGCACTTCGACGGCAGTACCATGGTGGAAAAGGTAAAATGCTCCGCCTGTACGGTGTTGGTGTCGCTCGCCACGCCGGTAGCACCGGTGCCGATATAGCGCATCTGCGCGCGGCGGTATTTCGGGTCAAAATCGGCCTGGAACTTCAGCGCGTTCCAGTCGTATTTGCGGCCCTCAAAGCGCGCAATACGGGACTCGACCCACTCTTCCATCGTCAGGTGGTCAGGTTTGATGCCAGATGGGTTGGTTACGGTTGAATCAGTCATGACACTCTCCTCAGTAACGTCTCAGCAGCGGCAGTAACAGGACGCAGCCCACCGCCGCCATCACCGCCAGAAAAATCAGCCCGGAATCCATGCTGTGGGTGAAGGCGATAAGCGCGCCCATCACCGCTGGCGACAGCGCGCCCGCAAAGTTTCCCAGCCCGTTGAAAATGCCGCCCGCCGTGGCGCTCACCCTTGGATGGGTAGCCTTTGCCAGCAGGGCGAAAATGTTGGGTGCCCCGGTGCCCCACATGAATGTGCTGAAGCTCATCGCCGCAATGATGGTCAGCGGGGTATCGAGGTGCATTACGGCCGTGAGCCCGACAGCGGCCCCCGCCATGGAGATGAAGCAGGCCGCTGCGCGCTTATCGACCCGGTCAGAGAGCCATGCGCCAATCACTTCCCCCGCCAGCATGGCGATGAACGGCATCGACGACAGCCAGCCCGCATGTTCCAGATGAATGCCCTTCCCCTTGATCAGGTAGCCCGGCAGCCAGCCGTTAATGCCCCACAGGTAGGTCAGGAAAGCGATGTTAAAGATGCAGATGATCCAGAAGTGCGGGCTGACAAACAGCTCGCGCCGTGCGGCACGCCGTTCGTCCCGGGAGGTCTGTGACGTACCGCTCTTCGCCTCCAGACGGATCCCACGCAGACCGACGCGCACGAAGATCAGCACCGGTACGGTCAGCATCGCCATCACGAAGAAGGTGCTCTGCCAGCCGAAGGTGTTCAGCAGCCAGAGTGAGAGCGGGAAGCCAATCGCCGCCCCTACCGGCGTGCCCAGCAGCCACAGCATGGTGGCGCGCGCCTGCAGATGCTGTGGGAAGTTGTGGCGCACAATGGCGAAGGCCAGCGGGAACAGCGGCCCCTCCGCCACGCCCAGCAGAATGCGCAGCACGATCATCAGCGTGTAGTTATGGGTAAAGCCCATCGCCACCATCAGCACGCACCACACCACCATCATCCCGGTGAGCAGGCGCAGCGGGGCGATTTTGTCCCCCAGCCCACTGAGAAAGACCGATGAAAAGCCGTAGCTCAACAGGAAGGCGCTCATCAGAATGCCGAGGCGCGTGGTGTCAAAATCGATGCCCATCGCCTGCTGGAAATGGCCATCAGAAAACAGCGCGGCAATGCTGATTTTGTCGAAAAACGCCAGCAGCACGCAGGCCAGCAGCGACAGCGGGATGGCCCAGCGCACCGCTTTTTCAGGCGTGCGGGTCCCCTCACCGCTCGCCTCAACGGGCGCGGTGTTAGTGTCTAATGTGGTCATGTCTCCCCCTACGGGTGCGGGTTAGCTATCGCAATGACATCAGTGAAAAAGTCGGGTCGGCGAGCGGCACGTCTGATAAATCCCGCCCGGCCGCCATCCAGCGCTTTGCCAGCTTGACGGTGCGCGCATCATTGAACGCCACCAGCTGCGTCAGGCGCCCGTTTTCGTCCAGCGAGAAGTACAGCGCGTCTTCACGCACTATGGTGCGGCTGCACGGCTGCGGAATGCCGAGGATCTGAATGTTGTGCTGGTATTGATCCGACCATAGCCACGGCGCGTCGTCATAGCCTGCGGCATCGGGGTTAAGCATCGCTTTTGCCGCCGCCACCGCCTGATTCTGGGCGAAGGCCCAGGACTGAATACACAAGCCGTAATGATGATGCTGTGCCACATCCCCGGCAGCGAAGATGGACGGATCCGACGTGCGGCCCTGGGCATCCACCACGATCCCGCGTTCGGTTTGCAGCCCCGCGTCGCGCGCCAGTTCCAGATTGAGATCGACGCCGATCCCTACCACCACCGCATCAAAGGTTTCACGTTTGCCATCACAGTGAATGACCGGCAGGCCGTTATCGTCCTCCAGCTCCAGCGCGCCGCAGCCGGTTCGGATCTCCACGCCCTGCTCACGGTGAATGGTCTCTAAGCGCTGCGATACCTCGCCGCTCACCGAGCGCATGCACAGCGCAGGCTGCTGCTCGAACAGGGTGACCGCGACGCCGCTTTTGCGCGCAGAAGCGGCAATCTCCAGGCCTATCCAGCCGCCGCCCACAATCGCCAGCTTTTGACTTTCCGCAAGCCGACGTTTCAGGCGCTGCGCGTCCTGCCAGTGGCGCAGGGTGTAGACCTGCGGATGCACAGACCATGCCTCGCCCGGCAAGCGCGCCCGCCCTCCGGTGGCAATTAAAAGTATGTTGTAACTAAGATGTTCGCCGTTGCTCAAACGCACCGTTTTCGCATTGCGGTCAATCTGCTCCGCGCGCAGCGGACGGTACCAGGTCAGATTCAGCGCCTGCTGAGCCTCTTCAGTAAAGAGTCGCGGAAGCGTCGCGTCCGTCTCCAGCAGAGCCGCTTTCGACAGCGGTGGACGTTCATAGAAATCCCACGCCTCTTCCGCCACCACGCAGATCTCACCGTCAAAGCCCTCGTCGCGCAGGGTTTTCGCCGCCCAGCCTCCCGCCTGACCGCCACCAATAATGACAATGCGCGACGTCATACCGCCTCCGGTTTTTTCTGCTGGCGGCGCGTGTCGTGATCGATCCCGCCTTCCACCGCCCACTCGGTAAAGGAGACCAGCGAATGCTCCAGCTCGCGCGGCTGCCAGTTTTCCGTCAGGTAGTCGTCATTGGTGTAATACTCGAACGCCCCGCCGGTCGGGCTGTTGACGTACCAGAAGTAGGCTGACGACACCGGATGGCGGCCGGGTCCGATAAACGTGCTCCAGGCGTTTTTGTTCATCGCAATCCCGCCGCCGATCACTTCGTGAATATCGCGCACGGTAAAGGCCACGTGGTTCAGGCCGCGCTTGCGGTTCGGCAGCTGCAGCAGGAACAGGTTGTGATGCCCCCCGCGCACACCGCAGCGCAGAAACACGGCGCGGTTGATGTAGCGGTCAGAGACCTGGAAGCCGAGCACCTCGCGGTAAAATGTCTCCACCGCCGCGAGCTCCTCCACGAAGAACACCACGTGCCCCACGTTAATGGGCTGGGCGCGATCGTAAACCGGGCTGGGGGTATCGATACGGCGAGCGTCGCCCCACTGGTTGATCGGCTCAACATTCAGTTCCACGTCGGTCTGCTGGCTGACCTGCACACGCAGCGTCATGCCGTTCGGGTCAAGACACTCCAGGGCGTCACCCACTTCGCGAAAGCCGGGTTGCTGCGCAAGCTTCGGACGCAGCGCATCCAGATCTGACTGTGCGGCAACCGCCCATGTCATGCGGCGCAGGGTGTTGCCCGCTTCAAACGCCGGGGGCAGGTCGGGGCTGTCGATCGGGTTTAGTTCCACGCGCGCGCCGCTCAGGGTGGTAAAACGCTGGCCACTCGCATCGCCCGTCAGGCCAAAATCACGCATAAATTTGGCGCAGTGCGTCAGGTCTTCAACGCCAAATTCCAGCTTTTCAATTCCGGTTACACTCATCGTTCGTTGCCTCATCTGGCCCAAATTGGGCGTAAAACATGCCCGACGCAGCAAAGCGCCTGACGTTAACTCACTGATTTAACTGGCCTGTGATAAATACCCTAAGAAGCCAGAAATTTTGTCCGCCGCCAGACGAACCTCGTTTTGCAGTCGCTCGCGGTCGGCTTGTGGGATCTCTTCCGACGGCACCAGAATGCTCACTACCGCCGCCACGCGATGGCTTCGGTCAAACACCGGATAAACGATGGAGGAGATACCGTGGCGGAAGAAGGATTCACCGATCACATATCCGCGGGCTTTGTCCTGCTGCACCATCTGCCACAGGGCTTCACGATCGTGAAGCTGACCCGGCGTGTTGCCCGGCAGGCGCTCCTGCGGGAACAGCTGTTCGAAATCGGCGCGGGAAATATCGGTCAACAGCATGCGGCCAAGCGAGGTGCAGTGCACCGGCAAACGGGTACCAATGCTGACCTGGTTGATGCGTGACCCGGCGGCGCTGACGCGGGCGATGTAGATGATGTCGCGCCCGTCGCGGATCGCCAGATGGCTGCTGCACTGGCTCACGTCGCGCAGCTGTTCAATCACCGGCTGACCCACCTGCGCCACATCCAGCGAGGCGATGTACTCAAAGCCCAGACGCAGCACGTTCATGCCGAGCGAGAAGGTATTGGTACGGGTGTTGCGCTCCAGAAAGCCCATATACTCCAGGGTCTGCACCACGCGGTAGGCGGTGGCCTTCGGCATATCCACCAGCCGGTGCAGCTCGGCAAAGGTCAGTTCGCGATGCTGCTCGCCAAAGGCCAACAGCAGCTGCAGGCCACGCTCCAGCCCCGGCACCAGATACTTCACTTCCTGATCGTTTGCCATCATCGCCCTACCTTAGTTAAAGACAAAACCGCCGTTGACCGGGATCAGCTGCCCGGTGATAAACCGCGACAGATCGCTTAACAGCCAGACCACGCTGCCGGTGACATCTTCCGGCTGCTGTGCCCCTGTTAACGCCCGGCCGTTTTCGTAGAGTTGGTGTCGTTCGGCGGGAACATATTCCGTTGCCTCGACGCGGGTCAGCCCCGGCGCGATGGCGTTGATTCGAATACGCTTTTCACCAAGCTCGCGCGCCATTGAGCGGGTCATGGCAATCACGGCCCCTTTGCTGGCGACGTAGGCCATCAGGCGCGGCGCGCCCCAAAGTGCTGTGTCGGACGCCACGTTCACGATCCCTGCGCCATCGCGCAGCAGCGGCACGGCGGCGCGCGTCACCAGCCAGGTGCCTTTGACGTTGACGCGCATCACCCGGTCCCACAGATCCGGGTCGTAATCGAGCATATTTTTGCCGCCCACGCCGGTCGCCATCGCCGCGTTATTTACCAGCCCGTCAATCTGCCCCTGCTCGCCAATCGCATTGAACACCTGCTCAATGGAGGCCGGATCGGCGAGATCGATAACGTGCGATTCGATCGTAAAACCCTGTGCCCGCAGAGCGTGTGCGCTTTCGGCCAGCTCGCCTTCAAGAATGTCGCACATCACCACCGCGGCGCCCTGCTCCGCGCAGGCGCTGGCGAAGTGATAGCCCAACCCGCGCGCGGCGCCGGTCACCACAATGCGTTTTCCGCTCAGCAGCGCATTCATCAGGCCGCTCCCTGCTGCGCTTCACGCATCGCCAGTTGCTCTTTAGCGGCCTTTTGCATCATGCGGCGCAGGCGCGAGAGGCCGACATCGTGCTGGTACAGGTATTCATGGTCGCGGGCGTTTGGCGCCAGGCTTTCCAGCACCACGCGGTCCTGCTCCAGCACCTCCCAGTGCAGTTTTTCCAGGCGGTTACGGTACATGAATCGCCACATATCGCGCTGCCAGCCCTGTACGCGGCGGATACGCCAGAAGAAGACGCGGCAGTTGTCGTTATCTTCCGGCACCACCATGCCAACGATGAAGAAGTGGCCACCCGGTCCGAAACGCTTCTTATAGGGAATGGAGAGTCGCATCCAGCAGGTGCCACTATTGCCCAGCTCCACCCAGTCGAAGTTGACGCCGCTCTGCCCTTTTTTCTCGAAGATAAAGCCGGTCTTCGTCGGCTGCAGGACCATGTCGGCCTTGCGATCCCCTTCCGCCATCGAGTGCGAGGAGGAGTGAAGATACGTACCGTGCATCGGATCCATCACGTTTTCCAGCGCGTACTGGTAGTTACATTTCCAGGCTGCGGTGCAGAGGAAGTTGCTGAAATGTTCCGTGTCAGCGAGTTCATCCGGGAAGGTCAGCTCGTCCGGCTGCTGATCGGCGGTGACGCCAAACCACAGGAAGATGGCACCGTGCGCCTCCTGCACCTGATAGCTGCGCACGCACTGCTGGCCGACCAGCGGACATTTGTCCACGGCGGGCACGTCTTTCACTTCACCGTTTCCCGCCACTTCCACGCCGTGATACCAGCAGGCGATGCGGTCGCCGAGGTTCCAGCCCATCGACAGACGCGCACCGCGGTGCGGACAGCGGTCTTCCAGCGCCTGCACCTGACCATCTTTATTGCGCCAGACCACAATCTGTTCGCCCAGACGAGTAATGCCCACGGGCGCAGACTGCACTTCCCAGCTCGCCAGCACCGGATACCAGAGGCCACGCAGACCTTTATCGAGATAGTTTTGTACGGTAGTTGTCATCGCGTCGTCCTCAGTAGCCGTTAACCTGTAAGAATGCCTGGAAGCTGGCGTCGCTCCACGGCTCGCCCTGCTGGTCATGCATGCGCACCGCATTCAGCCCGTTGACCAGCTCCGGCAAGGTTTCAACGCCCTGCTCAAAGAGATCTTCCAGCGTGGCGATAAGGCTCATTTCCCAGTTTTCCGGCACCCGGCTGCGGGTCTGCCAGATCAGGTTCTGATACTCACCCGGTTTATGAATGGCGCCGTTCCCGCCCTCTGCCGGGGGCGTAAACTGGCGGCTTTCGGGCAGCGCCGGGTTGAAGTTCAGGATGTCGCTCATGCCACGGTCTCCTCGACAAAAGTAATCTGGATTTGGTTTTCAAATACCCGAACCGGGTAGCGGTTGAGGTTTCGGCCTCCGGGGCCTTGCAGGCACTGGCCGGTTTTGACGTCGAACACCGCCTCGTGCAGCGGGCATTCCACTTTGCCGTCCTCGACAAAGCCCTGACTCAGCAGCGCATAGGCGTGCGGGCATACGTCTTCCAGCGCGTAATATTCGCCGTCGATTAAATAAACGCCGATCTCTTTACCTTCAACGTTGCCGCTAAAAGGGAAATCTTCCTGTACTTGTTCTGCGTCACATACGCCTATCCAGCTCATCACGATCCTCCAGGCCTTTGTTTCATATATGAAACTCTGTTTCTTATTTAATACGGTCAATATAAAAGCGATGAATGTTTCGTCAAGCGTCAATGTGACGAATTTGTTAATCAGCCGACAATTAATAAGCTAAGTGTGCAAGGGATCACGAAAAAATGCAGCGATATGAAATTTTCATTATTAAGGCGTGAATGAATACGTTTTAGTGATGAACTCAAAGCGCAAATAAAAAATATTGACTTCTTTTCTTTTTCTTCCTTAAAAATAAACAACTGAAAAAGCACCGTGTTTCACCTGTGAAACACATTTAAAAATACATCTTTAAAAACAACAAGTTTCACGGGTGAACCATTTTACATCCGTGACAATCACATTGATAAAAATATAAATGCGAGAACGCATAAGGCGGGCAATATGACGGCAAGATGGCAAGGCACAATTGCACTGTTATTTCTCATTATTATTTCCTACATTGACCGGGTAAATATCTCGGTGATGATTTTAAACCCGGAATTTGCCGAACATTTTCAGTTAAATGAAAACAGAATGTTACAAGGAATGTTAATGACCTGCTTTCTTCTGGGTTATGGATTATCGGCTTTATTATTAACACCGGTTATCGAAAGCAAACTGCATTATCGACATGGATTATTAAGCAGCATTGCGATTTGGGCTCTGGTCTGCGCCATTTCTCCCTTACTCGGATCGCTAATGGGAATGCTCATCGCCCGTGTGATTCTGGGGATCGCTGAGGGACCGCTCTTTTCACTGAAAACCCGCTTTATCAGCGATAACTTTCGTGCGGAAGAGGTTGGCAAACCCAACGCCGTGACCGCACTGGGCGTCTCGCTCGGTCTGGCTGTGGGCTTTCCGCTGGTGACCTGGCTGATGGCCCATCTGGGCTGGGCCGGATCGTTTTATGCGCTGGCGGCAATCAACCTGGTGCTCGGTGGCGGCCTGATCTGGCGTTTCCTGCCGGCACCGCGCGGTACAGTAAAAATGCACAAACGGGGGCTCGCAGAGACAGTGATGCTTGCGTGGCAAACCCCGCTGTTGGGCTGGATCCTGCTGGTTGAAATCGCCACGCTGAGCTATCTCTGGGGGAGCAGCGCCTGGCTCCCGGCGTGGCTACGCGACGAACATCACTTCTCGCTGCACGCCACGGGCATGCTCGCGGCCATCCCCTTCCTGTTGAGCCTGGGCTCAAAATTCCTTGGCGGGGTACTGCTCGATAAAATGCGGCCGGAACAGGCACCGCTGCTGTTTATCGCGGGCGGGGCGCTGACGGCGTTATCCGTGATCGCGCTGATGCTCAGCCATCAGCCTGCCTGGCTGGCGCTGTTTATGCTGTCGGCTAACGTCTTCTGGGGACTTCAGGGCGCGGCCATTCCGGCGGTGATCCAACATCACGCCGCGCGGGAGGCGGTGGGGAGCGCGTACGGCATCATTAATGGGATCGGCAATCTCTGCGCCGCCTTTATTCCGCTGCTGATGGGGATGGTGATGAGATCGGTGGGGTCGGTCAGCTCTGGCTTTTCCGTGCTGGTGGTGTCGCAGATTATCACCCTGCTGGCGGGGGGAATGTTGCTGCTGCGCATGCGTCGCGCAGCAGCAATCAGCGCGTAAGGCTTATTCGCCTTTTTTCGCAGCCTGGATATAGAGCATTTCCAGTGCCAGGGTCGCCGCGGCCAGCGCGGTGATCTCGGACTGGTCATAGGCAGGCGCCACTTCCACCACATCCATCCCGACAATGTTCAGATCCTTCAGGCCGCGCACCAGTTTGATGGCGCGGTCTGAGGTCAGCCCGCCGATCACCGGCGTACCGGTGCCCGGCGCAAACGCCGGATCCAGACAGTCGATGTCGAAGGTCAGGTACACCGGCATATCACCGACGATCTGCTTAACCTGCGCGATGATGTCATCCACGCCGCGATCGTTCACCTGACAGGCGTCCAGTACGGTGAAGCCGTTGTCTTTGTCAAACTCGGTACGGATACCGATCTGCACGGAGTGGTTAGGATCGATCAGACCTTCGTTCGGTGCGGTGTAGAACATGGTGCCGTGGTCGAACTCGCAGCCGTTCGCGTAGGTGTCGGTGTGCGCATCGAAGTGCACCAGCGCCATTTTACCGAAGTGCTTCGCGTGGGCGCGCAGCAGCGGCAGGGTCACGAAGTGGTCGCCACCGAAGGAGAGCATGCGTTTACCGGCAGCCAGCAGTTTCTCGGCGTGGGCCTGCAGCTTTTCGCTCATTTCACGCGCGTCACCGAAGGCGTACACCAGGTCACCGCAGTCCACCACGTTCAGGCGTTCGCGCATGTCGAAGTTCCACGGGAAGCGGTTATGCTCCCAGGCCAGGTTGGTGGAAACCTGACGGATCGCCGCCGGGCCGTGACGACCGCCCGCACGGCCTGATGTGGCCATATCAAACGGCACGCCGGTGATCACCCAGTCAGCATCGCTGTCGTACGGCTGGAAGTTCATCGGAAGGCGTAAAAAACCAAACGCGTTAGATACCAGAGAGTTGTCGTACTGATGACCTAAAGTGCTCATGTCCTGACCTCTTTTAAAGTCGATGCGTTAAAAACAGATGAAAAAAAATCCCCTCCGCGTCGTTAAACCCGACGAGGAAGGGATTGATTCGTAAATCGCTTATTGGGGCGAATTATCGCCGTTAATTCATACGGGTTCAAGTGAGTATAGGGCATTGTGCGGCCTTTGCCCCTCACCCCAGCCCTCTCCCACAGGGAGAGGGAGGTCAACCTACTCGTCTTCCAGGTACGTGTACCCGTACAGACCCGCTTCAAACTCTTCCAGGAACTGCTGCTGCAGCGCGTCATCCAGACCGGTGTTTTTCACCTGATCGCGGAATTGCGTCAGCAGGGTTTTCGGATCCAGCTGCACGTATTCCAGCATGTCCGCCACGGTGTCACCTTCGTCAGACAGCTCCACTTCCACGCTGCCGTCAGGGAAGACAAACACGTCAACCGCTTCGGTATCACCGAACAGGTTATGCATGTTGCCAAGGATCTCCTGATACGCGCCGACCATAAAGAAGCCCAGCATTGGCGGGTTCTCCGGGTCGTATTCCGGCATTGGCATGGTCGTTGCGATACCGTCGCCGTCAACATAGTGGTCGATGGCACCGTCGGAGTCACAGGTGATGTCCAGCAGCACCGCACGACGTTCCGGGGCGTGGTTCAGCCCTTCCAGCGGCAGAACCGGGAACAGCTGATCGATACCCCAGGCATCCGGCATCGACTGGAACAGCGAGAAGTTGACGTAAATCTTGTCCGCCATACGTTCCTGCAATTCGTCGATAATCGGACGGTGCGCACGGTTGCTCGGGTCCAGCTGTTTCTGCACTTCATGGCACATGTTCAGATAAAGCTGCTCGGCCCACGCGCGCTCCTGCAGGCTAAAGGTGCCTGAAGAGTAGCCGACGTGGATATCATGCAGGTCCATCTGGCTGTCGTGCAGCCATTCGCGCAGTGAACGGCGCGTGCCCGGCTCGTGCATCTCCTGCCAGGTTTCCCACATGCTTTGCAGCGAACGCGGGGCATCGTCTTGCGGAGGCGTCGCTTCGGTGATTTCGCTGCGCTCAACGCCGATGATGTTAGAGACCAGCACCGTATGGTGCGCGGTCACCGCGCGGCCAGACTCGGTGATCACCGTCGGGTGCGGCAGGCCGTGCTCTTCACAGGCATCGCCAATCGCCCAGATAATGTTGTTCGCGTATTCGTTCAGGCCGTAGTTCACGGAGCAGTCGGACTGCGAGCGGGTACCTTCATAGTCCACGCCCAGGCCGCCGCCCACGTCAAAGCACTGAATATTGACGCCGAGCTTGTGCAGCTCAACGTAGAAACGCGCTGACTCACGCACGCCGGTAGCGATATCACGAATGTTGGCCATCTGCGAACCGAGGTGGAAGTGCAGCAGCTGAATGCTGTCCAGACGACCGCGCTCGCGCAGAATTTCCACCAGCTGCAGTACCTGGTTTGCCGCCAGACCGAATTTAGATTTTTCGCCGCCGGAGGACTGCCATTTACCGGAACCCTGCGAGGCCAGACGCGCACGCACGCCAAGACGTGGCACCACGTTCAGGCGCTCGGCTTCTTCCAGTACGATGGCGATTTCTGTCATCTTCTCGATAACCAGATAGACCTTATGGCCCATCTTCTCGCCAATCAGCGCCAGACGAATGTATTCACGGTCTTTATAGCCGTTACAGACGATCACTGAACGGGTCATGCCCGCATGCGCCAGTACGGCCATCAGCTCTGCTTTTGAACCCGCTTCCAGGCCCAGCGGTTCGCCGGAGTGGATCAGGGATTCAATGACGCGGCGGTGCTGGTTCACCTTGATGGGGTAAACCAGGAAGTAGTCGCCTTTGTAACCGTAAGATTCACGCGCACGCTTGAACGCGGCGTTAATAGAACGCAGACGGTGTTGCAGGATCTGCGGGAAGCAGAACAGTGCAGGCAAACGCTGGCCCTGCGCCTCACGTGCTTTCACCAGTTTGGCGAGATCCACGCGCGCTTCAGGGACGTCCGGGTCCGGGCAGACGCTGATGTGGCCCAGCTCGTTGACGTCGTAGTAGTTATTGCCCCACCAGGCAATATTGTAAGTGCGCAGCATCTTGCTGGCTTCCTGGGAGCTCATCGCAACCTCCTGCATGGAACGTAGTACACCCTGTTCGCCCGCTGACGAAGGCGAAAAAGAAGACATGTCGTCAGACATAGCGAACCTCAACTCTTTGTATTAAGTGTAAAACAGTTGACTACTATCGCAGCGTTATACGGCGATAACAACCCATAAACGGCTCCGTTTCCCAGCAGAGTATGCTGAAATCCAGACCGTGCGACCGGTTTCTTATTCATATCATTGTAAAACACGTATCCGAACTCTGTATGACAAGGTTCGGCGAAACCACGAGAAAACTCTTGTATTAACAAGAGCGCCCTTGTTCAGTTTTCACAAAGCGTGACCGGCCCTGGAATCCTGAGAAGCGCCGAGATGGGTATAACATCGGCAGGTTTGCAGACTAGAAATGCGGGTTGCGGGAATCAAATGCGCGCCAGAACGGCTGCGCTGAATTAGCGGAAAACGATGGTTCATTATCTCGTATCACCTCCACGGCCGCCTCTGCTGAAACGGACCACAAGCCAAAGCTAAAAGTTCACTGCTTAACCCGGCTGGAAGTGGCGACACGATGAGTTCATCGAGCGCTTTTTTGGTATGAGCCGCGCGCCGCGTTTTATACCGAGAACAGGGGTAAAAAGCAAAAGATAAATACGCGGGTTGCCAGGAGCGTCAGGAAAAATTTCCAGTAATGAATTCAACTCAGTGAGAGCGTTGTCAAAAAAAACTGGAAATCGGGCGAAGAAGTGACCTAAAATAGCCATCCAGATGTTAATCCATCTATACTGATTAACACTCATACTGCCAGTGTCAAAAAACCTGCGGCCTTGGTAGAATTATCTCCTTTGGCTATTCCACACAGCAGCTTGAGCTAACCAAATTCCTCTTAGGTGAAATAAAACATGGCAAAACACCTGTTTACGTCCGAGTCCGTATCAGAAGGACATCCTGATAAAATTGCTGACCAAATCTCCGATGCGGTGCTGGATGCGATCCTGACTCAGGATCCGAAAGCGCGCGTAGCGTGTGAAACCTATGTCAAAACCGGCATGGTTCTGGTTGGCGGTGAGATCACCACCAGCGCATGGGTTGATATCGAAGAGATCACCCGTAACACGGTACGTGAGATCGGTTATGTACATTCTGATATGGGCTTTGATGCCAATTCCTGCGCGGTTCTGAGCGCAATTGGTAAACAGTCTCCAGACATCAACCAGGGCGTTGACCGTGCCGATCCGCTGGAACAGGGCGCGGGCGACCAGGGCCTGATGTTCGGCTATGCAACCAACGAAACCGACGTGCTGATGCCAGCACCGGTGACCTACGCGCACCGTCTGGTGCAGCGCCAGGCTGAAGTGCGTAAAAACGGCACCCTGCCATGGCTGCGCCCGGATGCAAAAAGCCAGGTGACCTTCCAGTATGACGACGGCAAAATCGTCGGCATTGACGCGGTAGTTCTGTCTACCCAGCATGCCGAAGATATCGATCAGAAATCCCTGCAGGAAGCAGTGATGGAAGAGATCATCAAGCCTGTTCTGCCAACCGAATGGCTGAGCAGCGCAACCAAATACTTCATCAACCCAACCGGACGCTTTGTGATTGGCGGCCCAATGGGTGACTGCGGTCTGACCGGTCGTAAAATCATCGTTGATACCTACGGCGGCATGGCGCGTCACGGTGGTGGTGCATTCTCCGGTAAAGATCCATCAAAAGTGGACCGTTCTGCTGCTTACGCTGCACGCTATGTGGCGAAAAACATCGTTGCTGCAGGCCTGGCTGACCGCTGTGAGATCCAGGTTTCCTACGCCATCGGCGTGGCAGAGCCAACCTCCATCATGGTTGAAACCTTCGGTACTGAAAAAGTGCCTTCAGAACAGCTGACCCTGCTGGTGCGCGAGTTCTTCGACCTGCGTCCATACGGCCTGATTCAGATGCTGGATCTGCTGCACCCAATCTACAAAGAAACTGCTGCATACGGTCACTTTGGTCGCGAACATTTCCCATGGGAAAAAACCGACAAAGCCGCTCTGCTGCGTGAAGCTGCCGGTTTGAAGTAATCGACTACCCGCTGCTTAAACAGGCCAGCCTTTGTGCTGGCCTTTTTTATGGCGGGTGGCGGCAATGTTTGGAACCGCTTACACCTCACTTTCTATACCCCGCTTTCAGAATATTCTCTTTGCATGATCGCCTTTCTTCTGCTGTTACATTTCCTTTCAGTTAAGTCTGAAATTCAAACAAACGCGATGCACATCAATTAATTTACCTCTATATTTTCAAAGCTTTAATTATTTTTACGGTTGCAGCTTAGTGTAACCGATTACACCATTGTGATTTGTCTCACATATTTTTACGGGTCGCTCACCTACCCTTAACATCGATAAAACTGATAACCCAACTGGAGGGCATAATGCCTGACAATAATAAACAGGGGCGTACGTCCAACAAGGCGATGACTTTCTTCGTCTGCTTCCTTGCCGCCCTGGCAGGATTACTCTTTGGCCTGGATATCGGCGTGATTGCCGGCGCTCTTCCCTTCATCGCAGACGAATTCCAGATTAACGCACACACCCAGGAATGGGTGGTCAGCTCCATGATGTTTGGCGCGGCCGTCGGGGCCGTCGGCAGCGGCTGGCTCTCTTTCAAGCTGGGACGTAAAAAGAGCCTGATGATTGGCGCGATCCTCTTCGTCGCCGGTTCCCTCTTCTCTGCCGCCGCCCCTAACGTTGAAGTGCTTATTCTTTCCCGCGTGCTGTTGGGGCTGGCCGTGGGCGTGGCGTCTTATACCGCGCCGCTTTACCTGTCAGAAATCGCGCCGGAGAAAATCCGCGGCAGTATGATTTCGATGTACCAGCTGATGATCACCATCGGTATTTTGGGCGCTTACCTGTCCGATACCGCGTTCAGCTACAGCGGCGCATGGCGCTGGATGCTGGGCGTGATCATCATTCCAGCCGTTCTGCTGCTGATTGGCGTCTTCTTCCTGCCGGACAGCCCGCGCTGGTTTGCCGCCAAACGCCGCTTCCACGATGCTGAACGGGTACTCTTACGCCTGCGAGATACCAGCGCAGAGGCGAAGAATGAGCTGGAAGAGATCCGCGAAAGCCTGAAGGTGAAACAGTCTGGCTGGGCACTGTTCAAAGAGAACAGCAACTTCCGCCGCGCGGTGTTCCTTGGCGTGCTGTTACAGGTAATGCAGCAGTTCACCGGGATGAACGTCATCATGTATTACGCGCCAAAAATCTTTGAACTGGCGGGTTATACCAATACCACCGAGCAGATGTGGGGCACCGTGATCGTGGGGCTGACCAACGTGCTGGCGACCTTCATCGCGATCGGTCTGGTCGATCGCTGGGGACGTAAGCCAACGCTGACCCTGGGCTTCCTGGTGATGGCCGCCGGTATGGGGATTCTCGGTACCATGATGCATATGGGCATTCACTCTCCAACCGCGCAGTACCTGGCGGTAGGTATGCTGCTGATGTTTATCGTCGGGTTTGCAATGAGTGCCGGTCCGCTGATTTGGGTGCTGTGCTCTGAAATCCAGCCGTTGAAAGGGCGTGATTTCGGTATCACCTGCTCTACCGCGACCAACTGGATTGCCAACATGATCGTCGGTGCCACGTTCCTCACCATGCTCAACACGCTGGGCAATGCGAACACCTTCTGGGTCTACGCCGGTCTGAACCTGTTCTTTATTGTTCTCACCGTCTGGCTGGTTCCTGAAACCAAACACGTTTCACTGGAACACATTGAACGTAATCTGATGAAAGGTCGTCCGCTGCGCGAAATTGGCGCACACGACTAATCCTCTTGCGGGAGGCGCCTCTTGCGCCTCCCCGCTTCGCGCTTTATGCTCTGCCCCTATGAAAGCACCCCGTCTCCCCATCGCCATTCAGCAAGCCGTTATGCGCAGCCTGCGGGAAAAACTCGCCCAGGCCAACCTGAAGCTCGGCCGTAATTATCCGGAGCCGAAACTCGTCTACCAGCAGCGAGGAACCGCGGCGGGTACCGCCTGGCTGGAATCCTATGAGATCCGCCTGAACCCGGTTCTGATGATGGAAAACCAGCAGGCGTTTATCGAGGAGGTGGTACCGCACGAACTGGCACACCTTCTGGTATGGAAACACTTCGGCCGCGTGGCTCCGCACGGCAAAGAGTGGAAATGGATGATGGAGGCGGTACTCGGCGTTCCGGCACGCCGTACTCATCAGTTTGAACTGGAATCGGTACGCCGTAATACCTTCCCCTACCGCTGCCAGTGCCAACAGCATCAGCTCACCGTTCGTCGCCATAATCGTGTGGTACGCGGCGAGGCAACCTACCGCTGCGTGAAGTGCGGCGAGCCACTGGTCGCAGAATAACCAACTGAACTTTCAGGAACTTTCCTGATCTGGCTGATTGCATACCGGAACAACTTTCGCTACGTTGCGGGCTCGTTTTGACACGGAGTGTAAGATGTCCCGTAATTTCTCTCTCGCGGTTGCCTTTTTGACAACGGCCCTCTCCGGCCAGGCTCTGGCCGACGGTATCAACAGTTTTTCCCAGGCCAAAGCGGCAGGCGTGAAGGTCAACGCCGACGTGCCGGGCGATTTCTACTGTGGCTGCAAAATTAACTGGCAGGGTAAAAAAGGGATCGTTGACCTTGAATCCTGCGGCTATAAGGTGCGTAAAAACGAAAACCGCGCCAGCCGCATCGAGTGGGAGCATGTGGTTCCGGCATGGCAGTTTGGCCATCAGCGCCAGTGCTGGCAGGATGGCGGACGTAAAAACTGCGCCAAAGATCCGGTCTATCGTCAGATGGAAAGCGATATGCACAACCTGCAGCCGGCGGTTGGCGAAGTCAATGGCGATCGCGGCAACTTTATGTACAGCCAGTGGAACGGTGGCGAAGGTCAGTATGGCCAGTGCGGTATGAAGGTTGATTTTAAAGAGAAAGTCGCTGAGCCACCCGCCCGGGCACGCGGCAGCATTGCCCGCACGTACTTCTATATGCGCGATCGTTACAACCTCAACCTTTCCCGCCAGCAAACCCAACTATTTAACGCCTGGAATAAACAATACCCGGTCACCGAGTGGGAATGTCAGCGCGACGAACGCATCGCCAGGGTCCAGGGGAATCATAACCCTTACGTCCAGCGGGCTTGCCAGGCGCAAAAGAGCTAACCTACACTAGCGGCAATTCGCTTACACAGCATGACACATGGAATTTTTGACTATGCGTATTCCTCGCATCTATCACCCTGAACTGATTACCGCTGGCCGCGAAATCGCCCTGTCTGACGATGCCGCCAACCACGTTGGCCGCGTGCTGCGCATGGGGGCAGGCCAGGCGATTCAGCTGTTTGACGGCTCCAACCAGGTTTTCGACGCGGAAATTACGCGGGCGGATAAAAAAAGCGTGCACGTCAATGTGCTACGCGGCGAAATCGATGACCGTGAATCGCCGCTGCACATTCATCTGGGCCAGGTGATGTCGCGCGGGGAAAAGATGGAGTTCACCATTCAGAAATCCATTGAACTGGGTGTAAGCCTCATTACGCCACTTTTTTCTGAGCGCTGCGGCGTTAAACTGGACGCGGAACGTCTGAACAAGAAGATCCAGCAGTGGCAGAAAATTGCCATTGCTGCCTGCGAACAGAGTGGCCGCAACCGTATTCCGGAGATCCGCCCGGCGATGGACCTGGAAGACTGGTGTGCAGAAGAGGAGAGCGGGCTCAAGCTCAATCTCCATCCGCGCGCCAGCGCCAGCATCAATACGCTGCCACTGCCCGTTGAACGTGTACGCCTGCTGATTGGCCCGGAAGGCGGCCTGTCGGCAGATGAAATTGCCATGACGGCGCGTTACCAGTTTACTGATATTCTGTTGGGACCTCGCGTTCTGCGCACTGAGACAACGGCACTCACAGCCATCACCGCGCTACAGGTGCGGTTTGGCGATCTGGGTTGACCCATTAACGGAGAAGAACATGATCAAGCTCGGCATCGTGATGGACCCCATCGCAAACATTAACATCAAGAAAGATTCCAGCTTCGCCATGCTGCTGGAAGCGCAGCGTCGCGGCTATGAGCTCCACTATATGGAGATGAACGATCTTTATCTGATCAACGGTGAAGCCCGCGCGCGCACCCGCATCGTTAACGTCGAGCAGAATTACGACAAATGGTACGAATTCGGCAGCGAGCAGGATATTGCGCTCGCCGATCTCAACGTCATCCTGATGCGTAAAGATCCTCCGTTCGACACCGAATACATCTACTGCACCTATATCCTTGAGCGCGCAGAAGAAAAAGGGACGCTTATCGTCAATAAGCCGCAGAGCCTGCG
Source organism: Enterobacter cloacae complex sp. SHL021 (assembly GCF_049237765.1). Taxonomy (NCBI): domain Bacteria; kingdom Pseudomonadati; phylum Pseudomonadota; class Gammaproteobacteria; order Enterobacterales; family Enterobacteriaceae; genus Enterobacter; species Enterobacter cloacae complex sp. SHL021. Next base: position 26,451 of record NZ_JBMKJG010000032.1, on the reverse strand, counting down.
CGACTGCAACGAGAAACTCTATACCGCCTGGTTCTCCGATCTGACGCCGGAAACGCTGGTGACCCGCAGCAAAACACAGCTTAAGGCATTCTGGCAGAAGCACGGTGATATCATCATGAAGCCGCTGGACGGCATGGGCGGTGCGTCTATTTTCCGCGTAAAAGAAGGCGACCCGAATATCGGCGTGATTGCCGAAACGCTGACCGAACTGGGTACGCGTTACTGCATGGCACAGAACTATCTGCCCGCGATTAAAGACGGCGATAAACGCGTCCTGATCGTGGATGGCGAACCCGTGCCTTACTGCCTGGCACGTATCCCGCAGGGGGGCGAAACCCGTGGCAATCTGGCGGCCGGTGGTCGTGGCGAACCGCGTCCGTTAACCGAAAGCGACTGGGAAATTGCCCGCCGTGTCGGCCCAACGCTGAAAGCCAAAGGCCTGATCTTTGTTGGCCTGGATATCATTGGCGATCGTCTGACCGAAGTGAACGTTACCAGCCCGACCTGCATTCGTGAAATTGAAGCGGAATTCCCGGTCTCGATCACCGGAATGCTGATGGACGCCATCGAAAAACGTCTCCAGAAATAACTTACCAATACTATTAGTGACAGCACCCCGGTTTGTCCGCATACTGGGGCTGTCGCTTTTTAAACCAGGAAACAGTACCTCTGACAATGAATTTACAGCATCACTTTCTTATTGCCATGCCTGCTCTCCAGGACCCGATTTTCCGCCGCTCCGTGGTTTATATTTGTGAATACAATGAAGACGGCGCGATGGGCATTATCATCAACAAACCGCTGGAAAACCTGCAGGTTGAAGGGATTCTGGAAAAGCTGAAAATTACAGCTGAAGCGCGCCTGCCGGAAATCCGTCTTGATAAACCGGTAATGCTGGGTGGCCCCCTTGCAGAGGATCGCGGTTTTATCCTGCATACGCCGCCCATTTTCTCTTCCAGTATTCGTATCTCTGACAACACGGTAATCACCACCTCCCGCGATGTGCTGGAAACGCTGGGCACCGCAGAGCAGCCTTCCGAAGTGCTGGTGGCTCTGGGTTACGCCTCATGGGAGAAGGGTCAGCTTGAACAGGAGATCCTGGATAACGCCTGGCTCACCGCACCTGCGGATATGAATATCCTGTTTAAAACCCCTATCACCGATCGCTGGCGTGATGCGGCGAAACTGATTGGCATTGATATTCTGACCATGCCAGGCGTAGCGGGGCACGCGTAATGAGCGGCACACTTCTGGCCTTCGACTTTGGCACGAAAAGCATTGGCGTCGCCGTCGGCCAGCGTATCACCGGCACCGCTCGCCCGCTCACGGCCCTTAAGGCGAACGACGGCACACCGGACTGGAACCTCATTGAGCGTCTGCTCAAAGAGTGGCAGCCTGACGATGTAATTGTCGGTCTGCCGCTGAACATGGATGGCACTGAACAGCCGCTTACCGCCCGCGCGCGTAAGTTTGCCAATAAAATCCACGGTCGCTTTGGCGTTTCCGTGAAACTCCACGACGAACGATTGAGTACCGTCGAAGCGCGTGCCGGCCTGTTTGAGCACGGGGGTTTCCGCGCACTCAACAAAGGCAGTGTCGATTCGGCTTCTGCCGTCATTATCCTCGAAAGCTATTTCGAACAGGGTTACTGATCGCCGGGGCTTACAACCGCCCCTGCGCCCGTCGCTCTGCCAGGCTCTGGTCAAAGTTCTGCATCCCCGCCTGCTGACCGGTTTGAATAATCCCGGGCAACTGCCACGTTTTACCTTCGCGGATAAGGTTCGCTGCCGCTGGCGTATTCACCAGCAGCTCATACAGCGCGACGCGCCCACCCTGCAGGTCGGGAAGCAGTCTTTGCGCCAGCACCGCCCGCAGGCTGCCGGCCAGCTGATTACGCACCGGGTCTTTCTCCTGCGCCGGGAACGTATCGACCAGCCGTTCAATCGCCTGAGAGGCACCGCGCGTGTGCAGCGTCGCCAGCACCAGATGCCCGGTTTCAGCGGCCGTCAGCGCCAGGCGGATCGTTTCGCTGTCGCGCAGTTCTCCCAGCAGGATGACATCCGGATCTTCACGCAACGCAGCGCGCAGCGCCTCGGCAAATGAGGGACTGTGCAGGCCTATCTCCCGCTGCTGAATCAGGCAACGTTCGCTCTGATAGACAAACTCCACCGGATCTTCCAGCGTCAGAATATGCCCATCCGTCTGGTGATTAAGAAAATCCACCATTGCCGCAAGGGTGGTAGATTTGCCGCTGCCGGTTGCCCCCGTCACCAGTATCAGCCCGCTGTCGTGGGATAAGAGTTCCGGGATAGCCCGGGGAACCCCCAGGGCGGAGAGCTGCGGACAGGCCCGGGGCAACAGGCGTAGCGTGATTGAGTTGCCCTTCATCTGTTTAAAGGCGCTTGCGCGCAGGCGCTGGTTTCCCGTAAGTGTCACGGCAAAATCCACCTGCCCGCTTGCCCACCATGCCCCCTGCTGCTCATCGTTGAGCCACGTTTTCAGTAACGCATCCACATCGGGAGAGGGAAAGGGAGCCGGTTCAAGGCGGCCTACTCTGCGCCAGCGCGGTGGCGAATCACTGCACAGGTGTAGATCGGAGACATTATGCTTTACACTAAGGGCCACAATTTCTTCCACATCCATACATTACTCCTCGGAAAATGAACAACATTGCGCATAACCTGGCACAGGTCCGGGACAAAATCTCAGCCGCAGCAACACGTTGCGGCCGTGCTTCAGAAGAAATTACGTTACTTGCAGTGAGCAAAACCAAGCCTGCGAGCGCCATCGCAGAAGCGATTGATGCAGGCCAGCGTGCATTTGGTGAAAACTACGTGCAGGAAGGCGTGGATAAAATTCGCTACTTCCAGGAGCAGGGGAATACCGGCCTGCAATGGCACTTTATTGGCCCACTGCAGTCGAATAAAAGCCGTCTGGTGGCAGAGCACTTTGACTGGTGCCATACCATCGACCGTCTGCGCATTGCCACACGTCTGAACGATCAGCGCCCGGCGGAGATGCCCGCGCTTAACGTGCTGATTCAAATCAACATCAGTGATGAAAACAGCAAGTCCGGCATTGCGCTGAGCGAGCTGGATGCGCTGGCGGCTGAAGTGGCCGCACTGCCGCGCTTAACCCTGCGCGGTTTGATGGCAATCCCGGCGCCTGAGTCAAGTTATGAAAGGCAGTTTGCCGTGGCACAGCAAATGGCTGTAGCATTTGGGGCGCTTAAAGCGCGCTACGAAACGGTAGACACGCTTTCTCTGGGCATGTCGGATGATATGGAAGCCGCCATCGCGGCAGGCAGCACTATGGTGCGCATCGGCACGGCAATTTTCGGTGCGCGCGACTACACCCAATAATAAGGAAACCTGAGGAACGCCATGAAGACGTTGACTTTCCTGCTCTCAACGGTCATTGAGCTGTATACGATGGCGCTTTTGCTGCGCGTCTGGATGCAGTGGGCCCGCTGTGATTTTTACAACCCGTTCTCGCAGTTTGTCGTGAAAATCACCCAACCTGTTGTGGGGCCGCTGCGCCGTATTATTCCGGCGATGGGCCCCATTGACAGCGCATCTCTGCTGGTAGCGTTTATTCTGAGCGTTATCAAAGCGATTGTGCTGTTTATGGTCATCACCTTCCAGCCGATCATCTGGATTGCTGCCGTCCTGATCCTGATTAAAACCATCGGTCTGCTGATCTTCTGGGTGCTGCTGGTCATGGCCATCATGAGTTGGGTCAGCCAGGGCCGTAGCCCGGTGGAATATGCACTGATTCAGCTGGCGGAACCGCTGCTGCGCCCTATCCGCAACCTGCTCCCGTCAATGGGCGGCATCGACTTTTCCCCGATGATCCTGGTTCTGCTGCTGTATGTCGTTAATATGGGCATTGCCGAGCTGTTACAGTCCACGGGCGATATGCTGCTGCCGGGGCTGTGGATGGCGCTATGAGTGCAGTAAGCACCTGCGCTGATGGGCTGGTTTTACGGCTGTATATTCAGCCGAAAGCCAGCCGTGACAATATTGTTGGACTGCATGGCGACGAGTTAAAAGTCGCCATCACCGCCCCACCGGTAGATGGCCAGGCAAATGCGCATCTGACCAAATATCTGGCAAAACAGTTTCGCGTTGCTAAAAGCCAGGTCATCATAGAAAAGGGTGAACTTGGGCGGCATAAACAGGTAAAAATCCTTAATCCGCAATCCATCCCGACGGAAGTCGCGGCTCTGATTTAACAGGATAAAACGATGCAGAAAGTTGTTCTCGCTACCGGCAACGCCGATAAAGTGCGCGAGCTGGCCTCGCTATTAAATGATTTTGGGCTGGATGTGGTGGCGCAGACCGAGCTGGGCGTGGAGTCCGCCGAAGAGACCGGCCTGACGTTTATCGAAAACGCGATCCTGAAAGCACGCCATGCCGCACAGGTCACCGGCCTGCCCGCGATTGCCGATGATTCCGGTCTGGCGGTTGATTTTCTGGGCGGTGCTCCGGGCATTTACTCTGCCCGCTATTCAGGCGTGGACGCCACCGACCAGCAGAATCTGGAAAAGCTGCTTGTCGCCCTGAAGGATGTGCCAGACGAACAGCGTACCGCGCAGTTCCACTGCGTGCTGGTCTATATGCGCCACGCTGAAGACCCCACGCCTGTCGTCTGCCACGGCAGCTGGCCGGGGGTGATTACCCGTGAAGCAGCCGGTAACGGCGGCTTTGGCTACGATCCGATTTTCTTTGTCCTGACTGAGGGCAAAACCGCTGCGGAACTGACCCGCGAAGAGAAAAGCGCGATTTCCCACCGTGGACGCGCCCTGAAATTGTTACTGGAAGCCCTGCGTAATGGCTAATTTGCCGCCTCTGAGTCTTTATATTCATATCCCCTGGTGCGTGCAGAAATGCCCGTACTGCGATTTCAACTCGCATGCGCTGAAAGGTGAAGTGCCGCACGATGATTACGTTGCACATCTGCTGGCCGACCTGGATGCCGATGTACCTTACGCACAGGGACGTGAAGTGAAGACCATTTTTATTGGTGGCGGTACGCCGAGCCTGCTGTCAGGCCCGGCGATGCAGACGCTGCTGGACGGCGTGCGTGCGCGCCTGAATCTGGCAGCGGATGCTGAAATTACGATGGAAGCCAACCCCGGTACCGTTGAGGCCGACCGTTTTGTCGAGTATCAGCGGGCGGGCGTGAACCGGATTTCCATCGGCGTGCAGAGCTTTAGCGAGCCGAAGTTAAAACGACTGGGGCGTATTCACGGCCCGGAAGAGGCGAAGCGGGCGGCAAAGCTGGCTACTGGGCTGGGTCTGCGCAGTTTTAACCTCGACCTGATGCACGGCCTGCCGGATCAGTCGCTGGAAGAGGCGCTGGACGATTTGCGTCAGGCGATTGCCCTGAACCCGCCGCATCTTTCGTGGTATCAGCTGACCATCGAGCCCAATACGCTGTTTGGCTCTCGTCCACCGGTGCTGCCGGATGACGATGCGCTGTGGGATATCTTTGAGCAGGGCCATCAACTGTTGACCGCCGCAGGCTATCAGCAGTACGAAACGTCGGCCTATGCGAAGCCGGGCTACCAGTGCCAGCACAACCTGAACTACTGGCGCTTTGGCGACTATCTGGGCATTGGCTGCGGCGCGCACGGTAAAGTGACGTTCCCTGACGGGCGTATCCTGCGTACCGCAAAAACGCGCCATCCGCGCGGGTATATGGAAGGTCGTTATCTCGAACGTCAGCACGATGTCGAGGCGGCGGACAAGCCGTTTGAGTTCTTTATGAACCGCTTCCGCCTGCTGGAAGCCGCGCCGCGTAAAGAGTTTGCCCTTTATACCGGGTTGCCGGAAACCGTGATTCGCCCACAAATTGACGAGGCGCTGGCACAGGGGTATCTCACGGAATGTGAGGAATACTGGCAGATCACCGAGCACGGCAAACTGTTCTTAAACTCCCTTCTTGAGCTGTTCCTCGCCGAAGAATCTGAAGGCTGATTCAGGATTTTGCATCCCGTTCTGCCAGCTAAGGGAAAGGCTGGCAGAGTGTGGGGATGGAAATTATATATTCTTATGCAAAACAGCTCAGACGCGAACTGACGAAGGAAGAGAGACGACTGTGGTATTTACTTCGCAGCCGCCGTTTCGAAAATTATAAATTTCGTCGACAACATCCGGTAGGTCACTACATTCTGGATTTCGCATGCTGCAAAGCACGTTTGGCAGTTGAGTTAGATGGCGGGCAGCATGACGAAAAGCAAGAATACGATCGTCAAAGGACACGTTGGCTTAACGAGAAAGGCTGGTATGTCATTCGATTCTGGAATAACGAAATCTGGAACAACGAAGAGGCGGTATTAGAAAAAAAACGGGAAACCCTGCAAATGCTACTACCCTCACCCCGGCCCTCTCCCTGAAAGGGAGAGGGAGCAAACCATTCCCTCGCCCCCTTGGGGAGAGGGTTAGGGTGAGGGGTGAAGTTAATTACTTCAACGTCCCCACCAGCGCCTTCCTGCTGTCTTCCAGCGACACCACGCGTTTACACACGTCTTTACCGAACTGCTGGAAATCGGCTTCCTGATTCTTCCACTCGTTCTGAATCGAGGTCTGCAGACCGCCCAGGCTACCCAGCACACCCTGCAGCGGGTTACCGCCGCCTTTCAGTACCGCTTTGGCGCCCATCTCGTTAATGCTGTCCTGCAGGATGCCGCCCATGGCCTGATTCACCAGCTGCTGGCCGTCAGCACGCACCTGATCAATCGCTTTGTAGTGGAACGTCAGGCCGTCGGTACGATGCTCGATAATCCGGTTCATCTGCTCTTTCAGCTGTTTGTCGAGCTTCGTCAGGCGGGTGCGCATGTTGCTGCTCTCACCCACCTCTTTGGTAATGATCTTGTCCAGCGCGACGCGGCCTTTCTCCACGCGGGTTAGCGCGCCTTCGTCAATCCACGGCAGCGCGGTACGCAAATCGGCCTGGTAGTCTCTGGCCTGCTCACGCTGCGCGGCGGTCAGATTGTACTGTTTGCCATTGAACGTGACATCACCCTGCGGCGTGATGACCAGATTGCCGTTCTCACCTTTAACCTGAACGGTTTGCGGACTTAACACCACGTCATCACGCGGGGTGACGCTACATTTATACTCCGCATGGGCGGTGAATCCGGTTGCCATTAAGACAACAGCCAGCAACGTTTTGCGCATCTTTAACACTCCCTCAGACAAAATGGGCCAGCTAATGCTGGCCCCTGACTTCTTTATTAGTCCCACCAAACGTCGAAAAGTTCGCTGACGCGGACATCTTCCAGTTTGTGGTCTTCAAGCCATTTACGTACCAGCGCCTGATGTTCTTCGGTGCATTTACCCACTTCCTGGGTGCAGATAAGACCTTCCCACGCCAGATAGCCGCTACCGTCGAAGGCCAGCTTGTTTGGCTCGATCACCTCGTTGATGAACGCATCAACGTCCTGATCGATCTGCTCAACGCTGGTGCCTTCCGGGAAACGCCAGGCAACGGAGAAGCCCACTTCCTGGAATTCTTCGATGTGCATCTTTTTACGCAGACGACGGCTACGATTCTTTGCCATTATTTCACCCTCTCGAACATTAAGTCCCATACGCCGTGACCAAGACGATGGCCACGCTGTTCAAATTTCGTTACCGGACGCGATTCCGGACGCGGTACATAGTCGTTGCTCTCTGACTGGTTTTTATACCCGTCCAGAGACGACATCACTTCCAGCATATGTTCCGCATACGGTTCCCAGTCGGTCGCCATATGGAAGACACCGCCCAGTTTCAGCTTACTTTTTACCAGCTCAGCAAACGGCGCCTGAACGATACGGCGCTTATTATGACGTGCTTTGTGCCACGGGTCAGGGAAAAAGAGCTGAACCATGTTCAAAGAATTGTCAGGAATCATTTTGTGCAGCACTTCCACCGCGTCGTGACACATCACGCGCAGGTTCTCGACCCCCTCTTCGTGGGCGGTGGCCAGACACGCGCCAACGCCTGGAGAATGCACTTCTATGCCGAGGAAGTTCTGCTCCGGGCGGGCTTTCGCCATGGTCACCAGCGAGGTGCCCATACCAAAGCCGATCTCCAGGGTCACTGGCGCATCGCGACCGAACAGGTCGGCAAAATCGAGCGGCTGCTCGCTGAACTCAACGCCCATCACCGGCCAGTAGTTGTCCAGCGCGTGTTGCTGCCCTTTTGTCAGGCGACCCTGACGGCGGACAAAGCTGCGAATACGGCGCAGCGGGCGACCGTTTTCATCAAATTCCGGTGAAATGACGTCGTTTTTCATAAAAGAGTTGTCTGCTTGTGAGAATGTTCGGGAAACGGGCATTATCCAAAGTTAAGGCTTCTATGCAAGCATGGGAAAGATCCGGTTTACAGCAGATTGACGCTGTGCTGCAATCGGCGTCCCTGATTAGACGAATCGATGACCATGCAAGCCTCTCAATTTTCAGCCCAGGTGCTGGACTGGTACGACAAATACGGGCGTAAAACCCTGCCCTGGCAAATTGAAAAAACGCCTTACAAAGTATGGCTCTCCGAAGTGATGTTGCAACAAACGCAGGTTGCCACGGTGATCCCTTACTTTGAGCGTTTTATGGCGCGCTTTCCCACGGTAACCGATCTGGCCAACGCGCCGTTAGACGAGGTGCTGCACCTGTGGACAGGGCTTGGCTACTACGCCCGCGCGCGCAATCTGCACAAAGCCGCACAGCAGGTCGCGACGCGCCACAACGGTAAATTCCCGGAAACCTTCGACGAGGTGGCGGATTTACCCGGCGTTGGGCGATCCACCGCGGGTGCCATCCTCTCACTGTCCCTCGGCAAGCATTTCCCGATCCTTGACGGTAACGTGAAGCGCGTGCTGGCACGTTGCTATGCGGTTGACGGCTGGCCGGGGAAAAAAGAGGTCGAAAAGCGGCTGTGGGAGATCAGCGAAGCGGTGACCCCGGCAAAGGGCGTGGAGCGGTTTAACCAGGCGATGATGGATCTGGGTGCGATGGTCTGCACCCGCTCGAAACCAAAATGCGAGCTCTGCCCGCTCAATAACCTGTGCGTGGCGTACGCAAATCATTCCTGGGCGCAGTATCCCGGTAAAAAGCCGAAGCAGACGCTGCCGGAGCGCACCGGTTACATGCTGTTGATGCAGCACGGGGACGAGGTCTTTCTGGCGCAGCGCCCGCCGAGCGGCCTCTGGGGTGGTCTATACTGCTTCCCACAGTTTGAAGATGAAGCCACGCTGCGGGCCTGGCTTAAACAGCGCGGCATTGCTGCCGATAACCTGACGCAGCAGACCGCGTTTCGCCACACTTTCAGCCATTTCCATCTGGATATTGTGCCGATGTGGCTTCCCGTGTCCTCCTTCGCCTCGTGCATGGATGAAGGCACCGCTCTCTGGTATAACTTAGCGCAACCGCCATCAGTCGGGCTGGCGGCTCCCGTGGAGCGCCTGTTACAACAATTACGTGCCGGTGCAATGGTTTAGCATCGGCTAAAAAAGAGGAATGAGTATGGCCAGAACCATTTTTTGTACTTTCCTGCAGCGCGACGCTGAAGGCCAGGACTTCCAGCTCTATCCGGGCGAACTGGGTAAGCGCATTTATAACGAGATCTCCAAAGAAGCCTGGGGACAGTGGCAGAAAAAACAGACCATGCTGATTAACGAGAAAAAACTCAGCATGATGAACCCGGAACACCGCAAGCTGCTGGAGCAGGAGATGGTGAACTTCCTGTTCGAAGGTAAAGACGTGCACATCGAAGGCTATACGCCGCCGGAAAAATAACAGCGCGCGGGGGAAACCCCGCCGTTCAAGCAAACACAACACGCACTCCCGGAATGATGAAAAAAATTTTAGCGCTAGCCCTTGTTGCGCCGTTGCTTGTCTCGTGTTCATCCAAAAAAGGCGATGAATACAACGAAGCCTGGGTTAAGGACACCAACGGTTTTGATATTTTGATGGGGCAGTTTGCCCACAACATCGAGAACATATGGGGATTTAACGAAGTTCTTATCGCCGGACCTAAGGATTACGTTAAGTACACCGACGCCTACCAGACCCGTAGCCACATCAACTTCGATGACGGTACGATCACGGTTGAAACCATCGCGGGGACTGACCCAGCGGCGCATTTACGGCAGGCCATTATCAAAACCCTGCTGATGGGCGACGATCCGGGTTCAATCGATCTCTACTCCGACGCCGACGACATTACCATTTCTAAAGAGCCGTTCCTGTACGGTCAGGTCGTGGACCAGACCGGTCAGCCAATCCGCTGGGAAGGCCGCGCCACGAAATTCGCCGACTATCTGCTGCAAACGCGTCTGAAAAGCCGCACCAACGGCCTGAAAGTGATTTATAGCGTCACAATTAACCTGGTGCCGAACCACCTCGACAAGCGTGCGCATAAGTATCTGGGCATGGTGCGTCAGGCGTCACGTAAATATGGCGTGGATGAGTCGCTGATCCTGGCGATCATGCAGACCGAATCGTCCTTTAACCCGTACGCCGTGAGCCGTTCCGACGCGCTGGGGCTGATGCAGGTTGTCCAGCACAGCGCCGGTAAAGACGTGTTCCGCGCACAGGGGAAATCGGGCACGCCGAGCCGTAGCTATCTGTTTGACCCGCAAAGCAACATTGATACCGGCACGGCCTATCTGGCGATGCTGAATAATGTCTATCTGGGCGGGATTGATAACCCAACCTCACGTCGTTATGCGGTCATTACCGCTTACAACGGCGGTGCAGGCAGCGTGCTGCGTGTCTTCTCGAATGACAAAGTGCAGGCCGCAAATATCATCAACAGCATGGCGCCGGGGGATGTCTACGCCACCCTCACCACCCGCCACCCGTCTGCGGAATCCCGTCGTTATCTGTATAAGGTGAATACGGCGCAGAAGAACTATCGTCGCCGCTAGAAAATAACCCTCCTCACCCTGCCCTCTCCCAAAGTGAGAGGGTATTCAAGTTCCCTCTCCCTGTGGGAGAGGGCCAGGGTGAGGGCATCAGGCCGCACCTACCCCATCTCACCCCACCCATACGAAAATGTTATTTGCATCACAATCCAAACTGCAAATTAATGTGGATTGCATTTTTTTGCGGGAGGTAACAAAACATATCGTTGCCAACTGATAGAATTGCATCAAATAACAACCCTGAATGTTCCTATAACAACATATCTCCCGCTCACTTGTGAGGAAAGTAACATGAACCTTAAGCTGCAGCTTAAAATATTGTCGTTTCTGCAGTTCTGCCTGTGGGGTAGCTGGCTGACTACACTCGGCTCCTATATGTTTGTGACGCTCAAGTTCGATGGTGCGTCAATCGGTGCCGTCTACAGCTCGCTGGGTATCGCGGCGGTCTTTATGCCAACGCTGCTGGGGATCGTGGCGGATAAATGGTTGAGTGCGAAATGGCTGTACATGCTTTGCCACCTGGTGGGCGCGGGCACGCTGTTTATGGCAGCCCAGGTCACCACGCCGGGGGCGATGTTTATGGTGATCCTGCTTAACTCGCTGGCCTACATGCCAACGCTTGGGCTGATCAACACCATCTCCTACTACCGCCTGAAATCCGCCGATATGGATATCGTGACCGACTTCCCGCCTATCCGTATCTGGGGCACCATCGGTTTTATTATGGCAATGTGGGGCGTGAGCTTCGCGGGCTTTGAACTGAGCCATATGCAGCTCTACATCGGTGCGGCGCTCTCCGTGGTGCTGGCACTGTTTACCCTGACGCTGCCGCATATTCCGGTATCTAACCAGCAGAAAAACCAGAGCTGGAGCACCATGCTTGGCCTGGACGCTTTCGCGCTGTTTAAAAACAAACGCATGGCGATCTTCTTTATCTTCTCCATGCTGCTGGGCGCGGAACTGCAAATCACCAACATGTTCGGCAATACCTTCCTGCACAGCTTCGATAATAACCCGCTGTTCTCAGGCAGCTTTATCGTTGAACATGCCTCGGTAATGATGTCCATCTCGCAGATCTCTGAGACGCTGTTCATCCTGACCATCCCGTTCTTCCTGAGCCGCTACGGCATCAAGAACGTCATGCTGATCAGTATTGCCGCGTGGATGCTGCGCTTCGGCCTGTTCGCCTACGGCGACCCAAGCCCGTTCGGCACCGTGCTGCTGGTTCTGTCGATGATTGTTTACGGCTGCGCCTTCGACTTCTTCAACATCTCTGGTTCGGTGTTTGTGGAAAAAGAGGTGAAACCTGAAATCCGCGCCAGCGCACAGGGTATGTTCCTGATGATGACCAACGGCTTCGGCTGTATCCTGGGCGGCGTGGTGAGCGGTAAAGTGGTTGAGATGTATACCACCAACGGCATTACCGACTGGCAGCCAGTGTGGCTTATCTTCGCCGCATACTCGCTGGTGCTGTTCTTCGCGTTTATCGTGCTGTTCCAGTACAAGCATGTACGCGAACCGCACGGCGCACAGCCAGTCGCGCATTGATTATTGTGCCGGGTAGGCGAAGCCGCCACCCGGCTATTTTATTGCAGCAAGCACCCACCCCACCGACAGCAAATCCGCGCTGCCGCCCGGGCTCAGGTTGCGTTCAATCAATGCGTTATCCATTCTACGCAACGCTTCACCATCCCAGCCGTCAGCCAGCAGTTCCCGCGCATAGTTCTGAACGTAGCCCAGCCCCTCAATGCCGCCGCGCGACACCAGATTGCTGTCCTGATTGATTGCCATCAGGCGTAACAGCAGGCCGTGAAGTGAATGTCCGTTCCACTGCGCCAGCGCTTTACGCACCGTCGCAAAACCACTCTCCGCCTCGCCGCGCGCGCCGGTTAAGCCGTACTGCCGGAACTGCCGCTCCCCCGCCGTCGCCTGCCCGCTGCGTTCGGCCAGCTCTCGCGAAACCAGCCCGTGGCAGATGTTACTCACCTCACAACAGAGGCTTTCTGCGGAGATATTTTTCACACGCCCGGCGGCGAAGCAGAGTAAACCAAGGGCAAAAATGCCCCCTTTGTGCGTGTTCACCCCGTTCGTCGCGGCATACATCGCCTGCTCACAGGCCATCCCCATCGGGCGGAGGAGCCGTAACTGTTCGCCTGCGGGTTTATCGGCATGCGTGTTACCCAACTCAGCAAAGCGCGAAAACCACGGCGTAATCGCCATAATGCTGCGGACAAACAGCGCGTGATCCATATCGCGATGGGAGCCGTTATTGAGCCTGTCCACCAGCCCCGGTTTCGGTGTCAGCGCCAGCTCCTGCCACAGCGCCTCTGCGGCAAGCGCGGGGACGTTAAGCGGGCGCGGTTTAGTCGCGAGCAAACCAGTCATCGATCATCTTCTCCACGCGCGCCACCACCTGCTCCACAGGATGTTTGCGCGAACGGGAACAGGCGTGGGCAGGTTCATCGCAAATCAGACAGCGTCTGAGATTTGAGCCCAGCGACTGACGTCCAACGTGGCCGTTTTCAGGGCAAATCACATCCAGATCCCACAGCCTGCCAAGCGGGTGCGTCTGCTCCAGCTCCGCACAGTGGGCTTTGATTTCTGCCGCGGGATGGGCCACACACCACAGCGCTTCGGGCCCGGTCGGGAGCCACAGCACCTGGCGGTCCAGCACCTGCCAACGGTTTTCCCACAATAGCTGGTCGCACATTTGTAACGCCACGCCCATGGTGTTGCGATAGCGCAGGCTGTCTTTGATCTCCCCGGGTGTTATCAGCGTGAGGGAGATCACCGGTTGTTGATAGTGCGTAAGCCAGTCAGCCTGACGGGCCGCGCGGCGCTCTTTCGCCGCCAGCAGCGCGTCCAGGCTGACACCCGCCCGCACGGGTGTCGCAATGGTCATATTCACTCCTTTACCTGTCGAACGGTGTCGATCACGCTGCCGTCGCGGTAGCGGATCACCCCGACAATTTTGTCGGTGAATTCAATTGGTTTCGGTACGCCTGTCAGCGAAATCGCCCGCTCATAGAGGGCGTTGATATCCACAACCTTCAGCCCTGCTTCCATGAGGCGTTCGCGGATCTCCGGGCGCGCCGGGTTGACCGCAATGCCGTGATCGGTGACCAGCACGTCGATGCTTTCGCCCGGCGTGAGGCGTGTGGTAACGCGCTTCACCACCGTCGGAATGCGGCTGCGCAGCAGCGGCGCAACGACGATGGTCAGGTTCGCCGCGGCGGCCACGTCGCAGTGCCCGCCGGACGCGCCGCGCATCACGCCATCGGAGCCGGTAATGACGTTAACGTTGAAATCGACGTCAATCTCCAGCGCGCTGAGGATCACTACGTCGAGCTGGTCGCAGCTTGCCGCCTTACTGCCGGGGTTGGCGTAGACGTTAGTGGAGATCTCCACGTGGTTCGGGTTGCGCGCCAGCGAGGCCGCCGCCTGGCCGTCGAAGCACTGGGTATCGAGCAGCTTTTCAATCAGCCCCTTCTCGTGCAGATCTACCAGGCTGCCGGTGATGCCACCCAGCGCAAAGCGTGCCTTCACGCCGCTGCGCTCCATCTTCTCTTCCATAAAGCGGGTGCAGGCGGTGGCCGCCGCGCCGGAGCCGGTCTGCATCGAGAAGCCCGGTTTAAAATAGCCGGAGTGCTCAATCACATCCGCCGCATAGCGGGCAATCATCAGCTCGCGCGGGTTACTGGTGACGCGCGCCGCGCCGACGCTGATTTTTGCCGGATCGCCCACGCTCTCCACCTGCACGATGTAGTCCACCTGATCCTGCACCAGGCTGGCGGGCATATTGGGGAACGGCACCAGCGCTTCCGTCAACAACACCACCTTGCGGGCAAAATGGGCGTCCACCATCGCGTAGCCCAGCGAGCCGCAGCACGATTTCCCGTGCGTGCCGTTGGCGTTACCAAACTCATCGCTGCACGGCACGCCAAGAAACGCCACGTCAATGTTCAGCTCACCGTCCTGCAGCAGCTTTACGCGCCCGCCGTGAGAGTGAATTTGTACCGGCTCGTCCATCAGCCCGTGGGAGATGGCATCCGCCAGCTTGCCACGCATGCCGGAGGTGTAGATCCGGGCGATCACCCCGCTTGCAATATGCTCGATCAGCGCGTCGTTGCAGGTCATCAGCGAGCTGGAGGCGAGGGTCAGGTTTTTGAAGCCCATCCGCGCCAGCAGCGCCACGACGGTGTTGATCACCCGGTCGCCTTCACGAAACGCGTGGTGGAAGGAGATGGTCATTCCGTCCTTCAGGCCGCTACGCCTCACCGCCTCTTCAATGGAGGCGCAGAGTTTACGGCTGTGTTTCGCGTCGCTGTCCGCCAGCCACGGCGTGGCGCTGTGGGCGGTATCAAACGGTTTTAACTCCCGCAGATGGGGAAAATTCACATGGAGAAGTTCTGTCTGGTTCATTGTGTCATCCTTACCGACGCACGCCGGAAGCCGCCGCGCGTTCGAGCACCACCTGCGCGTGGTTAATAATCGGTGCATCCACCATCTTGCCGTTGAGCGACACCACGCCAAGGCCGTTACGTTCGCCCTCTTCTGCCGCTTCAATCACCCGCAGGGCGTGATCCACCTCTTCCTGGGTCGGCGCGTAGGCGTTATGCAGCAGGTCTATCTGGCGCGGGTTGATCAGCGATTTGCCGTTAAAGCCCATCTTGCGGATCAGATCGACCTCGCGCAGGAATCCGGCCTCATCGTTAACGTCTGACCACACCACGTCGAAGGCGTCGATGCCTGCTGCGCGAGCGGCGTGCAGCACGGCGCAGCGGGCGTAGAACAGCTCGGTGCCGTCGCCGCGCTCGGTCTGCATGTCCATCACGTAGTCAAAAGCCGCCAGCGCAATGCCGATCAGGCGCGGCGAGCTGCGGGCAATCGCCACGGCGTTGATAACGCCAATGGCCGATTCAATCGCCGCCATCACGCGGGTAGAACCAACCTCGCGCCCGCACTCCTGCTCGATACGCTCAAGATGGCCTTCCAGCTCGTAGATGTCGTCCGGGGTGTCGGTTTTCGGCAGGCGGATCACGTCCACGCCGGCACGCACGGCGGCTTCCAGATCCAGCAAGCCAAACGGCGTGCTCAGCGGGTTAATGCGCACCACGGTTTCGATGTCCTGATACATCGGGTGCTGCAGGGCGTGGAACACCAGCATTCGCGCGGTGTCTTTCTCGCGCAGAGCAACGGCATCTTCAAGGTCAAACATGATGGAGTCTGGACGGTAGATAAACGCAGTTGAAAGCATGGCGGCGTTGGCGCCCGGCAGGAACAACATACTGCGGCGGAGTTTGCTCATTTCAGCGCCCCCCAGTTAATGGCCTGTTCATCGGCAGCACGCAGAAGCGCACTTTGCAGGCGGGCGCGGATCACACAGTCCAGCGCCCCTTTATCTTCAATAATGATAAGTCCCTGGTGCACGTTCATGGCGCGCAATGTCTCGTTGACCACCTGGCGAATTTGCTCGCCAAACTGCTTAATCACTTCACTGTGGATGACTATCTCCAGCTCGCCGTGAGCGGGAGCAATTTTCACCATCAGGTCGCTGGACTCCTGCGTTCCGGCCAGCGCCTCCCTTACAATTTTCATGATAAATTCCTGGTAGTTAAGCGACTTCGGCACTCGCACGGTAGTGTGTTTCGAGGTGCGCGAAGGTGGAGTCCGGGACAATCTCCCGGATCCGGGAAAACTGCTGAGTCTTGAGCAAGCGGCGCACTTCGGACGCTGAAATGGCATTGCCGGTGGCCTTGATGCGCGGCATTTCCACCACCTCAATCTGCGGGCTCAGCAAGGCGTGCAGCGTCTGGTTGTACTGACGGGTGATATCGCAAAACGGCTCGGAGCCGATAAAACGATGGGTAATGCCCAGCGCCGGTGCGATAAAGTCGCGGAAGATCAGCACGTCGATTTCGCTCCACGCCTGCTGCACTTTGCCGGTCTCTTTCAAAAAGTAGGCCGGGAAGGTGGCGCGGGAGATGATGTACTGCGAGCCTTCGTGCACGGTCACATTTGGCAGATGCGCGACGCCCGCACGCACCATTCCGAGGCGCGCGCTGAACGGAAAGAACGAGGCATCTTCACGCACCACAAACAGGTGCAGGGCGTCACACTGCATCGCCGCCTGCTCCACCAGATGACGGTGGCCGAGGGTGAACGGGTTGGCGTTCATCACTATCGCGCCAGTCTTCTCCCCGCCCTTGCGCATCCTGCCCAGGGAACGGCAGTAACGCTCGATCCCCTGCGGAGTGTTCTCCATCAGCACGGCGTTGTTGCCGCTCTGGGCAATCGGCCAGAAGCCGCTACGCGCAAAGCGCTCCTTATTGCACGGTCGCGTGCAGAGGAAGAGGTGAAAATGACCGCGCTCCAGCGCCGCATTCTGCACCTCCGCCAGCAAGCGCGCACTGAGGTTCTCGCCGCGAAGCTGCTCGTTCACGGCCACACACTTGATGACGTTGGCGGCAAGACCGGCGCAACCCACCAGTTGCGCGCCAGACCAGGCTTCGACAAACAGCGTGATGTCGTTGTCCAGGCCAAGGCCGCTGTCTGCAAGCAGATAACGGATCTGGCTTAAGCGTTCCGGGTGTTTCGCCACCAGCGTGTGGCGAAAATCGATGGGTTGACTGTTCATGCCGCCTTTCTCAGTGTGCCGCCGCAAGCCCGGTGGCTGGCGCTTCCACAATCACGTTGCTCAGATGACCGATATGCTCGATCTCCACTTCAATGCGATCCCCCTCTTTCATAAACAGCGGCGGATTACGCTTTTTACCCACCCCGCCCGGGGAGCCGGTGATGATCACATCGCCCGGACTTAAGCGGGTAAAGGTGCTGATGTACTCGATCAGCTCCGCAACCTTGTGGATCATGCTGCTGGTGTTATCTTCCTGCACCATGCGGCCATTCAGCCAGGTGCGGATCGCCAGCCTGTGCGGGTCCGGGATCTCATCGGCCGTTGCCATCCACGGGCCAAACGCGCCGGTCTGACGCCAGTTCTTACCGGCTGTAAACCAGGTGTGCTGCCAGTCGCGGGCGGAGCCGTCCATATAGCAGCTGTAGCCCGCCACGTGGCGCAGCGCCTCGTCACGGCTGATGTTTTCCCCGCCCTTGCCGATGATCACAGCCAGCTCGCCTTCGTAGTCGAATTCGCTGGAGTGACGCGGCTTCAGCACCGGCTCGTTGTGGCCGGTCTGCGAATCCGGGAAGCGCACGAACAGCGTCGGTGCCGGGTTGTGCTGGTCAAACTCCTTGCGCTTGTCGGCGTAGTTCATGCCGACGCAGAGGATTTTTTCCGGCTGCTCAATCACCGGTAAGAAGGTGATGGCGCTCATCGGCACGTCCACGGCATCGTTCAGGTAACGGGTGGCCTGCGCCAGCCCGTTGCCCTGCAGCAGCGCTTTGAGGTCGCTGTAGCGGTCGCCGAGACGGCGACCTAAATCAATCACACCTTCGGCCTGGACGATGCCGTAGCTGCGTTTTCCCTGGTATAAAAAGCTTGCGAGTTTCATTGTTCTTTCCTGAAAACTTAAACGAGGAAGTTGCCCAGAATCAGCAGTGAGATAGAGAGGTTAATCGCGCCGCCGATACGGGTAGCAATCTGGGCGAAGGGCATCAGGCTCATACGGTTGCCTGCGGTCAGGATCGCCACGTCACCGGTACCGCCCTGGCCACTCTGGCAGCAGGAGACGATGGCGACATCAATCGGGTGCATACCAATCTTTTTGCCGACGAAGAAGCCGGTCGCCACCAGTGAAGAGACGGTACTGATAATCACCAGCAGGTTAGTCAGCGTGAAGGCCGCGACCAGTTCATGCCATGGGGTGATCGCCACACCGACCGCGAAGAGGATGGGATAGGTCACCGAGGTCTGGAAGAATTTGTACACCACCTGAGAGCCTTCCAGCAGACGCGGAGAGGCACCGTTGCAGAGCTTCACCAGCACCGCCATAAACAGCATGCCAACCGGCGCAGGCAGACCAATCAGCTTGTGGCCGAGCATGCCCAGCATGTAGAGCAGCACCGCCAGCAACGCACCGGAGGCGATGGTGGTGACGTCCGCTTTGCCAGAGAACGCCGGTTGAGAAACGGTGGCATCGGCATTCGCGCGGTTCGGCATCAGCTGACCTTCACCGGTCAGGTGCGGATAACGCTTGCCCAGTTGGTTCAGACAGCCGGAGATGATGATAGCGGTCAGCCCGCCGAGCATGACCATCGGCAGCACGCGACCGAGCGCCACGCCCTGATCCATGTGCAGCAGGGTGGCGTAGCCGATGGAGAGCGGGATAGCCCCTTCGCCCACGCCGCCTGCCATAATCGGCAGAATGATAAAGAAGAAGATCTGGAACGGCTCAAGACCCAGCGCCAGACCCACGCCCATCCCCACCAGCATGCCGACGATCTCGCCGCACAGCATCGGGAAGAAGATGCGCAGGAAGCCCTGAATCAGCACGGTGCGGTTCATGCTCATGATGCTGCCGACAATAATGCAGCAGATGTAGAGATAAAGAATGTTGGTGGATTTATAGAACTTAGTGGTGGATTCCACTACCACATCCGGCAACAGGCCGTAATAGACCAGCGCGGAGGGGATAAAGGTGGCGCAAATCGCCGCCGCGCCGAGCTTGCCGACAATCGGCAGGCGTTTGCCGAACTCACCGCAGGCAAATCCGAAGAACGCCAGCGTCGCCACCATCACCACGATATCGCTTGGCAGTTTTCCGCCCAGACAATCAATGGCAATCAGCGCGCCCGCCAGGACAAACAGCGGCAGAGGAATAATCCCGATTTTCCAGGTATCCATAATATGCCACCAGCGCTCTTTGAGCGATGGCCGCTGAATATCAATCGGGTCGTGGGTAACAGAGAAAGAATCGTCAGTTGTGCTCATAATAAGCCCCTTAGTTATTTTGTGCGTTCAGCTTAGAGTCACAAAGGCTTACTTTATGTGAGGAATGGCATATTAAAAGCGAAGTTTTAATGGCGACTATGGTTTTAATGGTTTCTTTTATTTAATGTGATTTGCCCCTTATTTATTGCCGTGGTTTTTATGGTTTCTTTTCTAAACCGAACAAACAAATAACATTTACACGGTCGTGTTTAAGGGAAAACCCTTTCAGATAATTCTTTTGCAGGCCTTGCTGTGCAAGGGATCACAAGTTTTCGGCAAAGCGGGTATCCACGCGAAAAAAGATGATATATTGACAAACCTCGTTGATACCACGCGTGATTGTTATGAAAGTATCGTTTCAGATTAAGCTGTTTGTTTCGCTGGTTGTCTTTTTCTCAGTGCTTTTTGCTTTGCTGGGCGGATATTATTATGTCGACGTTAGCCGACAACTTTATCAGGAAATGAGCGCACGCGCAAAAATACAGGCGGAAGAGATCGCCCTTATTCCGTCATTACGAAAAGAAGTCGAACAAAAAGATATCAACGCCATTCACGATTTTATGCAGAAAATAGCCACCCACAGTGATGCCAGTTTTATTGTGATTGGCGATAACAAAGGGCTGCATCTGTTTCATTCCGTTTTTGCGGACAGAGTGGGCCATACGCTGGTCGGCGGAGACAACGAAGAGGTCCTGCGCGGTAAAAGCACCACCACCATCCGCAAGGGAGGATTAGGCATTTCGCTGCGCAGCAAAGCGCCCATTTTTAACGATGCCGGTCAGGTAGTGGGGATTGTCTCGGTAGGCTATCTCACCAGCTATCTTGAAACCATCACCGTCAGTAAAGTGGTTAACATCCTGATCGCCGCCGTACTGTTACTGCTTGCCCTCTTTATCTTCTCCTGGTTCTTTACCCGCAGTATCAAGAAGCAGATTTTCTCCCTGGAGCCGCGAGAGATTGGTCTGCTTGTGCGCCAGCAGAAGGCGATGATGGAGTCCATTTATGAAGGGGTGATCGCCATTGACGATGAACGGCGAATAGAAGTGATTAACCAGGCGGCACGTAAACTGCTGGGCCTGAGCCAGCCGGCCCGGGAACTGCGCGGGCAGCTGATAAGCGAGGTAATCGATCCTGTTCCGTTCTTCGAAACACAAACGATGCTCGCCAAAGATACCCATGACGAGATTTGCCGCTTTAACGATCTCACGGTGATCGCCAGCCGGGTGCGCATCATGCTGGAGAACTCTCTGCAGGGCTGGGTGATCACCTTCCGCGATCGCAACGAGATCGACTCGCTCAGCGCCCAGCTCAGCCAGGTCAAACGCTATGTTGATAACCTGCGCATTATGCGTCACGAGCAGCTAAACCGGATGACCACTCTCTCCGGCCTGTTGCATATGGGCCGCTACGAGGAGGCGATTGGCTACATTCAGGCGCAGTCGGAACACGCTCAGGAGCTGCTGGACTTTATCTCTTCGCGCTTCAGCTCCCCGACCCTGTGCGGCCTGCTGCTGGGGAAAGCCGCGCGGGCGCGGGAGAAAGGCGTCGAGCTGAACTTCGACCCGATCTGTCGTCTGGACAGACCGTTCCTCGCGCTGCCTGAGGAGGCGCTGATTTCTATCATTGGCAACCTGCTGGATAACGCCATTGAAGCGACCCAGCGCTCGCCGCTTCTGCATGCTCCTGTGGAAGTGCTGATAAAACTGAGCGAACAAGAACTCATCATCGAAGTGGCCGATCAGGGCGTTGGCATTAAACCGGAGATCCGTGACAGGATATTTGAGCGAGGCATCACCACCAAAACGCGCGGCGATCACGGCATTGGTTTGTATCTGATCGAAAGCTATGTCACACAGGCTGGCGGTGCAATTGAGGTTGCCGATAATACGCCGCGGGGGGCGATTTTCTCACTGTTTATCCCCGCCACGGGAACCGCCCGGCATCCCGCACAGGAACAGGAAGATACCGATTATGCAACATGAACTTATCGACGTACTGATAGTTGAAGACGAGAACGAACTGGCGCAACTGCACGCAGAGCTGATCGGCAAACATCCGCGTCTTAGACTGGTGGGGATTGCCTCGTCGCTGGCGCAAGCGCAGGTTGAGCTTGAAAGTAAACAGCCGCAGCTGATGTTGCTGGATAACTACCTGCCGGACGGGAAAGGCATCACCCTTATCAGTAACCCGATGCTCGCCCGCGCCAACTGTTCAGTGATTTTCATCACCGCCGCCAGCGATATGGACACCTGCAGCCAGGCCATTCGTAACGGGGCGTTTGATTACATCCTGAAGCCGGTTTCCTGGAAGCGGCTCAGCCAGTCGCTGGAGCGTTTTGTGCAGTTTGCTGAGCAACAGCGGGTCTGGAAGATTGTTGACCAGCAGAACGTCGATTCTTTATACCAGCTACAGGCGAAAAACTACCGCCAGGACAACGGCAGCAAAGGTATTGAGGAAAATACGCTGGCGCGGGTGCAGGCGCTGTTTAACGACAAGGCGACGCACTGTTTTACGGTGGATGAGGTGGTGAGTGAAACGGGGCTGAGTAAAACCACCACCCGGCGCTATCTGGAGCACTGCGTGGAGGCAGGTTTTCTGACGGTGGAGATGCTGTACGGCAAGATTGGGCATCCGCGGAGGATGTACAAGCGTAGTGCGGTTTGAAGAAAAGTTCCCTCTCCCTGTGGGAGAGGGTTAGGGTGAGGGCAACAGCCCGCACTATCTCAATACATACCCATAAAGCCGCTTAATCCCGTCGGCATCCTTTTCGCTGTAAACGCCCTGCAGCTCCGGCGAGAAGCCCGGCAGCAGGTTAATCCCCTCTTCCAGCGCCAGGAAGTAGCGCTGCACCGCCCCGCCCCAGACTTCTCCCGGCACCACGCACAGTACACCAGGCGGATACGGCAGCGCGCCTTCAGCAGCAATGCGCCCTTGCGCATCACGGATGCGCACCAGCTCCACGTTCCCGCGAATGTACGCCTGATTGGCATCCTGCGGATTCATCACCACCGCGGGCAGGCTCTCCTTGCGGAACATCGCCTTCTGCAGATCTTTCACATCAAAACTGACATAGAGATCGTGCATCTCCTGACACAGCTGGCGGAGCGTGTAATCCCGGTAGCGTACCGGGTATTTCTGATAGATGGTCGGCAACACGTCCGCCAGCGGCGTATCGTCTTCAATATGCTGTTCAAACTGGCCAAGCATCGCCACCAGCTGCGCCAGCTTCTCGCTGCTTTCGGCAGGCGTCAGCAGGAAGAGGATCGAGTTGAGATCGCACTTCTCCGGCACGATGCCATTTTCCCGTAGATAGTGCGCAAGGATGGTCGCCGGAATACCGAAATCAGTATATTCCCCGGTTTCAGCATCGATGCCCGGCGTGGTCAGCAGTAGCTTGCACGGATCGACAAAGTACTGATCGCGGGCATAGCCCTCAAATCCGTGCCATTTGGCCCCCGGCTCAAAGCTGAAGAAGCGACGTTCGCTGGCGATGGCCTGAGTTGGATGATCCTGCCACGGACGGCCTGCCACCACTGGCGGAATAAACGGTTTGATCATATGGCAATTTGCAATGATCGCCTTACGCGCTTCAATCCCCAGCTCGACGCACTCCGCCCACAGCCTGCGTCCGCTCTCCCCTTCGTGAATTTTTGCGTTCACATCCAGTGCCGCAAACAGGGGATAAAACGGGCTGGTGGAGGCGTGCAGCATAAATGCGTTGTTCAGGCGTTTATGCGGACAGAAACGCGCCTGGCCCCGGATGTGGTTATCCTTTTTATGGATCTGCGAGGTTTGCGAGAACCCGGCCTGCTGTTTATGCACCGACTGGGTCACGAAAATGCCCGGATCGTTCTCGTTCAGCTCCAGTAACAGCGGGGAGGTTTCCGCCATCATCGGAATAAATTGCTCGTAGCCCACCCACGCAGAGTCAAAGAGGATGTAATCGCACAGATGGCCGATCTTGTCGATCACCTGACGGGCGTTGTAGATCGTGCCATCGTAAGTACCAAGCTGGATCACTGCCAGGCGGAACGGGCGGGTCTCGTCTGCCTTCTCCGGCGCAACGTCGCGGATCAGATTGCGCAGGTACGCGTCGTCAAAGCAGTGTTCGTCAATCCCACCGATAAAGCCAAACGGGTTACGCGCCGCTTCCAGATACACCGGCGTCGCGCCCGCCTGAATCAGGGCCCCGTGATGGTTAGATTTGTGGTTATTGCGATCAAACAGCACCAGATCGCCACGGGTCAGCAGCGCATTGGTCACCACCTTGTTGGCCGCCGACGTACCGTTCAGCACGAAGTAGGTTTTATCCGCGTTGAACACTTTCGCGGCGAACTTTTGCGCATGCTTGGCGGAACCTTCGTGGATCAGCAGATCGCCGAGCTTCACGTCAGCATTGCACATATCGGCGCGAAAAACGTTCTCGCCAAAGAAGTCATAGAACTGTCGTCCCGCCGGGTGTTTTTTGAAAAACGCCCCGTGCTGGTGGCCCGGACAGGCAAAAGTGCTGTTGCCCATTGCAACATACTGGCTCAGGGTGTCGAAAAACGGTGGTAACAGGTTCTCTTCGTAACGGCTGGCGGCAGACTCCAGTTCCAGGAACTCCTGCGCTTTACCCGAGATGACAGCCGTGGCGCTATCGGGCACGTCCGTCGGCTCTTGCGAGAATAAATAGACCGGTAAATGAAAGCCCGTGCGTTTCAGCAACGCAAGAATGCCACTGCGACTCTCCGCGAGCGTAATGACGACTGCCGCCACATCGGTAAAATCAGTGTTATCCAGCGTCACCTTTTCGCGATGCGTGGACACAGTGGAAACCAGCTCACGGCTGACGGCGATTTTCATGGTTTTCATAGGCGCTATATACCCTCACCGAACGGTGAGACAGGGAGGAGAAAATTCGCGCAATAATGTCACCTTTTATTTTGAGGTGCAAGAAGGAATCAGTATGCACTTCACCACCCAAAGCTAAGCGTAAAAAAGCGCTGGCGTGTCATAATCATGCAATACCTATGATTAAGTAACAGGAGTTTTCCGTGGTTATCGGGCCATTTATCAACGCGAGTGCCGTATTGCTGGGCGGCGTACTCGGTGCAGTGTTAAGTCAGCGATTACCGGAGCGTATTCGCGTCTCTATGCCCTCCATTTTTGGCCTGGCCTCCCTCGGGATTGGCATTCTGCTGGTGATCAAATGCGCCAACCTGCCGGTGATGGTGCTGGCCACCCTGCTCGGGGCGCTGATTGGTGAGTTTTGTTATCTGGAAAAGGGAATTAACAACGCGGTCAGCAAAGCGAAAAACCTGATAGCCCGTCCGGGCAAAGCCAAACACGGCACCCACGAGACGTTTATTCAAAACTACGTTGCCATCATTATTCTCTTTTGCGCCAGCGGCACCGGGATTTTCGGTTCGATGCAGGAAGGGATGACCGGTGACCCCAGCATTTTAATCGCGAAGGCGTTTCTCGATTTCTTCACCGCTACGATTTTTGCCACCACGCTCGGTATCGCGGTGGCCGCGATTTGTGTGCCAATGCTGCTGATTCAGCTGGCGCTTGCCACCTGCGCCACCCTGATCCTTCCGCTGACCACGCCCGCGATGATGGCAGATTTTACCGCCGTTGGCGGTCTGCTCCTGCTGGCAACAGGGCTGCGCATCTGCGGGATCAAGATGTTCGCGGTGGTGAATATGCTGCCCGCCCTGCTGCTCGCCATGCCGCTTTCCGCGCTGTGGACCCACTTTTTCGCTTAAGATTGCGACGAACTGGTGAGAGATTGTGCATCCTGTAACGAAAACAACATTTTTCGTTGACGGCGGAGAGTGAATCGGGTTTAATGCGCCCCGTTGCCCGGATAGCTCAGTCGGTAGAGCAGGGGATTGAAAATCCCCGTGTCCTTGGTTCGATTCCGAGTCCGGGCACCACTCATTTTAAACCCTCGCTTAGGCGGGGGTTTTTGCTTTCTGAGTCAGCAAAGTAGCTACCCCCCTTTTCTTTCCTCCATCCCCCGCTTCCCTGTGGTACGCAATTGGCGTGTTTACCGTCACATAGAAACAGAAAAACCTGACCTTCACCGATCTGTTCAAGTATTGTAAAGCACATATCAACCCCACAAAGCCCGACAGAGTGGCGTCACGTATGCGTGAAGTGACTTCTGCTTCAGACCACGTAACCACATTGCTACTATATGGTGCGTTGGTACGCATGGCTGTCATGGGGAGTCGTTTATCAGTCTAAGCAGTGGCCGGTAAAGCAATGGAGAGAAATTACAATGGATGCAGCATTACTTAACATGATGCACTCAGGTGGAAGAAATAAAGCCTGGGCGGAAACTATGGTGAATATGGAAGCCAGGAAGCTGGTAAATACAGCCAACACTCTGTCGGCTTTTCATCTCAGCGATAGTCTGACTCGAATGAAGTTTATTCAGGAAATTCGTGACCTCATAGAACGACAGTTTACATTAGCTCGTCGGGCTAAATCAGATGAAGAATGCATGGAATGCGTTAAAGTTCTGAGAGAAGAAAACTGTAACCTCCTGGAACAAGCTCGTTTATTATGACCTGCTCCCCGTTGATTAGTACACCCCGATGTTAGTAATGTCTTCATAAGCCACATGAGGACATCCCCATGAAGAAGCGTTTTTCCGACGA
>NZ_JBMKJG010000031.1:0-51113 GCF_049237765.1 Enterobacter cloacae complex sp. SHL021 | reverse complement strand
ACCCCATGCCGAACTCAGAAGTGAAACGCCGTAGCGCCGATGGTAGTGTGGGGTCTCCCCATGTGAGAGTAGGGAACTGCCAGGCATCAAATAAGTGAAGAGGCCATCCGAAAGGATGGCCTTTTTGCGTTTCTGCGCTGCACAAACTAATCCCCCACAACGTACTGCTTATACGGTAAACTACCTGCGTTTTTGCATCAGGATAGCGCCTATGAACCACTCCCTTAAGCCCTGGAATACCTTTGGTATTCAACGGAATGCTAATCACATTGTACGCGCCGATACGGCCCAGCAACTGCTGGATGCATGGCAACGCGCAAAAGAAAACAACGAACCCGTACTGATTCTGGGCGAAGGCAGCAATGTCCTGTTTCTCGATGATTTTGCCGGGACGGTCATTATTAACCGCATCATGGGAATTGAGGTCGAAGAGTGCGCCGATAGCTGGCGTTTGCGCGTAGGTGCCGGCGAAAACTGGCATCAACTGGTGCAATATACCCTCGAAAAAGGGATGCCGGGACTGGAAAACCTGGCTCTCATCCCGGGCTGTGCGGGATCATCGCCCATTCAAAATATCGGTGCGTATGGCATCGAACTCAAACACGTGTGCGACTATGTCGACTGCATTGAGCTGGCGACCGGTACGGCTCAGCGTTTAACGGCAGAGCAGTGCCGTTTTGGCTACCGTGACAGCATCTTCAAACATGAATATCAGGATCGCTACGTCATTGTCGCTGTGGGCCTGCGTCTGTCCAAAACCTGGCAGCCGGTGCTGACCTATGGTGATTTAACGCGCCTCGATCCGGCAACCGTCACCCCTCGCGATGTGTTTGACTCGGTTTGCCATATGCGCATGACCAAGCTGCCCGATCCCAAAGTAAACGGAAATGCCGGCAGTTTCTTTAAAAACCCGGTCATAAACAGCGAAAACGCGAAAGCATTGCTGGCTAAATGGCCTACGGCCCCGCATTATCCGCAGGCGGATGGCAGCGTGAAGCTGGCCGCAGGTTGGCTTATCGATCAGTGCCAGTTAAAAGGTACTGCCGTGGGCGGCGCAGCGGTTCACCGTCAGCAGGCACTGGTGCTTATCAATCAACACGATGCAACCAGCGACGACGTGGTGCAACTGGCGCACCATGTGCGTCAGCAAGTGGGTGAGAAATTTAACGTCTGGCTGGAGCCGGAAGTCCGCTTCATTGGTCGTACGGGTGAAGTGAATGCTGTGGAGACTATCGCGTGAAGGACAATACCATCCCGTTAACCCTGATTGGCATCCTGGCCGACGGTGAGTTTCATTCTGGCGAGCAATTAGGTGAGCAGCTGGGCATGAGCCGTGCTGCCATTAATAAACATATTCAGACCCTCCGCGACTGGGGGGTTGATGTCTTCACTGTGCCCGGAAAAGGCTACAGCCTGCCGGAGCCCATTCAGCTCCTGAACGAAGAACTCATCCGCAGCCAGATGGGGCAGGGTAACGTGGCCGTATTGCCGGTCATCGATTCGACAAACCAGTATCTGCTGGAGCGGATAGGCGAGCTGGAATCAGGGGATGCCTGCGTTGCAGAGTACCAGCAGGCCGGGCGCGGCCGTCGCGGGCGTAAATGGTTCTCACCGTTTGGCGCAAACCTCTATCTTTCCATGTACTGGCGTCTTGAGCAGGGGCCTGCCGCCGCAGTGGGTCTGAGTCTGGTGATTGGTATCGTTATGGCGGAAGTTCTGCATGAACTTGGCGCGGATAAAGTACGGGTAAAATGGCCAAATGACCTTTACCTGAACGATCGTAAGCTTGCCGGTATTCTGGTCGAACTGACGGGAAAAACTGGCGATGCGGCGCAAATTGTCATTGGTGCCGGTCTCAATATGGTAATGCGAAATGTGCAAAGCGATGTGGTGAATCAGGCGTGGACTAACCTGCAGGAAGCGGGGATCACCATCGATCGCAACACGCTTGCCGTGCGTATGATAAAAGAGCTGCGTACCTCCCTGTCTCTCTTTGAACAGGAAGGACTGGCATCGTTCCTGTCTCGCTGGGAAAAACTCGATAACTTTATCAACCGACCGGTGAAACTGCTGATTGGTGATAAGGAGATCTACGGTATCTCTCGCGGCATTGATGCACAGGGTGCCCTGCTCCTGGAGCAGGATGGCGTCATCAAGCCCTGGGTGGGCGGTGAGATCTCCCTGCGCAGCGCTGAATAAATGAGTATGCGCCCTAGAGGATGGAAGATGGCTATTATTCCGCGAGCCTGAAAATGCTCGTCTGGCTCGCGGAACAATAATTTCCTCTCCCCGAGGGGGAAGAGGGTCTGGAGAACTTACTGAGGATAAGGTACCCAGTCTCCGCCGTTCAGGCGAACGTACGGTTTGTTCTGGTACTGAATGACAACCGCATTCGCATTCTCTGACACTTCCGCGGTTTGCGGCAGATTGCTGGTGAGCTGATCCCAGTTCACGCTATCTTCCACAAACAGCTTGCCATCGACCGCGCGGGCCACGAGCTCAGAGATGGCCAGATAGCTGACTGGCTGAGTGATCTCAATCGGTGCGCCCTGATGCGGTGCCTTCATACCAAAGAATTTAATCCCGGCAGGCACGTTGGTAATGGACGGGCTGGGGATATCGCGCAGGCCGGACACCTGCATTCTGTCGCCTTTCAGCGCCCCACCGTGCTCCGGAACGACAACCACCATCACTTTACGGCCAGATTTTTCCAGCTCAGTGAAGAACGCATCCAGCTCATCAAAGAACTTCTGCGCACGCACTTTGTAATCTGCCGTTTTGCTCACGCCCGGGAAGTGATTACCGTCGTGAAGGGGCAGGGTGTTATAGAACGTGGCGCTGCGCGGATTGCTGTCTTTTTCAATGGTCTGCAACCAGCGCTGTAGCACGGCGGTATCGTCATAGACTGGCGAGCCATCGAAGCCCAGCAGCGTGACCGGCAGCCCGGTTTGATCCATCAGCGGTGCCTGCATACCCCCTTCTTCACGTACCTCTTTCAGGAAGTTACCGAACTGACCGTTATGCCCCAGCATCAGATGCTGCGTAAAGCCCAGTTTCGCCAGGTTATCGAACAGATAACACTGGTTGCCAGCGGGCTGATACAAATTCTTGTGTGATGGCTGGCCGCAGCTTGCTCGCAGCAGGCGGATGGCCGCCGGGCCGCTGTACGAGGTGGCAGAGTTAAAGTCTTTAAACTGGATATCGAAATGCGACCACAGCGGGTGCGACATTAAACCAGCCGCATCAACGTCAGCCCAGGAGAGGGAGCAGATGTTAATTACCAGCAGTTCAAACGGCTGAGCATCCGCCGGGAGTGCATCCGGGAATTTAGTCTGACGCTTATCTTCCGCGGTGTAGAAGCTGGAAAGCCAGGCATTCAGGTTGGTTGAGGTCGGCGGTGCGGTCTGCGCTGGAATATCGCCCACCACCGGCGTGTCGCCTGCCGTGGCAACGGTTGCTGCCGCGCTTCCTCCGGTGGTGGTCACCGTGCTGGTCGGTTGACCGGCAGGCCACAGGGAAAAACTTGGCCCAGCCAGCGTCAGAACGTTCAGCCAAATCATAATGGCAACGACAAACACCGTGACGCGGATCCACTGTGACAGAAACAGCCAGGCAACCAGCAGCACAAAGACCGCGCCAATCATCTGCCAGTTAATAAAGCGCTCGGTCAGGTCGAGGATATAGCTGGCGCTAAACCCGGCGACCTGCGAACCCTGACTCATGATGCTGTCCGGCCCCGGCAGCCAGGTATCATGCCAGAACAGCGCAAAACCCAGCGGGATCGCAACCCAGTGACGCAAGCGATGCAGCCTGATATTGGGCAGCGGCATCAGCAGGAAGGCCATAAACACCAGGTTCAGCAGAGGATGGAAGTTCAGATAGCCAGCCCACAGCAGACCAAACTTCACCAGAAAGTAGAAGTTCCAGCCGGAAAGGCCGCGCCAGTATTGCCACAGAGGCGATGGTGACGAAGCGGTATAAGTTGAGTTAGTCATGTTTTCGGTCTGCCTTGACGTGTGTTGCCCGTGTCAGTGTTCCGGCTGGTTTGACATAGCGAGGTTTGCCAAACGCCATTCTGGCCGTATCGCGAATACGACGCAGTGAATGGCGTGCATAATAACCAAGCGGGAAAAAGATCAGCGCACAGAATACAACCAGTTGAATGATATCGCTGATATTCATGATGGTGCGTTCTCCCCATTCTCAGTTAATAAGCGAAGGGGTTCCGGAACCCGACGCCAGATATGGCCGTCATGCCGTGCATTGAGGATCGGTTTGATATCGCTCGTGACAGGTAGCGGTTTCACCCAGTTTTCAGGCGCGAGGGCACGCATCTGCACCAGCTCAGCGCTGATCAGATTGTCTTCGAACCAAATCATACGGTTTGAGAAAATATCCCCGGTAGGCAGCGGGAAGATATGGTTCAGCGCGGTATCGAGATCGTTCACCCGACAAAAAGACAAAAACAGTACCAGGCGGTTGTCGCCAATCGTCATGATGTCCCCGGTACGGTTCGGGCGGCATAAGGTGAGCGCCTGTTCCACGCGGATCCCCGGTACAGGTCGCAGGGCAACCATTACCCCTTTCCCGTCTGCAGGAAGCAGCGTGTTGTTCATCATGTTGCCAACGGCATCGCAGAAGGTATCCCATTTCTGATAACCACGCAGTTTCATCGGCTGCGTCATGGATAGCAGCGTGGAAATATCTTCCGGTACGTGGCGGTTGAACTGCTGCCCCTGGACACTTTCGATAAGCGTCAGGCAGCGTGACAGAGGGGCATTCCACGGGATAACCATGTTTGCGCCACAGCCCAAAAGCAGACGTTCGTCCGTGGCACGCAGGCTGGTATTGTTTTCGCGTACCACAATTTTTAACGCGCTGCCGCGTTGACGACGTAAGGTATGAATTTGTCGTGCCAGCATTTCAATCTGGTTGTTCTGCATCAGCGAGAAAACAAGGGTTGCCGCCTGCGTCGTGCGGGCTTCATGAAAAAGCGCTTCATTGGACTCAAACAGGGACCAGTTTTCGGACAGCGCGGGCGCCCCCTCCAGTACCGCAATATGGCTCAGGATCCGTTTTTCATCGCTGCGCGGTTGCACCACGGTTTCTTCTTGCTGGGCAAGGTGCCACTCGCCGTCAATATGTTTAAGCGTAAGTTGCTGTCTGGCGCTCACGCCTTTTTCATTACACCAGAATGCAATATCGTAGAGATAGCTGCCCGCCTGGTCGCGCAGACTCGCCAGGCCGAATAGCGAGCGATACTCCGCCATTAAAAGTGAGAACAGCTTGTCGTTATTACTGCCGGGATTGATTATCAATAGCGTGCAATTTTGAAATTTTGCCCATTTATTGATTTTTTCCAGCCACTGCAGCAGTTTCTCCGTCGGGATATTTTGCAGGGCGTTATGTGAACATTTAAGAATCAATAAAAAGCGGTCTGGATTGATGGAACACTGAATGTCGCGGGACAAATAGTATAGACTATCTACTTCCGACGGCATGGAAAACAAGCGTACCGTCTGTGGACCGCGGTCTCGCTCAAGCGTAATAATTTGCTTCGGGTCTTCGCCCATACTAATGACAGCGACCCGGGAGTCCTTACCCTGCGCGGCAATTGTCTGGTTTACCAGACTGATAGCATCTTCATTACGATCCGAATTAACCCACCAGACTCCTCCGACTGGCATGTGGCGCAATTCGTCCCATAATGACTGGATGCCAATAGAAAATATGGAGTCCACGGTGTCCCTCTTTTCGTCTAATTTATCTGTATATCAGTTTACTAGCGAAAGCGTAGAAATAAACCTAACATTGAAATTAAAGAGCATCAGATTTAGCATGTAAATGAAATTTCACAGGGCAGGAAGCCTCGCGACTTCAGAGAGTAAAATGATACTCAAAGGGATGGAAAAAAATGGATAATAACGAACCCGGAACCCCAGTCGATTCGACCCTGGGTTACACATTCCAAAACGATTTTCTGGCGCTGACGCAGGCCTTTTCTTTACCTGAAATAGATTACACCGATATTTCCCAGCGGGAACAGTTGGCTGCGGCTATTAAACGTTGGCCGTTATTAGCTGAATTTACCCAACAACAATAAGGGAGCCATTGATGGCCATACTCGGATTACAGGGCGTCCGTGGTGGAGTGGGTACAACATCCGTTACCGCGGCGCTGGCGTGGTCATTACAGCTTTTAGGTGAATCGGTGCTGGTGATTGACGCCTGCGCCGACAATTTGCTGCGTATGTCATTTAACGTCGACTTTACCCGTACAGAGGGTTGGGCCCGCGCGTTGCTTGATGATAAAGACTGGCGTGATGCGGGTCTGCGTTACACCTCCCAGCTCGATCTCCTGCCGTTTGGTCAACTGACCACGACAGAGCGTGAGAATGAAGCCGCCTATCAGCGTTTATTTTCGCAATTCACACTCGCGCTGCAGAGCCTCAAAGAAAAAGGCCATTATCAGTGGATCCTGCTGGATCTGCCGCACGGTGCCGGCACGCTGACCCGACAGCTGATTGCCCAGTGCGACCACGTGCTCTCCATTGTGAACGTCGATGCTAATTGCCATATCCGTCTACATCAGCAGGGGTTGCCACAGAATAGCCATATCCTGATTAACGATTTACGCATTGGCAGCCAGATCCAGGACGATCTGTATCAGGTCTGGCTGCAAAGCCAGCGTCGTCTGCTGCCGATTGTGATCCATCGTGATGAGGGGATGGCGGAATGCCTCGCCTCCAAACAGCCACTTGGCGAGTATCGTAGCGATTCGCTGGCGGCAGAAGAGATCCTGACGCTGGCGAACTGGTGTCTGCTGCACTTCGCCCAAGAGGCGGATCCTGCCAGGGGTACGGTATGAGTCGACTCGCCAGCTGGTTACTCATCCCGCCGGTCAGTTCGCGTTTAAGCGACCATTACCGGCATTATCGCCGGCATGGTGCCTCGGCATTTAGCGCCGCGTTCGGCTGTTTCTGGATGATTCTGGCCTGGATGTTCATCCCCCTCGAGCACCCCCGCTGGCAGCGCATTCGTGCGCGACACAGTGAATTGTATCCGCACATTAATCCTGACCGTCCACGGCCGTTAGATCCGGCGCGGTACATCATTCAGGCCATCTGGCTGGTGGTTACGTCGCCGCGGCAGGAGAAAAAGACGCCGCACTGGCGCAGCTTCAGCCGGGTCCAGCTTTTACGCGAACGCTATCATCAGTGGCTGGACAGGCTGCCTGACCGCGTGGGCGATAAGACCAGCCATCTGGATAACCATAAAGAACTCGGGCATCTGCACCCGGGTTTACGGCGTTTTATTCTGGGCGTGATTGTAGTCTTCTCGCTCATTCTGGCGCTGGTCTGTATCACGCAACCCTTTAACCCGCTGGCGCAGTTCACTTTCCTGATCCTGCTGTGGGGCGTGGCGCTGCTGGTGCGGCGTATACCGGGGCGCTTCTCCGCCCTGATGCTGATTGTGTTATCACTGACCGTCTCCTGCCGCTACATCTGGTGGCGGTATACCTCAACGCTGAACTGGGATGACCCGGTCAGTCTGGTATGCGGTCTGGTGCTGCTGTTTGCTGAAACGTACGCCTGGATTGTGCTGGTGTTGGGCTATTTCCAGGTGATCTGGCCGCTCAACCGCCAGCCGGTTCCGCTGCCAAAAGATACGTCGCAGTGGCCGACTGTCGATCTCTTTGTGCCGACCTATAACGAAGATCTGAGCGTGGTGAAAAATACCATTTACGCCGCGCTGGGTATCGACTGGCCCAAAGATAAGCTCAAAATCTGGATCCTGGATGACGGCGGTCGGGCCGCGTTCCGTGAGTTCGCGCAGGAGGTGGGCGTTGAGTATATCGCCCGCACCTCTCACGAACATGCCAAAGCCGGGAACATCAACAACGCGCTGAAGTATGCGACAGGGGAGTTTGTCTCCATCTTTGACTGCGACCACGTGCCGACGCGCTCGTTCCTGCAGATGACGATGGGCTGGTTCCTGAAAGAGAAAGCGCTGGCGATGATGCAGACGCCGCACCATTTCTTCTCGCCGGATCCGTTTGAACGTAACCTCGGCCGTTTCCGTAAGACCCCGAACGAAGGCACGCTGTTCTATGGCCTGGTGCAGGACGGCAACGACATGTGGGATGCGACCTTCTTCTGCGGTTCCTGTGCGGTTATCCGCCGTAAACCGCTGGATGAAATTGGCGGCATCGCGGTTGAAACGGTCACTGAAGATGCCCATACCTCGCTACGCCTGCACCGTCGCGGCTATACCTCGGCCTATATGCGTATCCCTCAGGCGGCCGGTCTGGCGACGGAATCCCTGTCGGCGCATATCGGCCAGCGTATTCGCTGGGCGCGCGGGATGGTACAGATTTTCCGTCTTGATAACCCGCTGTTGGGTAAAGGCCTCAAGCTGGCGCAACGTCTGTGCTATGTCAACGCCATGTTCCACTTCTTATCCGGTATTCCGCGGCTGATCTTCCTGACCGCGCCGCTGGCGTTCCTGCTTCTTCACGCCTATATCATCTACGCGCCCGCGCTGATGATTGCGCTGTTTGTTCTGCCGCACATGATCCACGCGAGCCTGACCAACTCGAAGATTCAGGGCAAGTATCGCCACTCATTCTGGAGTGAAATCTACGAAACGGTGCTGGCCTGGTACATCGCGCCGCCAACGATGGTGGCGCTGATTAACCCGCATAAAGGCAAGTTTAACGTCACCGCGAAGGGTGGCCTGGTGGAAGAGGAGTATGTCGACTGGGTGATCTCCCGTCCGTACATCTTCCTGGTGCTGCTGAACATTGTGGGGGTGATTGCCGGTATCTGGCGCTACTTCTACGGTCCGGAAAACGAAATCCTGACGGTGTTCGTCAGTATGGCATGGGTATTTTACAACCTGATTATCCTTGGCGGCGCGGTGGCGGTGTCGGTGGAAAGCAAGCAGGTACGTCGCGCGCATCGTGTTGAAATCAGCATGCCTGCGGCGATAGCCCGTGAAGATGGTCATCTCTTCTCCTGTACCGTTCATGACTTCTCCGACGGTGGTCTGGGTATCAAAATCAACGGACAGGCGAAGGTGCTGGAAGGGCAGAAGGTTAACCTGTTGCTTAAGCGTGGCCAGCAGGAGTATGTCTTCCCGACACAGGTTGTGCGTGTGGCAGGCAATGAAGTGGGTCTGCAACTGATGCCGCTGACCAGGAAGCAACATATTGATTTTGTGCAGTGTACGTTTGCCCGCGCGGATACGTGGGCTCTCTGGCAGGACAGCTTCCCGGAAGATAAGCCTCTGGAAAGCCTGCTGGATATTCTGAAGCTGGGGTTCCGTGGCTATCGTCACCTTGCAGAATTTGCCCCGTCGTCGGTGAAAATAATTTTCCGGTCACTTACTTCGCTGGTTTCCTGGGTCGTGTCGTTCATTCCTCGTCGTCCTGAGCGGGATGAGGCGAAGCAGGCGGACCCGGTTATGGCTCAACAATGATGATAACGCGATGAAAACAAAACTTTCCTGGTTATGTGCAGTGGCAATGGGGATGAGTACGCTCCCCGCAACAATGGCTAACGCAGCGCCTGATAACGCCGCGGCCACGCCAGCTCCTACGGTGCCTGTGGTGTCGCAAGCGACCGAGCCGGTTGTCACCGCGGCGCCCGGTCAAACAGAAAATCTCGTTCCCAACCAGCCGACAGCGGGAAATACCCTGCCGGCCGACGCGCAGGTTGTGGGGCAGGTGATGCCGGGCGTTCCGGGGGCTAATGCGCCTGTTGTCACAGAGAATGCCCCGTCGCGGGACGTGAAGCTCACCTTTGCGCAGATTGCGCCGCCTCCGGGCAGCATGGTGCTGCGCGGCGTCAATCCTAAAGGCGGCGTTGAGTTTGGTATGCGCAGCGATGAGGTTGTGTCGAAGGCGGTGCTGAACCTGGAATATACCCCTTCTCCTTCGCTGCTGCCGACCCAGTCTCAGCTGAAGGTCTACCTGAATGACGAACTGATGGACGTGCTGCCGGTCACCAAAGAGCAGTTGGGTAAGAAAACCCTGGCTCAGGTGCCGATCAACCCGCTGTTTATCACCGACTTTAACCGTATCCGTCTGGAATTCGTGGGCCACTACCGTGACGTCTGCGAAAACCCGGCCAGCAACACGCTGTGGATGGATGTCGGGCGTAACTCATCTCTGCAGATGACCTACCAGTCGCTGGCGCTGAAAAACGATCTCTCCGCGTTCCCGGTGCCGTTCTTCGATCCGCGTGATAATCGCCCGTTAAACCTGCCGATGGTCTTTGCATCCTCACCGGACGTCACGGAGCAACTGGCAGCGACCATCGTGGCCTCCTGGTTCGGCTCCCGTTCCGGCTGGCGCGGGCAGAACTTCCCGGTTGTGTATGACAAGATCCCTGACAGAAATGCCATCATCTTTGCGACCAACGCGAAGCGTCCTGCTTTCCTGCGTGAGCACCCGGATGTCAAAGCGCCGACCATTGAGATGATAAGCCACCCGGATAACCCGTATGTGAAACTGCTGGTGGTTTTCGGGCGTGATGAGAAAGACCTGGTGCAGGCGGCAAAAGCGATTGCACAGGGGAATATCCTGTTCCGCGGCAGTAGCGTGGTTGTCGATGAGGTCAAGCCGCTGCTGGCACGTAAACCTTATGACGCGCCAAACTGGGTACGTACCGACCGCGCCGTCACCTTCGGCGAGCTGAAAACCTATGAAGAGCAGCTGCAGTCGACAGGGATTGAGCCGTCTCCTGTCAGCCTGTCGCTGAACCTGCCGCCGGACCTGTATCTGCTGCGCACCACCGGTATCGATATGAACATGAACTATCGTTACACCGCGCCGTCAACCAAAGACAGTTCGCGCATGGATATCAGCCTGAATAACCAGTTCCTGCAGTCGTTTAATCTGGTGAGTAATCAGGAAACGAACCGTCTGCTGCTGCGTTTGCCGGTACTGCAGGGGCTGCTGGATGGTAAAACCGATGTCTCCATCCCGGCGCTGAAGCTCGGGGCGGTAAACCAGCTGCGCTTTGATTTCCAGTACATGAATCCAATGCCGGGCGGTTCGGTGGACAACTGCATCACCTTCCAGCCGGTGCAGAACCATGTCGTGATTGGCGATGAATCGACCATCGACTTCTCGAAGTACTATCACTTCCTCGCCATGCCGGATCTGCGGGCATTTGCTAACGCGGGCTTCCCGTTCAGCCGTATGGCGGACCTGTCTGAATCCATTGTTGTGATGCCAAAAGCACCAAATGAAGGGCAGGTGACGACGCTGCTGGACACCATGGCGACCGTAGGCGCGCAAACGGGCCTGCCGGCGATTAACGTTACCCTGACGGATGATGGCACTCAAATTCAGAACAAAGATGCGGACATCATGGTGATCGGTTCCATCCCGGATAAGCTGAAGGATGAGAAGCGTATCGATCTGCTGGTTCAGGCAGCCCAGTCCTGGGTTAACACGCCGCTGCGTCAGACCGAGTTCCCGAGCATCATGCCGGATATCAACGATCGTAAAGCCAGCGCGCAGACGGCTGTCACGTCTCAGGGGGCGATGGCGGCCGTGGTCGGCTTCCAGTCACCGTATAACGATCAGCGTAGCGTGATTGCCCTGCTCGCAGACAGCCCGCGTGGCTACGAACTGCTCAACAGTGCGATGAACGACAGCGGTAAACGTGCCGCGATGTTCGGCTCTGTGTCGGTGATCCGTGAGTCGGGCGTGAACAGCCTGCGCGTAGGCGATGTGTACTATGTGGGGCATCTGCCATGGTTCGAACGTCTGTGGTATGCGCTCTCTAACCATCCGATTCTGCTCGCTATCCTGGCCGCCGTCAGCGTGGTGCTGCTGGCCTGGGTGCTGTGGCGTCTGCTGCGTATCATCAGCCGTCGTCGCCTGAATCCGGATCATGAGTAAGATGTGATGAAAGCCTTTCGCTGGTGTGTCATTGCGTTGATGCTGGCAGCGGCGCCTCTGCGCGCCGCCTGTACCTGGCCTGCCTGGGAGAAATTTAAACAGGATTACATCAGCGAGGGCGGGCGGGTCATTGATCCCAGCGACACGCGTAAAATCACTACCTCGGAAGGGCAAAGCTACGCGCTGTTCTTTGCCCTCGCCGCGAATGACCGTAAAGCGTTCGACAAGGTGCTGGCATGGACGCGGGATAACCTTGCCGGGGGGCATCTCGACGACACGCTCCCCGCCTGGTTATGGGGGCAAAAAGACAAAGACACCTGGGCGGTTATCGATACCAATTCCGCCTCGGATGCCGATATCTGGATCGCCTGGTCCCTGCTTGAAGCGGGGCGGTTATGGAAAGACGCTGACTATACCCGTACGGGCAAGACGCTACTCGAGCGCATCGCCCGCGAAGAAGTGGTGAAAGTACCTGGCCTCGGTCTGATGCTGCTGCCCGGTAAAGTTGGCTTTGTCGATGAGAACGCCTGGCGTTTTAATCCCAGCTATCTTCCTCCACAGCTCGCAAGCTACTTCACGCGTTTTGGCGCCCCGTGGACCACCCTGCGTGAGACCAATCTGCGCTTGCTGCTGGAGAGTGCGCCGAAAGGTTTTTCACCGGACTGGGTGCAATACCAGAAAAACAAAGGCTGGCGGTTACAGCAGAAGCCGCCGCTGGTGGGGGGATATGACGCCATCCGCGTCTATCTCTGGGTGGGGATGATGAACGATAACGATCCTCAAAAAGCCCGGCTGCTGGCGCGCTTCAGGCCGATGGCCGCCACCACAACAAAACAGGGTGTACCACCGGAAAAAGTGAATGTGGTGAGTGGAGCACGCACGGGCAATGGCCCGGTCGGCTTCTCTGCCGCCATGCTGCCTTTTTTACAACAGCGTGATGCGCAGGCCGTCCAGCGCCAGCGCGTGGCTGACCACTTTCCTGATAATAATGCTTACTACAGTTATGTACTGACTCTCTTTGGACAAGGATGGGATCAGCATCGTTTTCGTTTCACCACAAAAGGTGAATTAATACCGGATTGGGGCCAGGAATGCGCAAGTTCACAGTAAATCTACTCAGTTTATCGCTTGGCCTGGCGCTGATGCCGCTGGCTCAGGCCGTCAACTCTCCACAGCAGCAACAGCTGCTGGAACAGGTGCGCCTGGGGGAATCGACGCAGCGTGAAGATTTGGTGCGTCAGTCGCTCTATCGTCTTGAGCTGATCGACCCGAACAACCCTGACGTTATTGCGGCACGTTTTCGCTATCTGCTTCGTCAGGGCGACAACGCTGGCGCACAAAAAGAGTTGGATAGACTGAAAGGGATCGCCCCCGGTTCCAGCGCGTACCAGTCCTCGCGCAACACGATGCTACTTTCCACGCCGGATGGCCGCCAGCAGTTACAGCAGGCTCGCTTACTCGCCACGACAGGCCATACCCAAGAGGCGATTGCCGCCTATGACAAGCTGTTCGACGGCAACCCGCCGGGCGGCGACGTGGCAACAGAATACTGGAATGTGGTGGCGAAAGATCCCGCCCGCCGCAATGCGGCCATTAATCAACTGAAAAAGATTAACAGCAGCAGCCCCGGCAATACGCAGCTGCAGTCGACGCTGGCCCAGCTGCTGTTCCAGACCGGGCGCCGTGATGAAGGCTTTGCGGTGCTGCAGGAGATGGCCAAATCCAGCAATGGCCGCAGCCAGGCGTCGGATATGTGGTATGCGCAGATCAAAGACCAGCCTGTCAGCAGTGCCAGCGTCTCCGCGCTGCAAAAGTACCTGAGCGTATTCAGTGACGGTGAGAACGTAACCGCCGCGCGTTCACAGCTTGAAGCGCAGCAAAAACAGCTCGCCGATCCAACTTTCCGTGCGAAAGCGCAAGGCCTGGCGGCAGTGGATGCCGGACAGGGTGATAAGGCGGTGGCGGAACTGCAAAAGGCGGTCAGCGCAAACCATGCCGACAGCGAAGCCATTGGCGCGC
The DNA here is from genome assembly GCF_049237765.1 of Enterobacter cloacae complex sp. SHL021. Lineage (NCBI taxonomy): Bacteria > Pseudomonadati > Pseudomonadota > Gammaproteobacteria > Enterobacterales > Enterobacteriaceae > Enterobacter > Enterobacter cloacae complex sp. SHL021. The sequence continues at coordinate 37,181 of NZ_JBMKJG010000031.1, read as the reverse complement.
TGGGCCAGGCGTACTCCCAGAAAGGCGACCGTGCTCGCGCGGTGGCACAGTTTGAAAAGGCGATCGCCCTCGATCCGCAGAGCGATAACCGCGGCAAATGGGACAGCTTGCTGAAGGTGAACCGTTACTGGCTGCTGATCCAGCAGGGGGATGCGGCGCTGAAAGCGAATAACCCGGCACAGGCGGAGCGCTATTATCAACAGGCGCGCACTATCGACAATAGCGACAGTTATGCGGTGCTGGGGCTGGGTGATGCCGCAGCGGCACGTAAAGATAACGACGCCGCCGAGCGCTATTATCGGCAGGCATTACGCATGGACAGCGGCAACAGTAACGCGGTCCGCGGACTGGCCAATATTTATCGCGCACAGTCGCCGGAGAAAGCCTCGCAGTTTATCCAGTCGCTCTCCGCCAGTCAGCGTCGCAGCATTGATGATATTGAACGTAGCCTGACCAACGAACAGCTCTCCGCCCAGGCCGAGCAGCTGGAGAACCAGGGCAAATACGCCCAGGCCGCCGAGGTTCAGCGTCGTCGTCTGGCGCTCTCTCCAGGCGACGTATGGATCACCTATCGCCTGTCGCGCGATCTCTACAGCGCAGGCCAGCGCAGTCAGGCAGATACCCTGATGCGTCAGCTTGCCAGCCAGAAACCGACCGACCCGGATCAGGTGTATGCCAACGGGCTCTATCTTTCCGGTAACGACCAGGATCGTGCCGCGCTGGCCCATCTGGAGACGCTGCCGCGCAGCCAGTGGAACGGCAATATTCAGGAGCTTGCCGACCGCCTGCAAAGTAATCAGGTGCTCGAAACCGCCAATCGCCTGCGCGACAGCGGCAAAGAGCAGGAGGCGGAAAATCTTCTTCGTCAGCAACCTGCTTCTACCCGTATCGATTTAACCCTGGCGGACTGGGCGCAGCAGCGGGGCGATCTCAGTGCAGCAAAAACGGCATACAGCGGCGTGTTGCAGCGCGAGCCACAAAACGAAGATGCGATCCTCGGCCTGACCGAAATCTACAGTGCGCAGGGCGACAAAGACGCTGCGCGTGCCGAACTGGCGAAACTGCCTGCGACGCAAAATGGCCAGCCGTTGTCGCTCAACATGCAGCGCCGCATCGCGATGGCGCAGGCGGGGCTGGGTGATTCTGCTGCCGCAGAAAAGACGTTCAACAGCATCATTCCGCAGGCAAAATCACAGCCTGCATCAATGGAAAACGCGCTGGTGCTGCGTGATGCGGCACGTTTTCAGACGCAAAACGGCCAGCCTCAGCAGGCGCTGGAGACCTATAAAGATGCCATGGTCTCCTCTGGCATCACCACCACCCGTCCGGCAGACAATGACACCTTTACGCGCCTGACGCGTAACGACGAAAAAGATGACTGGCTGAAGCGCGGCGTGCGTAGCGATGCCGGTGATTTGTATCGCCAGCAGGATGTTAACGTTACGCTGCAGCACGACTACTGGGGATCCAGCGGTACCGGCGGCTACTCCGACCTCAAAGCCCACACCACCATGCTGCAGGTGGATGCGCCGCTCTCTGATGGACGGATGTTCTTCCGCAGCGATCTGGTCAATATGGATGCCGGTTCGTTTGCCACTAACAACGGCACCTACGATCCCAAATGGGGGACCTGTGCCGAAACGCCATGTCGCGGCAACACCAGTCAGACGTCAAACGGCGCAAGCGTGGCCGTGGGCTGGCAGAATAAAACCTGGGCATGGGATATCGGCACCACGCCAATGGGCTTTGACGTAGTGGATGTGGTCGGCGGGGTGAGCTACAGCAACGATCTCGGTCCCATCGGCTACACCGTTAACGCCCACCGTCGCCCGATCTCCAGCTCTCTGCTGGCCTTTGCCGGGCAAAAAGACACCAATACCGGCACCACCTGGGGCGGCGTGCGCGCCACCGGCGGTGGCGTGAGCATCAGCTACGATAAAGGCGAGGCGAACGGCATCTGGTCAAGCCTGAACGCGGAATCGCTGACCGGGAAAAATGTAGAGGATAACTGGCGCGTCCGCTGGATGACCGGTTACTACTACAAGCTGATTAATAAAAACAACGAGCGCCTGACTGTCGGTGTCTCTAACATGCTCTGGCACTACGATAAAGATCTGAGCGGCTATACCCTGGGTCAGGGCGGCTATTATAGCCCGCAGGAATATGTCTCCTTTGCGCTGCCGGTCACCTGGCGTAAACGCACGGAGAACTGGTCCTGGGAGCTGGGCGGATCTGTCTCATGGTCTCACTCCAAAACCAACGATGTGCTGCGCTATCCCCTTCAGGGACTCATTCCCGTCGATGAGCCAGGCCGCTACACCGACAGGGGGGCGATGGAAACCGGCAGCAGCTCCTCAGGCACCGGTTATACCGCGCGGGCCATTGTCGAGCGCCGGGTCACGTCCAACTGGTTTGTGGGTCTTGGCGTGGATATTCAGGAAGCGAAAGACTATACCCCAAGCCATGCGCTGCTCTATGTACGCTACTCCGCCGCAGGCTGGCAGGGTGATATGGACTTACCGCCACAGCCGCTCATTCCCTACGCGGACTGGTAATCGGATTTTACTTAATCCATTTGTAAGTCTCTCTTAAAAGTGCGGCGATCGGGTATACTCAGGCGCGCCAGGTTTACACCCTGGTGCGCCCTGCGCTTCGAGTTCTGTGGAGAGTCATTTTGCGTGTCAGCCGTTCCTTAACGATCAAACAGATGGCGATGGTTTCTGCTGTCACCTTGCTGTTTGTACTGCTATTTTGCGTCATTTTGCTGTTTCATTCCGTGCAGCAGAATCGCTATAACACGGCTTCGCAATTAGAAAGTATTGCCCGCTCGGTGCGTGGCCCGCTTTCGGCTTCTATTCTGAAAGGCGATATTCCCGAAGCGGAAACCATTTTAAAACGTATTCAGCCTGCGGGCGTCGTCAGCCGCGCAGACGTGGTGCTGCCGAACCAGTTCCAGGCGTTGCGGATGAGTTTTATCCCGGAACGTCCCGTCCCGATGATGGTGATGCGCCTGTTTGAACTGCCGGTACAAATTTCGCTTCCCATCTACTCGCTTGAACGCCCTGCGAATCCGCAGCCGCTGGCCTATCTTGTTCTGCAGGCGGACTCGTACCGCATGTATAAATTCGTCATGAGCTGGTTTATTACGTTAGTGACCACTTGCTTACTTATGACGCTGATACTGAGCGTGGCGCTGACCTGGTGCATTAACCGGCTGATTGTCCACCCGCTGCGGCGTATCGCCCGGGAGCTGAACGCGCTTTCTCCCCAGGAGCAGATGGGTCATCAGCTTGAGCTGCCCCGCCTGCATCATGACGATGAGATCGGCATGCTGGTGCGCAGCTACAACCTCAACCAGCAGCGCATTCAGCGTCAGCAGGATGAACTGAACAGTAGCGCCACCCGTTTCCCGGTGTCGGAGCTGCCTAATAAAGCGTTCCTGATGGCGATGCTGGAGCAGACCGTGGCGCGCCAGCAGACCACGGCGCTGATGGTCATCGCCTGTGAAACCCTGCAGGATACCGCTGGGGTGCTCAAGGAGAGCCAGCGTGAAATGCTGTTACTGACGCTGGTCGAAAAGGTTAAATCGGTGCTTGCTCCACGTATGGTGCTGACTCAGGTCAGCGGTTATGACCTGGTGGTGATTGCGAACGGCGTGAAAGAGCCGTGGCATGCGATCACGTTAGGTCAGCAAGTACTCACTGTCATTAATGAGCGGCTGCCCATTCAGGGTATTCAGCTTCGCCCCAGCGCCAGTATCGGGATTGCTATGTTCTATGGCGATCTGACCGCAGAGCAGCTCTATCGTCGCGCCTTCTCGGCGGCATTCACCGCCCGTCGCAAAGGGAAAAACCAGATCCAGTTCTTCGACCCGGATCAGATGGAAAAGGCGCAGCAGCGTCTGACGGAAGAGAGCGACATCCTCACCGCGCTGGATAACCACCAGTTTGCCCTCTGGCTCCAGCCGCAGGTCAATTTGCTGACGGGTGAAGTGGAAAGCGCGGAAGCGCTGTTGCGCGTGCAGCAGCCGGATGGCAGCTGGGAGCTGCCGGAAGGGTTAATCGAACGTATTGAGTCCTGTGGTCTGATGGTCACGGTGGGTTACTGGGTGCTTGAGGAGTCATGCCGCCAGCTTGCCGCCTGGCAGGAGCGTGGTGTCAACCTGCCGCTGTCGGTCAATCTCTCTGCCCTGCAGTTGATGCATCCCACTATGGTCTCGGAGATGCTGGAGCTCATCAATCGCTACCGGATCCAGCCGGATACGCTGATTCTGGAAGTGACGGAAAGCCGCCGTATTGACGACCCGAATGAGGCGGTCGCGATCCTCAAACCGCTGCGCAACGCCGGTATCCGCATCGCGCTGGATGATTTTGGCATGGGCTATGCCGGACTGTGTCAGCTTCAGCACATGAAAACGCTGCCGGTGGATGTCCTGAAAATCGACAAAGCGTTTGTCGATGGGCTGCCGGAAGACAGCAGCATGGTGCAAGCCATTATTCAGATGGCGCGTAGTCTCAACCTGAATCTGATTGCTGAGGGTATCGAGACGGAAGCACAGCGCCGCTGGCTGGCTGAGGCGGGTGTCGGTAAAGGCCAGGGCTTCCTCTTTGCCCGTGCCGTCCCGTCGGATGTCTTTGAACAACGGTACCTTTCCGGCGCTGGCAATAACGCAAAAGTGTAATTTTGTTGCTGGCTTGTGCGAGCCAGCTCAAAGTTCTTAACATTTGTGTTTCAAATTTGAACTGAGTTTATTTCTGTCCTGTTATGCGGGTGTTATTTTAGAGCCGCAGGTTAACCATAACCTTACAAAGCCTGTGGTTTTTCTTCCCAAGGACATTCTATGAAAACCTCACTCTTCAAAAGTCTTTACTTCCAGGTCCTGACAGCCATCGCAATCGGTATTTTACTGGGTCACTACTACCCGGAACTGGGTGCGCAAATGAAACCGCTTGGCGACGCGTTCGTTAAGCTCATTAAAATGGTCATCGCCCCGGTGATCTTCTGTACGGTGGTGACCGGTATCGCTGGCATGGAAAGCATGAAGGCGGTAGGGCGTACCGGTGCAGTGGCGCTGCTTTATTTCGAAGTGGTCAGCACCCTGGCACTGATTATCGGTCTGATCATTGTTAACGTGGTGCAGCCTGGCGCTGGCATGAACGTCGACCCGTCGACGCTGGATGCCAAAGCGGTGGCGGTTTACGCTGAGCAGGCGAAAGATCAGGGCGTGGTCGCCTTCCTGCTGGACGTCATTCCCGGCAGTGTGATCGGGGCGTTTGCCAGCGGAAACATTCTGCAGGTGCTGCTGTTCGCCGTCATGTTTGGTTTTGCCCTGCATCGTCTGGGCAGCAAAGGCCAGCTGATCTTTAACGTCATTGAAAGCTTCTCGCAGGTCATCTTTGGCATCATCAATATGATCATGCGCCTGGCGCCGATTGGTGCCTTCGGAGCAATGGCGTTCACCATCGGTAAATACGGCGTCGGCACGCTGGTACAGCTCGGCCAGCTGATTATCTGCTTCTATATCACCTGTATTCTGTTTGTGGTGGTGGTGCTGGGGTCGATTGCCCGCGCGGCCGGTTTCAGCATCTTCAAATTTATCCGCTATATCCGCGAAGAGCTGCTGATTGTGCTGGGGACCTCCTCCTCTGAGTCGGCGCTGCCGCGCATGCTCGATAAGATGGAGAAGCTGGGTTGTCGTAAATCGGTGGTGGGGCTGGTGATCCCGACAGGGTACTCCTTTAACCTCGACGGTACCTCGATATACCTAACCATGGCGGCAGTGTTTATTGCACAGGCAACCAACAGCCATATGGATATCTTCCATCAGATCACCCTGCTGGTGGTGCTGCTGCTCTCGTCGAAAGGGGCTGCGGGCGTAACGGGCAGTGGCTTTATCGTGCTGGCGGCGACCATTTCCGCTGTGGGACATCTGCCGGTGGCCGGTCTGGCGTTGATTCTCGGTATTGACCGCTTTATGTCTGAAGCGCGTGCGTTAACCAACCTGGTGGGTAACGGCGTGGCTACGGTTGTGGTGGCAAAATGGGTTAAAGAGCTGGATCACAAAAAGCTCGACGATACGCTGAATAATCGCTCTTCTGATAGCAAAAAACCGGGTTTATCCTCCTGATTTTCCGCTAAATTCCCGCATTCCCTTGTCGGAATGCGGGCTCCTGCGCATAATGACTGTTCGTACCTGTCATAATTCGACAAGATTTTTTTTGGGTATATTGCACTTCTCACCGTGACGTTTTGCCGAACGCGCGGTCTAATCGACGTGTTTTCATCGTCATCTTTTAGAGTGAAGCGCGTCGCGAGACACTCTTTTTAACCAGGAATGTTGATCAGGGGTTCACATGCAGGGCACAAAAATTCGACTCTTAACCGGCGGTTTGCTGATGATGGCAGCAGCCAGTTATGTGCAGGCAGATGCGCTCCAGCCAGACCCGGCATGGCAACAAGGGACCCTGGCGAATGGTTTTCAGTGGCAGGTGTTAGCCACGCCGCAGCGTCCCAGCGATCGTATTGAGATCCGTCTGTCTGTGAATACCGGCTCCCTCACTGAAAGCACCCAGCAGACCGGCTTTAGCCATTTTATTCCCCGACTGGCGCTCACCCAGAGCGGCAGTTTACAGGCTGTTCAGGTGCGTTCGCTCTGGCAGCAAGGCATTGACCCGAAGCGTCCATTGCCGCCAGCCGTCGTCTCGTATGACTACACCATGTTTAACCTGAGCCTGCCGAATAACCGTAACGATCTGCTCAAAGAAGCTCTTACGTATCTCTCCGATGCCACTGGCAATCTGGCGATCACGCCGGAAACCGTTAACTATGCGCTGAGCAACAGCGATATGGTGGCGACCTGGCCTGCGGATACCAAAGAGGGCTGGTGGCGTTATCGCCTGAAAGGCTCAGCGCTGCTTGGGCACGATCCGGCAGAGCCGCTGAAACAGCCGGTCGATGCCGAACAGGTAAAATCGTTCTATCAGAAATGGTACACCCCGGACGCGATGACGCTGATCGTGGTCGGGAATGTGGATAGCCGCGCGGTGGTTGAGCAAATCAACAAAGCCTTCGGCGAGCTGAAAGGCAAGCGTGAAACGCCTGCTCCTGTCCCGACGCTCTCCCCGCTGCGGACAGAGCCAGTCAGCATCTCCACTGATGCCGTGCGTCAGGACCGGCTCTCCATGATGTGGGATACCGCGTGGCAGCCTATCCGCGAATCCGCCGCGCTGTTACGCTACTGGCGTGCGGATCTGACGCGTGAGGCGTTGTTCTGGCACGTTCAGCAGAGCCTCAGTAAGAACAGCGTGAAGAACATTGCGCTGGGCTTCGACTGCCGGGTACTGTTCCAGCGCGCCCAGTGCGCCATTAATATCGAATCGCCTGGCGATAAGCTGAATGCCAATCTGGGCGTGGTGGCGAAAGAGCTGGCAAAAGTGCGCAAAGAGGGCCTGTCTGAAGAAGAGTTCAACGCGCTGGTCGCGCAGAAAAAGCTTGAACTGCAGAAGCTGTTTGCGACCTATGCCCGCGCCGATACGGATATCCTGATCAGCCAGCGTATTCGCTCCTTGCAGAATCAGGTGGTGGACATCGCGCCGGAACAGTACCAGAAGCTCCGTCAGGACTTCCTGAATGGGCTGACCGTCGATATGTTAAATCAGGATTTACGTCAGCAGCTGTCGCAGGATATGGGATTAGTCCTTCTGCAGCCGAAAGGCGAGCCGGAATACAACATGAAGGAGCTGCAGGCGACATGGGATTCAATCATGACCGCCGCGCCGCAACCTACACAGGCGGCAACGTCTGATGATCTGCATCAGGACGCGACGGATATTCCGCAGGGGCAGTAATCCTAAAAAATTCCCTCTCCCGGTGGGAGAGGGTCAGGGTGCGGGCATCAGCCCGCACCTTATTTAAGTAGGCATCGCCTCACGCGGAATAATCGCCCCGCGATACTGAATCACCGTGCTGGCCGTCAGGTGCCCGCGCTGTGCAGCCGCTTCAGGCGTGCCGCCCGTCAGGCGCACCGCCAGATAGCCCGCGCTGAAGGAATCTCCCGCTGCCGTAGTATCCACCACTTTGTCCTTCGCCAGTTTCACCGCCGGGACGTCAATCACCGCCTCACCTGCTACGGCCACCAGGCACGATGCCGCGCCGCGCTTAATCACCACTTCGCTCACGCCAGCGGCCTGGGTGCGCGCAATAACCTTATCAACAGGCTTCTCGCCCCACAGGGCATCTTCGTCGTCGAGCGTCAGGAACGCGATGTCGGTGCACTGCAGCATCTGCTGGTAAACCTGCTGCGTCTCTTCACGGCTGGCCCACAGGCGCGGACGGTAGTTGTTATCAAAAATGACCTTCCCGCCATTGGCGCGGCATTCGCGCAGCAGCGACAGCAGCTTTTCACGACTGGTCGGGCTTAAGATGGCGAGGCTAATCCCGCTCAGATAGAGATAATCAAACGTCGCCAGCGTTTCGCAAATGGCGGCTGCGTCGTCGCTTTCCAGCCAGTATTTGGCCGCAGCTTCGTTTCGCCAGTAGTAGAAGGTGCGCTCGCCGGTATCATCGGTTTCAATGTAATACAAACCCGGCAGGCGGTTTTCCATGCGCTGAATCAGCGAGGTATCAATGTGTTCGCTCTGCCAGGCGTCCAGCATTTGCTGGCTGAAACTGTCCGTACCCAGTGCGGTGACGTAGTTCACGGTGAGGGCCTCCGGCGGCACCTGACGGGCAATATACACGGAGGTGTTTAAGGTATCGCCACCAAAACCGCGGCTAACCTCCGCGCCTTTTTGTGACAGCTCAATCATGCATTCGCCAATAACGGCAATTTTTTTGGACATAATCATGAACCTGAACAGAGTATTTAAAAGCAGTGTGCGCTGTGTGAATTATCAGGTCAACTATATTAAAACATCGTTCCATTATTTTTTTTGAACCAGCGCGTGTTCCTGTTCATTTCTGTCATCTTAATTTCATTTTCCCGGTGAATTGAACATAAAGTTCTCAATTATCGCGCCGATAACCCAGTGACGAGTCCAGAAAGGCCATCCCAACAACAGGACATCTGAAATGAAGTCAGAGCAGGTTATCCAGCGGCTGAGCACTACGCCTGAGGCAAGTATTGAGAACTTGCAGGAGCATCGCTACTGGCTGCAATGTGAGCGTGTGTATACCTACCAGCCAATCTATCGTACCGACGGTCGACTGATGGCGATTGAAATATTGACGGTCGTTACACACCCTGCTAACCCTTCACAGCGTATCGCGCCGGACCGCTATTTTGCCGAAGTCGCCGTGCGCCAGCGCCTGGACGTGCTGGAAGAGCAGTTGCGCATGCTGGAAACGAAAAAGGCCTTTTTCGAACAGCACGATATTCTGGCCTCGGTCAACGTGGATGGCCCAACCCTGCTGGCGCTGCGCCAGAACGCGAAGTTGCAGGAGCTTATCGCCACCCTGCCGTGGATGCGCTTTGAACTGGTGGAGCATGTCCGCCTGCCGCAGGAATCCTCTTTTGCCTCGATGTGTGAATTTGGCCCCCTGTGGCTGGATGACTTTGGCACCGGCATGGCGAACTTCTCCGCCCTCAGCGAAGTGCGTTACGACTACATCAAAGTGGCCCGCGATCTGTTCATTATGCTGCGCCAGACCCCGGAAGGGCGGAATCTGTTTACGCTGTTATTGCAGCTGATGAACCGCTATTGCAAAGGCGTCATTGTGGAAGGTGTGGAAACGCTGGAAGAGTGGCGTGATGTGCAAAACTCACCCGCCGCCGCCGCGCAAGGCTATTACCTCTCACGTCCGGTGCCCATGGATACCCTCGACGGTGTGATAACCAACCTCTGAACCGCCCGTTTCCCTTTGTCTGGACTATAGTTTTACAGGACAGGTCATCAGGAAAAGGGGATCAAAATGACTAAAACAACCAGGGTAATCTCCTGGACAGCAGGGATTTTCTTGTTGTTGATCGTGGTCGCTATCATCATTATTGCGACATTCGACTGGAACCGTCTTAAGCCGACCATCAACCAGAAAGTCTCAACTGAACTGAACCGCCCCTTCGCGATACGCGGTGATTTGGGCGTGGTCTGGGAGCGTCAGAAAGAAGAGACCGGCTGGCGAAGCTGGATCCCCTGGCCGCACGTTCACGCCGACGACATCGTTCTGGGCAATCCGCCGGATATTCCTGCCGTCACCATGGTGCATCTTCCGCGGGTTGAAGCCACGCTGGCGCCGTTAGCGCTTCTGACAAAAACCGTCTACCTGCCGTGGATCAAGCTTCAGCAGCCCGATGCACGCCTGATCCGTCTCTCGGAAAAAAACAATAACTGGACCTTTAACCTCGCCAGCAGCGGCGAGAAAGATCCCAATGCCCAGCCCTCTTCGTGGTCATTCCGTCTCGATAACATTCTGTTCGATCGCGGGCGGATCACCATCGACGATAAAGTCAGCAAGGCCGATGTGGAGATCCTGGTCGATCCGCTGGGTAAGCCGCTGCCGTTCAGTGAAGTGACCGGCACCAAAGCGAAAGGGGATAACGCCAGCGCGGGCGATTACGTTTTCGGCCTGCGGGCCACCGGGCGCTACAACGGACAGCCACTGACCGGCACCGGTAAAATTGGCGGCATGCTGGCGCTGCGAAGCGCTGGTACCCCGTTCCCGGTGCAGGCGGACTTCCGCTCCGGCAACACGCGAGTCGCCTTTACCGGCACGGTCAACGATCCAATGAACATGGGCGGGGTCGATCTGCGGCTGAAGTTCGCCGGAGATTCGCTGGGGGAGCTCTACGAACTCACCGGCGTGCTGCTGCCGGATACGCCGCCGTTTGAGACGGACGGGCATCTGGTGGCCAAACTCGATACGGAAAAATCGTCTGTCTTTGACTATCGGGATTTCAACGGCCGTATCGGCGACAGCGATATCCACGGTACGCTGACCTACACCACCGGCAAACCGCGTCCGAAACTGGAAGGGGATGTGGAGTCCCGCCAGCTGAGGCTTGCCGATTTGGGCCCTCTGATCGGCGTTGATTCCGGCAAAGGCACGAAGTCGAAAGAGGTCAAAAAAGACCTTCAGCCCGCGGGGAAAGTGCTGCCCTACGATCGCTTTGAAACCGACAAGTGGGATGTAATGGATGCGGATGTGCGCTTCAAAGGGCGAAAAATCGAGCACGGCAGCACGCTGCCGATCAGCAACCTCTCAACCCATATTCTGCTTAAAAATGCCGACCTGCGTCTGCAGCCGCTGAAGTTTGGCATGGCGGGCGGAACCATCTCCTCGAACATTCATCTGGAAGGCGATAAAAAGCCGATGCAGGGTCGGGCTGATATACAGGCGCGCAGGCTTAAGCTGAAAGAGCTGATGCCCAACGTGGAGCTGATGCAGAAAACCCTCGGTGAAATGAACGGTGACGCGGACATTCGCGGGGTGGGGAACTCCGTGGCAGCGCTGCTCGGGAGCAGTAACGGCAACCTCAAGCTACTGATGAACGACGGGCTGGTGAGCCGCAACCTGATGGAGATCCTGGGGCTGAACGTCGGGAACTACATCATCGGGCAGATCTTTGGTGATGATGAGGTGCGGGTGAACTGCGCGGCGGCGAATCTGGATCTGGTTAACGGCGTGGCGCGGCCGCAGATTTTTGCCTTCGACACGGAAAACGCGGTAATCAACGTGACCGGAACCGCCAGCATGGCCTCTGAGCAGCTTGATTTAACCATCGACCCGGAAAGCAAAGGGATCCGTATCATCACCCTGCGCTCACCGCTCTACGTGCGCGGCACTTTCAAAAATCCGCAGGCGGGAGTAAAACCCGGGCCGCTGATTGCGCGCGGCGCGGTAGCGGCAGCGCTCGCAACGCTGGTCACGCCAGCCGCGGCGCTGCTGGCGTTGATTTCGCCATCAGAAGGGGAAGCCAATCAGTGCCGGACGATTTTGTCGCAGATGAAGAGGTAAGGTGCGGTCTGTATTTGCCGGGTGGCGGCTACGCCTTACCCGGCCTACGATTCAAATGTAGGCCGGGTAAGCGCAGCGCCACCCGGCATTAGCTTAAAGCGCCTGATGCTTAGTCTCGTGCGTCAGCAGCAGCGCAATCAGCGTCAGTGCCGCCATGGCCGCCAGATACACGCCCACGTAGAACAGGCCATAATTTGCCTGCAGCCAGGTGGCGATATACGGCGCAACGGACGCTCCCAGAATCGACGAGACGTTATAGGAGAACGACGCGCCGGTATAACGCACTTCCGTCGGGAACAGCTCCGGCAGCAGCGCGCCCATCGGGCCGAAGGTTAATCCCATCAGGCTCAGACCAATCAGCAGATACGCCATCACCAGCGCCGGGCTGCCCGAGCCTAACAGCGGCGGGAAGACAAACAGAGCGAACAGAATGATAAGCGTCGTGATGGTGATCATGCTGGAGCGACGGCCAAATTTATCCGCCAGCAGGCCGGCAATCGGCACCATGACGCCAAACCCAATCACCGCCATCATCAGCATCCACAGCACTTCGTTACGCGGCAGACCCAGCCCAACCGGCGCGGCAGCGGTGCTGAACGTCATGGAGTAGACGGTCATGATATAGAACAGCGTATAGGTAGCCAGCATGATAAAGGTGCCCAGCACGGTCACGCGGACATGTTTGGTCAGCAGCGTGCCCAGCGGCACTTTTACCTGTTTTTTTGCCGCCGCCACTTTCGCGAACACCGGCGTTTCGTGCAGAGAAACGCGAACATACAGACCAATCAGCACCAGCACGGCCGAGAAGACGAACGGAATACGCCAGCCCCAGCTCATGAACTGCTCGTCGGTCAGCAGCCAGGAGAGCAGCAGGAAGGTGCCGTTCGCAAAGAAGAAGCCAATCGGTGCGCCAAGCTGCGGGAAGGAGCCATACAGCGCCCGTTTACGCGCCGGGGCGTTCTCGGTCGCCAGCAGTGCCGCACCGCCCCATTCACCGCCCAGACCCAGACCCTGACCAAAACGCGCCAGCGCCAGCAGCACCGGTGCCAGAATGCCGATGGTCTCGTAGGTGGGCAGCAGGCCGATGGCGACGGTAGAAATACCCATCGTCAGCAACGAGGCCACAAGCGTCACTTTACGCCCGATGCGATCGCCAAAATGACCAAACAGCGCAGAGCCAATCGGACGCGCGACGAAGGCGATAGCAAAGGTTGCCAGAGACTGTAGCGTGGCCGCCGTCGGGTCGCCCTGCGGGAAGAAAATATGCGGAAAGACGATGACCGCTGCGGTGGCGTAAATGTAAAAGTCGAAGAACTCGATGGCGGTGCCAATCAGCGAGGCGACGACAACTTTATTGCGTGAGTTGACCGGAACGTTTTCGCTCCCGGAATCGAGTGTTGTGGCGGTTGCTTGCATAATATTTTCTTATTTTATGTCGGACGAAAGGCCATATTACGCACAGCAAAAGCGACATTTCAATCTGTAACAAAGCCGCGAACCGGTGATAAAAGCAACAAAAAGCGGATAATGTTCAGACCAGCCAAAACACTTCCATGAAATGCTTCACAGATTTTAAATATCAGTGGATATAACTGGTTTTCAGTTAAATAAAAGTTACGGACTGGATATATATGCTGAAATGATGAATCGGGCTGAAACTTTCAGCCCGAAAGGGGGAATTAGCGGTGGGTTTTCCCCGGCATGCGCGTGTCGCCTTTATATTCGGCGGTGGCAATCCACGCCGCGCAGAACAGCGTCAGGCGGGCAAAGAAGTAGAAGAACGCCATCAGCCCCAGAACGGAGCCAAACGCGGCGCCAGAAGGGGATTTCACCAGTGACGGCAGGGTATAAGTCATCACGATCTTAATCACCTCAAAGCCTATTGCCGCGAGCAGTGTTCCGCGGATCAGCGCTTTTTTGCGCGGACGATGACGCGGCAAGCGCCAGAAGATCCAGAAGAACAGCAGGTAGTTGGCGAAAATGGAAATCGCCAGCCCGATGCCGCGCCACGCAGGCTTGAGCCAGTCGATGTAATCCAGATAGAGCGCGGAGATAATCATCTGCTGCGCGGAACCGGCGACCGAGGTGATGGAGAGCGTGACGACCAGCGCCACCAGCAGACCAATCAGCGAAACAAAATCGCGGAAATACTTAACCCAAATTTTCTCCTGATCCTGAGGCTTACGCTCCCATACCTCGCGCGACTGGGCGCGAATGGCCTCACGCAGGTTACCCATCCAGTTCACACCGGAATAGAGCGCAATCAGCAAACCGACAATACCCACCGTGGTGCGCTGCTGCACGGCAGTATTGATGGTGCTTTTTAGCGTGGTGGCGAGGGTCGGGTCACTGACGTTATTCAGGATCTTATTGAAAATATCCTGCAGCAGCGTCGGATGAGACGCGAGCACAAAACCGGCTGCCGCGAACGAGACCATCAGGATCGGGATCATCGACAAAAAGGAAAAATAGGTAATCGCTGCACCAAACTGATTTCCCATCCGGTCGTTGAAACGTTCCGCGGCGCGTATCAGGTGCGCAATCATGGGGATCTGCTGAACTCTCTCTGCCAGCGTAGTGACCGTCCCCAGCGCTTTGCTGGCTTTGCTGGCTTTGCCGGGTGTGCTGGGCTCTTCGGGCCCGGTCTCCATCTTCTTGATGGGATCGTAATCTAATTGTTGAGTCGGTCGTTGCGGGTTATTTTCCGGCGTCACGCGTTTTTTCCTTTTCGTTGAGCTGGACGTCATTGAATTATAGCTTGCGACTAATCCACGTAAGCTTTTGTGATTTCCGTAAGCCACTCCATAAACAGGTGTACCCGGCGGGAGAGGTTACGGCGGTGGGGGTAAATCAGGGAAACCGGCATGGGTTCAGCCCGGTATTGCGGCAGAACTTCAATCAGCTTTTTCGTGCGCAGAGAATCACGAACGCCCACGCGGGGAACCTGGATAATACCCAGCCCGGCGATGCAGGCGGCATGGTACGTCTCGGTACTGTTGACCGTTAAGACGCCGCCCGTTTTAACCCACTGGGTCGTACTGCCGTTATAAAACTCAAAGCCCTGCGGGCGCGTGCCCAGCATCGCGGCGTAGTGGATTACCGCGTGTGAGGCCAAATCGTCCAGCGTTTCCGGATAACCAAACCGCGTCAGATAATCCGTGCTGGCGCAGTTGATAACCGTAAGCTTGCCCAGTGGGCGGGCGATAAGCCCGGAATCTTTCAGGGTGCCGACGCGCACCACGCAGTCAAATCCCTCGCGGATCACATCCACCAGACGATCGCTGCTGCTGAGCTCCAGTTCAATACCCGGATACTGCTGCAAAAACGCAGGCAGTTTGGGAATGACTAAATTTCGTGCAACCCCCACCGGCATATCGACGCGTAGCCGCCCGCTGATACTGGAGGGATCGTGCTGGAACATACCGTCCAGTTCATCAAGGTTCGCCAGCAGATCTTTTGCCCGTTCGTAATAGACCATGCCGTCCTGCGTGAGGCTGACGCGGCGCGTGGTGCGGTGCAGCAGCTGAGTGCCCAGGCGGTTTTCCAGCGCCTGAATCTGCCGCGACACGCTGCCTCTTGGCAGGGTCAACGTCTCCGCTGCGCGGGAAAAACTCTCCAGCTCCGCGACCCGAACAAACAACTGCATTGCGTTAATTTTATCCATCGGTAGCGCTCATTGTTGTTGTAAATGAAACAGTGAAGCGTTCTGTCACATCTTTATTGATCTTCTATCAGCTAATAAGCTCTTTCTCAATCTCCCTGACAACCGAAATGAGGTTTCTTATGACTGAACGTATCGCTTTAGTGACCGGTGGTAGCCGTGGTTTGGGTAAAAACGCGGCCCTGAAGCTGGCAGCAGAGGGAACAGGTATTGTCCTGACTTATCATCACAATCAGCAGGATGCGCTGGATGTTGTGCAAGAAATTCAGGGAAAAGGGGTAAACGCGGCGGCATTACAGCTTAACGTCGGAGATATCACCCATTTCGAACATTTTGCTCAACAGTTGCAGGAAACTCTCCGAACCGTCTGGCAGCGTGATACCTTTGATTATTTATTGAACAATGCCGGAACGGGTTTATACGCCCCCTATACCGAGACGACAGAAGCGCAGTTCGATGAGGTAATGAATGTACATTTAAAAGGGCCGTTTTTCCTGACCCAGCGCCTGCTGCCGTTGCTGAAAGATGGCGGACGGATCCTCAACGTCTCCAGCGGGCTGGCGCGTTTTACACAGCCAGGCTCCGCGACCTATGCGGCCATGAAAGGGGCGATGGAAGTACTGACCCGCTATCAGGCCAAAGAGCTGGGCGCACGCGGGATCTCCGTCAATATCATCGCGCCGGGGGCAATTGAAACCGATTTTGGCGGCGGACGCGTACGCGATGACGCGCAGCTTAATCAGTTGCTTGCGTCGCAAACCGCGCTGGGGCGTGTTGGCCTGCCGGATGATATTGGTGATGCCATCGCCGCGCTGCTCAGCGACAAACTGGGCTGGATGAATGCGCAACGTATTGAAGTGTCTGGTGGGATGTTCCTGTAATACGCCTCCTTAAGGGGACGGAACCTCTTAAGGAAATCCTTAAAAGAGATGTGTCCAGATACGGGCAGATATAAAGAACGGCGATGAATTTGTAACCTCTCCGTTCATTGAGTTTTTTCTCAAATAACGCCTCTATACAATCCCCCCTCGCTATTCTCAGAGGGAGAAAAACGATGCGAGTAATCATGTTTGACAGGCAGTCGATATTTATTCATGGAGCGATAAACAGTTTGCAGACGTTAATTCCTGAAATAAATATGACAGGAACCCGTCAGGCAGATGAATTATGGGCGCAGTTGTCTGCGTCGCCATCCGCTATCGTCATGATTGACGGCGCATTAATGCAGAATGAGGGCATCAGCTTTCTGAAAGACATTATCACGCGTTTCCCTGCGATACGTGTCGTGATGGTGCTGACGAAAAAAGAGACCCGATGGGCTGAACAGATGTTTCAGCGCAACGTGAAGGCGATTATTCCCCGCAATGCCAGTCCCGAGCGGTTTGCCGCAGTGCTGGATTCGGTCTCCCGGGGGATGGTCTGTTTTCCCGGCGAATGGCTTGCGCAGCAGGCGTCACACCAGGCGTTGTTATCCTTAAGCGAGCGCCAGCGTGAAGTACTCAAGTTACTGGCCGCCGGGGAGTCGAATAAAGAGATTGGTCGCACGCTCAATATCAGTGCGGCAACGGTAAAGGCCCATCTGGAGTCACTTTTCCGGCGGCTGGATGTGAAAAATCGCACGCAGGCGGCAATGTGCTATACCCGGCTCACCGCCTGAGCGATGGCGTTTATCGGACACGGTGTGTCACTAAAACTGAACATTAACAACACCAGCGCATCGTGCTGGTGTTGCGTTAATGGCTGGGCGATATTTTCCTGAATTAACGTCTCATAAATCTGAATATCGTTATCTAACAAGCGCTCTGCTTCAGCAACGGTAATAAGACCATGGAACTTCTCCCATTGCTGAATAACGTGACCATACCCAATAACCTCAGTACCGTGCTCATCACGGTATTTTTCCAGAGACAGCCCTTGCTGTTTTTTAATTAATTCAACGGCAGCAGAAGATAGCTTCAACATGGTATTTTCCTCTTTCAGACACTACTGTAGAGGAAATACGGCACGAGACATATCCGCCAAATGGCCGTTGCTCAGCTGATATTTTCCAGATAGTCGCGCTGTAATAAACCGAATAGCCAGTCATTATGCCAGCGGCCGCCAAGGTAATAACTCTCACGCAGCTCACCCTCCAGCCGGAAGCGGGCTTTTTCCAGCAGACGCCGGGAGGCGATATTCCCTGCCGTGACGGTGGCGGTGAGGCGGCGGATCCCCCCCTGGAGGAAGGCATAATCACAGAGTGCCTGCAGGGATTCAAAGCCGTAGCCTTTTCCCTGGGCCGCGGGGGCGAAAAGGAAACCGACTTCGGCGCAATCCGCTTCGTGGTGTTTGTAGCCGGTCACCCCCAGCGGAGTCTGGCTGGCGTTATCGCGAACCACGAGGCAGAGCCAGTGCATGCAGCCGGGCGCCCATGGCATCAGTCGGGAGTCGAAGGCCTCACGGATGTCCGCCACAGTGCGATCCTGCGCGACAAAGCGCATCACATCCGGGTCTTGCTGTAGCGCCAGAAAAAAGGGCCAGTCATCTTCCTGTAACGGCGAGCAGATAAGACGCGAGGTGGTTAGCTGAGGCATTCAGATTCTCCTGAAACAATATAAATGATTTTAGGACTGTCACTTTATTTCAACAGAAAGTCAGGTATGGTTAAGCGCGTATAAATAAAAAGAAAAACGGCCGTTCCGGGCCCCTTTTGGATGTCTTCGTGGTCTTTTAAGGAAAACAATGACGCTCAGCACATCACACCATAACCGCGAACAGTTTGAACACTGTCTGGCGGTCATTCGTCAGGCCTCTGTGGAAATATTGCTTCTCCTGAATGTACATGTTTCTGAGGGAAAAGATCCACGCTGGTTTCTGGAGCAGCTGGATAGCGCCCGTTTAGGCCTGGGCGGATGGGGGGCCGTGGCGAAGAAGCTCAACCTGAACGATGCCGAGATGTCAGAATTTACCCTGCAACTGCGCCTGTTGCAGCAGCGCGTACCGCAGTATGAAAGCGGGCAGGATGTCAGTGAAAATCAGCTTATTGCGGCAATGCGGTTTGTCACCGCGCTGGAACATCTACGTCTGCAACAGCCTCTTCTCACCTACAGTACCGAGCTGGCGCCGGGCAGCGATCTTGAACAGCAGCAGGCGCACAAGCAGGTGCGTGCAATTGAACTGATGATTAAAGGGCTTATCCAGCAGGCGTGGCCCGATCAGGTCCGTCTGAACAACCACCTGAAGACCCTGTTTAACGCTGACCGCGTGCGGCGCTGGCTGAAGCTTGGCGACATCAACGATGTGCTAAGCGGCATGATGTTCAGCGAGCTGGCCCAGATGCTGGTGGATAAAAAAGAGTACAGCCGCTACTACGCGTCGCTGTTCAGCGATCCGTCCATGCTGACGCTGCTGGTGGAGCCGCGCAAAACGCTGCAAACCTTCCTTGATGACATCCGCCAGATCCGCAACAACCTTACCGTTCAGAAAGCGTTAACCTCGGCGCAAATCCAGCTACTCGACAACTACTACACCCAAATCACCCGGCCCGTTCAGCGTGCGTTTGAAGAGGGGCGAACCCGCGTCAACCCGGCCGGGATAATGGCGGTGGATGCCAGCGAACTGCACGCTTTCTGGGAAAAAGCACAGAAAAGGGATCGGGTCACCGGCGGGGATCTATTTGAAGTACGTGACACCATCGAAAAACCGACCCAGCGCGCCCCGCGCACGCCAGAACAACGCGAGCAGCTCATCTCCGGCGTGTTATGGGGCGCAGTGGGCGTGATGGTCATTGCGATTGTTGTGGGAGGATTCTGGCTGGTGACCAGCAGCGCGCCAGCAGAGACCGCGGTGGCCGCCACCGAAACGCCTGCGCCGCAGGAGATGCGGGAAACGCCCTCCTCGCGGGAGACGCTGACGCGCATGGGCATCACCTGGGACGAGAATAATTTCCGCTCGGCCATCAACCGCAACGACACCCGCATCGCGCAGCTCTTTTTGCAGGGTGGAATGGACTGGAAGCTGTCATGGACCGAAGAGGCGATGTCATCCAACCATGACGACGTGCTGGAGCTGATGTTGCGCTACCGACAGCACATGGTGGAAGAGAAGCCGTGCCGCCGGTTTATCAATACGCTCACCCATGCCATGGCGAATGGCGAATCGCTGACATCCCTGCGTAAACAGTACCTGAAAGCGTTTTGTACCGTCCCGGCCGTGGTGAAACGCCAGCAGCACGATTTGGATATGGCGACGCGCCGCGCCGAGTCACAGCCGAATGCCAGCACAAAAAAATGGCAGGCTATTCAGTCTGCCATTTATGAGGTGATCCGCTGATCGTAACGCCCTCTCCCTGTGGGAGAGGGCGGGGTGAGGGCACCAGACCGCACCCCACTCAAGGCTCTCCATACAACCCAATCAACCGCCGTACCACGCCATTCGTCCAGCCAAAGCCATCCTGCAATGGATACTCACCGCCGCCCCCTTCGCGTGGGGTACTGCTGGCGATGTGATACTTCTCAATCAGCTTATGGTGAGTCTTATAAAAATGATTCACCGTATGCAGCCAGCTCCAGGCGATTTCATCGCCCAGCGAGTCGTTGCCGTACTGCTTGAAGCCCTGAATGGCCATCCACTGCAGCGGCGCCCAGCCATTGGGTTTATCCCACTGCTCGCCGGTTTCGTACTCGGTCGCCAGGATACCGCCCGGGGTGAGCAGACGTGATTTAACCGCATCAGACAAGCGTTCTGCCTGCTCATGGGTCGCCATTCCGACATACAGCGGCACAATGCTCGCCGCAGAGAACAGCGCCATATTTTCCCGACGCCAGTCGTAATCGCGGTAGCAGCCATTTTCTTCATCCCACAGGTAGCGGTTCACCGCTGCCCGGCGATCGCTGGCTTTCTGGCGGAACAGGTCAGCCGTCTCCTTATCTCCTTTCGACGCCGAGATATTGGCGATAGCGCTTTCCAGCTTGAACAGGAAGGCGTTCAGGTCGATAGGGATAAACTGCGTGGTGCGAATGCTGGCCAGTCGGCCCGGTTCGCGCAGCCAGCGGGAGGAGTAATCCCAGCCGGAGGCCGCCCCTGCACGCAGATCGCGATACACCTCATTGGGTGGTCGACCGGAATGGCGGGCCGTCTCCACGTCCTCAATCCACGATTCGTCGCGCGGGGTGTCACGGTCATCCCAGTAGCGGTTCAGCAATGAGCCATCCGGCATACGCACCGCGCTGCGATAGGCCTGATTCAGCAGCAGCGACTCCGCGCCGTCCATCCAGAAGGCGTGCTCCATTTTGAGGTGCTCAAGGTAGCGCTTCGCACCGCGCACCCCGTCCTCTTCAAACAGCTCCACCATCAGGGCAAAGACCGGCGGCTGGGAGCGGCTGAGGTAGTAGGTTCGGTTGCCGTTCGGGATATGACCGTAACGCTCGATCAGCCACGCGAAGTTATCCGCCATACACTTCAGCAGATCGTTACGGCCGCTCTCGGCCAGCCCCAGCATCGAGAAGTAGGAATCCCAGTAGTAGGTCTCACTGAATCGTCCGCCGGGGACGATATAGGCCTGCGGTAGGGCCAGCAGGGAAGACCAGGGGATATGGTCCTGCGGCTCGCGCGTCAGCACGGGCCACAGGCTGTCGATATGCTCTTTAAGCGATAGCCCCGGGTCGGACACATACTCTGTGCTATAGGTCTCGGGCAGCCAGAAGTGATTCTCCACGAACTGGCGCAGGTCGAAATCCCGGTGACGTCGCACCTTACGATAGCGGATCAAAATATCCAGCGGATCCATCTTCGGCGCGCAGTCGGGAAAGGTTTTGCTATCCGCAAACAGCCTTGTTGACTGCACATGTTCGAACAGCTCAAGGTAACGGTCAGCGGGGGTCAGGGCATCGGAGGCGGGTAGCCCCTCGATCATTTCTGGCTCCGGCTCCGCCTCAATCATCTCATCCAGTTTCAACTCGCAGGGATCGGTCTCGTAGCGCAGCTCTTCTGCGATCTCGAACGCGATGTTCTCGTTAGCCTGTAGTTTCTGGTTGAACATAATGATAAGGACCTCCGGTTAGGTGTTCTTGAAGACAGGTTTATCCGGGCGTCTTATAAGCGTAGACATTCGCTTCGGTAGATGGGGAGGAATATGTGCGGTAGATCACTCTTTTCGGAGCATTCGTTTTGCAACGATTTGTGAATGTAAAAAAGAATGCCCCTCAGTGGAGGGGCATCAGGACTAGCGCATGGTCACAAACTCTTCGGCCGCGGTCGGGTGGATCGCCACGGTATTATCGAAGTCTTTCTTCGTCGCGCCCATCTTCAGCGCCACCGCAAAGCCCTGCAGGATCTCGTCCATGCCAAAGCCAATGCCGTGGATACCGACAATCTTCTCTTCCGGACCCACGCAGACCAGCTTCATGCGGCACGGCTGACGGTGCGAGGTGACGGCGGTATACATTGCGGTAAACGCAGATTTATACACTTTCACCTGATCGTCGCCATACTGCTCGCGCGCCTGCGGCTCGGTTAAACCGACGGTGCCGATAGGCGGGTGGCTGAAGACCACGGTCGGGATGTTGCTGTAATCCAGGTGCTCATCCGGCTTGTTGTTGAACAGACGCTCGGAAAGGCGACGCCCCGCCGCAACGGCCACCGGGGTCAGTTCAACGGCACCGGTGTTATCGCCCACCGCGTAAATGCCTGGCACGCTGGTGTTCTGGAATTTATCGACGACGATATAGCCTTTTTCATCGGTTTTCACGCCGGTTACGGCCAGGTTGAAGTTGTCATTCGCCGGTTCACGGCCAATCGCCCAGATCAGGCAGTCGACGGTCTGGCTGCGACCATCTTCCAGCTCCAGGGTCAGGCTGCCGTCTGCATTTTTAATCACCGCTTTTGGCACGGCGTTGGTATGCAGGGTTGGACCTTCGGTGTTCATCACTTCTACTAAGGTGTCGACGATCAGCGGATCAAAGCTGCGCAGCGGCGCATGTTTACGCACGAACAGGTGCGCTTCAGCGCCCAGACCGTTAATCACACCGGCCAGCTCGACCGCGATATAACCCGCGCCCACCACCGCAACGCGCTCTGGCAGGGCTGGCAGTTCGAAGAAACCGTCGGAGTCGATGCCGTATTCGGCACCCGGGATGTTCGGGTGGCTCGGACGGCCGCCGGTAGCGATCAGGATATGATCGGCAGTGATCGTCTCCCCGTTCACTTCGATCGTTTTCGCGTCCACAAAGCGGGCGAAGCCGTGGATCACATCTACGTTGTTCTTACCCAGCACGTTATCGTACGAGGTGTGAATGCGGTCGATGTAGGCCGTACGGCTGGCGATCAGCTTCTCCCAGTCGAAGTGGTTGATGGTGGTGTCAAAGCCGTAGTCCGGGCCATACATATGGATGGCTTCACGGATTTGCGCCGCATGCCACATCACCTTTTTCGGTACACAACCCACGTTGACGCAGGTGCCGCCCAGCGCGTTGGCTTCAATCAGCGCACACTTCTGGCCATACATGGCCGCACGGTTGATGGAGGCGATGCCGCCGCTACCGCCGCCGATTGCGATGTAGTCATAATGCTTAGTCATAGCTTTTATCCTTAATCGTGAATTGCCGCGATTGTATACCTGAAATCAATAGTTTCCACCGATGGCTGCGATTACTCTGGCACGATCCAGCTGACGGTGGCGTGACCTGTCCCGGCAGGTACCAGCGTTTTATGCAGCCATGGCAGAACGTTGTTCATCTGCGCTTCGAGCTTCCATGGCGGGTTAATGACAATCATGCCGGAGGCGGTCATGCCGCGCTGGTCGCTGTCCGGACGGACGGCCAGCTCAATCTGCAGGATTTTGCGGATGCCGGTCGCTTCCAGGTCTTTGATCATGCGCTTGATCTGCGCGCGCAGAACCACCGGGTACCACAGGGCGTAGGTGCCGGTCGCAAAACGTTTGTAACCTTCGTTAATGCCGGTGACCACCGCCTGATAGTCGGTTTTGATTTCGTAGGGCGGGTCGATCAGCACCAGGCCGCGACGGGAGACCGGCGGCAGTTTGGCTTTCAGCTGCAGGTAGCCATCGGCTTTGTCCACGCGGGCGCGGCTGTCTTTCTGAAACTCAGAACGCAGCAGCGGGAAATCGCTTGGGTGCAGCTCGGTCAATTGCAGGCTGTCCTGCTCACGCAGCAGCTGACGGGCAATCAATGGCGAGCCCGGGTAGTAGCGCAGCTGGCCGTTGCGGTTGAAATGATTCACCACACCAATGTACGGTTCCAGTTCGGCAGGCAGATCGTCCTGCTGCCAGATACGGGCGATCCCTTCGAGATATTCACCGGTACGCTCGGCGTGTTCACCGCTCAGCTGATAGCGGCCCGCGCCTGCGTGGGTGTCCAGATAAAGAAACGGCTTCTCTTTCTCTTTGAGTGATTCGATGATCAGGCTCTGAACGGTGTGTTTGAGGACGTCGGCGTGGTTGCCTGCGTGAAAGCTGTGGCGATAACTGAGCATGGATGAATGTGTTCCGGGTAGTCAACGTAGGCCCGATAAGCGTAGCGCCATCGGGCAAAAATAGAGCGTATCGCCACAGTATACAGAAAAGTTTCCACGGCCGCGAAAGCGCAACGCCCGGCATTGAAATCCTCTACACTTAACCCCATTACTGAACCATATGCACAGCGCCGGATGCGCGCTTCATTCATCAAATTCAACAGGACAGCGTTTATGACCAATCCATTACTGACGCCTTTTTCGTTGCCACCGTTTTCTAAAATCCTCCCTGAGCATGTGGTTCCAGCCGTTACGCAAGCGCTGGACAACTGCCGCGCGGCGGTAGAAAGCGTGGTCGCGCAGGGCGGGCCGTACACCTGGGAAAATCTGTGTCAGCCGCTGGCCGAAGTGGATGACGTGCTGGGGCGTATCTTCTCCCCGGTAAGCCACCTCAACTCGGTAAAAAACAGCCCGGAGCTGCGTGAAGCCTACGAACAAACCCTGCCGCTGCTCTCCGAGTACAGCACCTGGGTCGGCCAGCACGAAGGGCTCTACAAGGCGTATCGCGATCTGCGCGACGGCGACCACTATGCCGAACTGAACACCGCACAGAAAAAATCCGTCGATAACGCCCTGCGTGATTTCGAGCTTTCCGGGATTGGCCTGCCAAAAGAGAAGCAGGTTCGCTACGGCGAAATCGCGGCGCGCCTGTCTGAGCTGGGTAACCAGTACAGCAACAACGTGCTCGACGCCACCATGGGCTGGACGAAGCTGATTACCGACGAAGCAGAGCTGGCGGGTATGCCGGAAAGCGCACTGGCGGCGGCAAAAGCCCAGGCCGAAGCGAAAGAGCAGGAAGGTTTCCTGTTAACGCTGGATATCCCAAGCTATCTGCCGGTGATGACCTACTGCGACAACCAGGCATTGCGTGAAGAGATGTACCGCGCCTACAGCACCCGCGCCTCCGATCAGGGGCCGAATGCCGGTAAGTGGGATAACAGCCCGGTGATGGCGGAAATCCTCGCCCTGCGTCACGAGCTGGCACAGCTGCTGGGCTTTGACAGCTACGCGGACAAATCCCTCGCCACCAAAATGGCCGAGAACCCGCAGCAGGTGCTCGATTTCCTGACCGATCTGGCGAAACGCGCCCGTCCTCAGGGTGAAAAAGAGCTGGCCCAGCTGCGTGCCTTCGCCAAAGCGGAGTTCGGCGTGGATGAGCTGCAGCCGTGGGACATCGCGTATTACAGCGAAAAACAGAAGCAGCACCTCTACAGCATCAGCGACGAGCAGCTGCGCCCGTACTTCCCGGAAAACAAAGCCGTTAACGGCCTGTTCGAAGTGGTGAAACGCATCTACGGCATTACCGCCAAAGAGCGTACTGATATCGACGTCTGGCATCCGGACGTGCGCTTCTTCGAATTGTATGACGAGAAAAACGAACTGCGCGGCAGCTTCTACCTCGATCTCTACGCGCGTGAGAACAAGCGTGGCGGGGCGTGGATGGATGACTGCGTCGGCCAGATGCGTAAAGCCGACGGTTCCCTGCAGAAGCCGGTCGCTTACCTGACCTGTAACTTCAACCGCCCGGTCAACGGCAAGCCGGCGCTGTTCACCCACGACGAAGTGATCACCCTGTTCCATGAGTTCGGTCACGGTCTGCACCATATGCTGACCCGCATTGAAACTGCAGGCGTGGCCGGTATCAGCGGTGTGCCGTGGGATGCGGTCGAGCTGCCGAGCCAGTTTATGGAAAACTGGTGCTGGGAGCCGGACGCGCTGGCGTTTATCTCCGGCCACTACGAGACCGGCGAACCGCTGCCGAAAGAACTGCTGGATAAAATGCTGGCAGCCAAGAACTACCAGGCGGCAATGTTTATTCTGCGCCAGCTGGAGTTCGGCCTGTTCGACTTCCGCCTGCACGCCGAGTTTAGCCCGGAGCAGGGGGCAAAAATCCTCGAAACCCTGGCTGAGATTAAAAAGCAGGTCGCGGTTATTCCAGGGCCAACCTGGGGTCGCTTCCCGCACGCGTTCAGCCACATCTTCGCGGGCGGCTATGCGGCAGGTTATTACAGCTACCTGTGGGCCGATGTCCTGGCGGCGGATGCTTTCTCTCGCTTTGAAGAAGAGGGGATTTTTAACCGTGAAACCGGTCAGTCGTTCCTCGATAACATCCTGACCCGCGGCGGCTCAGAAGAGCCGATGGAGCTGTTCAAACGCTTCCGTGGCCGCGAGCCGCAGCTGGATGCGATGCTTGAGCATTACGGGATCAAAGGCTGATTGCTACGTGAAGATCTGCTTAGTGGATGAAACAGGCGCCGGAGACGGCGCCTTATCTGTTCTGGCCGCCCGCTGGGGGCTGGAGCACGATGAAGAAAACCTGATGGCGCTGGTGATGACGCCAGAGCATCTCGAATTACGTAAACGCGACGAACCGAAACTCGGCGGGATTTTTGTTGATTTTGTCGGGGGCGCGATGGCGCACCGGCGCAAGTTTGGCGGCGGCCGCGGTGAGGCTGTTGCAAAAGCCGTCGGCATCAAAGGGAGCTATCTTCCGGACGTGGTGGATGCCACGGCGGGGCTGGGGCGCGATGCGTTTGTGCTGGCGTCTGTCGGCTGCCGCGTGCGGATGCTGGAGCGCAACCCGGTGGTGGCCGCGTTGCTGGATGACGGCCTGACCCGTGGTTACGCGGACCCGGAAATCGGCCCGTGGTTGCAGGAACGTTTACAGCTGATCCACGCCTCCAGCCTGACGGCGTTGACCGATATCACCCCGCGCCCGCAGGTGGTCTATCTCGATCCGATGTTCCCGCATAAGCAGAAAAGCGCGCTGGTGAAAAAAGAGATGCGGGTGTTTCAGTCGCTGGTGGGGCCGGATCTGGATGCGGACGGCCTGCTTGAGCCTGCCCGTCAGCTTGCAACGAAGCGGGTGGTGGTGAAACGCCCGGACTACGCGCCGCCGCTGGCGGACGTTGCGACGACCAACGCGGTGACCACCAAAGGGCACCGGTTTGATATTTATTCGGGTACGCCGGAATAAAAAAGCCGGGTGGCGGCTTCGCCTTACCCGGCCTACGTTCAGTGCCATTTGTAGGCCCGGTAAGCGTTAGCGCCACCGGGCTTTTTTGCACTTACTCGTCTTCTTCGTCACGCAGCGGAACAATCAGCATATCCACGTGAACGGTATTGATCAGCTGACGCGCTGAGGACATCAGCTTGCTCCAGAAGTCCTGGTGATGACCGCAAACCACCAGGTCCATATCGTATTTCTTAATCGCATCGACCAGCACCTGGCCCAGATCGCCGCTACCGCTTAAGGTTTCAGTGATCGGGTAACCCGCGTTGGTGGACAGCTCGCTCAGGGCGTGGTGTGTCTCTTCGGAGATGCGTTTTTGCATATCGCCGAGATTCACGTCGATCAGACCGGTGTAAAGGTCGGAGTAATTCACATCGACGTGAATCAGCGAAACTTTCGCGTTGTAAGGGCGTGCCATGGATACTGCTTTATCAACCAGCACTTTGCTCTCCGGGGAGAGGTCTACCGCGATGAGAATGTGTTTGTAAGCCATAGTGTTACTCCTTCCTTAAGTTATCGATGACTAAACAGAAAGCCGTCGTCTGATGCTTTCATTACGGCCCAGTTAAACATATTTTTCAAGCTTTGGTGTTGATAACGATTAACCTTGTGGCAAAAAAATTAACGGATCTCCTACACTATTTAATGAACCGTTCGGATATTAAAACGCGAACCGGATCGACTTTTGGTCATTCTTTCACTGAACTGTCTGTCAGGGCATTGGGGTGCGGTAGCTCAGAAGCCTTGCTTCGTGGGCGGACGCCGGGGAGGATGTATGATTAGCACCGTCGCATTGTTTTGGGCGTTATGCGTAGTTTGCATAGTGAATATGGCGCGCTACTTCTCATCGTTACGTGCGCTGTTAGTGGTACTTCGTGGTTGCGATCCGTTGCTTTATCAGTATGTGGACGGTGGAGGGTTCTTCACCTCGCATGGACAGCCCAGCAAACAGATGCGCCTGGTCGGGTATATCTACTACCAGCGCTACCGGGATCATCACGATGAAGAGTTTATCCGCCGCTGCGAGCGCCTGCGTCGCCAGTTCATTTTGACCAGCGCCCTGTGTGGCCTGGTCGTCGTCAGTATGATTGCCTTAATGATTTGGCACTGAGCATAAAAAAAGCGGGTCAGTTTCCTGACCCGCTTTTTTGTCGCCTTCAGCCGATTAAATCAGCTTCAGCGCAATCCAGTACAACCCACCCGAGAGCAGGATAGACGCCGGAAGCGTAAACACCCAGGCCATCAGAATGTTGGTCACGGTTTTGCGTTGCAGACCGCCGCCATCAACAATCATGGTACCTGCCACGGACGAAGAGAGTACGTGGGTGGTGGAGACCGGCATACCGGTGTAGCTCGCCAGACCGATAGAGACCGCCGCCGTCATCTGCGCGGACATGCCCTGCGCATAGGTCATGCCTTTCTTACCGATCTTCTCGCCGATGGTGGTTGCCACACGACGCCAGCCAATCATCGTACCGATACCCAGCGCCAGCGCGACAGCCATGATGATCCAGATTGGCGCGTACTCAATGGTGTTGAGCATATCGCTTTTCAGTTTCTTCAGCAGACGCTTGTCGTCAGCATTCACGTCTGGCAGCTTCGCGACTTTGTCGGTCACGTCAGAGATGCAGAGCATAATGCGACGCAGCTGACCACGTTGCTCAACGGCCAGTTTGTCGTAGCTTTCGATATCGCCCAGCATGCCTTTTGCACGTTCCAGCGCGTTAATCGCGTTTGCCGGGTGGCAGTGGAACTCGCCCGGGGCGGTGGTCGCACCCGCTTCAGGAGACGGGATCAGCTGGTCAACGCCGGTCGCTTTTTTCAGCAGTTCAGGGTGCTGCTGGAAATAGGTTTCAACGTTATTGACCGCATCACGGGTACGGGTGATTTCATAACCGGAGGCATTCATGTTAACCACGAAGCCCGCCGGTGCAACGCCAATCAGAACCAGCATCACCAGACCGATGCCTTTCTGCCCGTCGTTCGCGCCGTGAGAGAAGGCCACGCCGATGGCGGAAATGATCAGGGCGATACGCGTCCAGAATGGTGGCTTTTTCTTGCCGTCTTTCTTCTCACGCTCTGCTGGCGTCAGGTGGATACGCGCACGTTTTTTCGTGTTGCTCCAGTAGCGACGCAGGATGAAAATCAATCCACCCGCAACCACCAGACCGACGATAGGGGAGATGATCAGAGAACCGAAAATACCCAGTACTTTAGGCAGGTTAAGCGCATCAACAACCGAGGTGCCGGTCATCAGGGCGTTGGTTAACCCGATACCGATAATGGCACCGATGAGGGTGTGAGAACTGGATGCAGGCAGGCCGAAATACCAGGTACCGAGGTTCCAGATAATTGCAGCAAGCAGCATTGAGAACACCATAGCGAGGCCATGGCCAGAACTTACGTTAAGCAGCAGATCCGTTGGCAGCATATGCACAATGGCATACGCAACGCTCAGTCCGCCCAGAAGGACACCAAAAAAGTTAAATACCGCCGCCATAA
Source organism: Enterobacter cloacae complex sp. SHL021 (assembly GCF_049237765.1). Classification (NCBI taxonomy): domain Bacteria; kingdom Pseudomonadati; phylum Pseudomonadota; class Gammaproteobacteria; order Enterobacterales; family Enterobacteriaceae; genus Enterobacter; species Enterobacter cloacae complex sp. SHL021. Next base: position 7,545 of record NZ_JBMKJG010000031.1, on the reverse strand, counting down.
CGACCGCCAGTTGCGATCGCATTGCGCGAGTGTAGATAACCGTTGCTACTGCGTTTGCAGTGTCGTGGAAGCCGTTGATCGCTTCGTAAAACAGTACAAAAACCAGAGCAAGCAATAATAAAAGCCCGGTATGTAAATCCAGGCCGGCAAACAAATGTAGCATAGGACGTTACGCCATTTTGAGGACATGAACGCGGCGCATTATCCAGGACAAATGCGCGGCGGGCAAAGTGAAATATAGACTTTTTTTGACATACCACCTGATTTGGGAAAAGTGTCTGAAAGGATATTCTTTAAATTTCAATGAAATGGCTTTGTAATATCTTTTTACGCTGGTGTGACCACAGAGGAAACTTTACAATCCGCGGCAGTGAACAAAGAGGGTTTTGACGTGGAAAGGTTTGATGCCGTGGTAATTGGCGCCGGTGCGGCGGGTATGTTTTGTGCGGCGATGGCCGGACAGGCAGGTCGTCGCGTGCTGCTGCTGGATAACGGTAAAAAGCCTGGGCGCAAGATCCTGATGTCTGGCGGCGGGCGCTGCAACTTTACGAACCTGTATGTCGAACCTGCGGCCTATCTGAGCCAGAACCGCCATTTTTGTAAATCTGCGCTGGCGCGTTATACCCAGTGGGATTTTATCGATCTTGTGGGTAAGCACGGTATCGCGTGGCATGAGAAGACGTTGGGGCAGCTGTTCTGTGACGACTCCGCGCAGCAGATTGTCGATATGCTGGTGGCCGAGTGCGAGAAGGGCGGCGTGGTAATGCGCCTGCGTACGGAGGTGCTGGACGTATCCCGCGACGAGCAGGGCTATACGCTGCAGCTCAACGGCGAAAGCGTCAGCGCCGATAACCTGGTCATTGCCAGCGGCGGTCTGTCGATGCCGGGACTGGGCGCCTCGCCGTTCGGCTACAAAATTGCCGAGCAGTTTGGCCTGAAGGTGCTGCCAACGCGTGCGGGACTGGTTCCTTTTACTCTGCACAAACCGCTTCTGGAACAGCTTCAGACGTTGTCTGGCGTTTCTGTTCCTTCCGTTATTACCGCCGAAGACGGAACGGTGTTCCGCGAAAACCTCCTCTTTACCCACCGCGGCCTCTCCGGCCCGGCGGTGCTGCAAATCTCCAGCTACTGGCAGCCGGGCGAGTTCGTCACGGTTAACCTGCTGCCGGAGTGCGATCTGGATGCGTTCCTCAATGAACAGCGTGCGGCGCACCCGAATCAGAGCCTGAAAAATACCCTCGCGATGCAGTTGCCGAAGCGTCTGGTGGAGTGTTTGCAGGGGTTAGGGCAGATCCCGGATGTTTCCCTTAAGCAGCTTAACAGCCGCGAGCAGGAGACGCTGGTAGAGACCCTGACAAACTGGCGCGTGCAGCCCAACGGCACCGAAGGCTACCGCACGGCGGAGGTCACGCTGGGCGGTGTCGACACGAATGAGCTCTCCTCGCGCACGATGGAAGCGCGCAACGTGCCGGGCCTCTACTTCATCGGTGAAGTGATGGATGTGACCGGCTGGCTCGGCGGGTATAACTTCCAGTGGGCGTGGGCCAGTGCCTGGGCGTGTGCGCAGGCGCTGGCCGATGTCCGAGGACAATAAAGTTGTACACAAAGCACTAAAGTTGTAACCATTCTCAAAAAACGACGCTAATGTTGTATACTTACTGAATGTGTGGTTATAGGGTTGGAGACTATAAAATGCACATATAGGTACGTATCAATGTCGTTTTTAGGGTACGATCATGGCTAGGGGTAGGCGTCTCAAATCCTATTTGGATTATGAAAATGCGCTAGGTGACGGCATAGGAGTGGGCTATGGCCAAAGTTATCAGCCCTGGCTTAGAGCTCAGGACGTTAAATCCCGTGGAAACCGTTCGATAGTCTTTGGCCTTAAGACGTTTCGAAACCATCATCTCCTTTCTTCTGTCGAAAGTAACTTTTTCTATCTGGCTGAGTTTAATGACTCGGTGATTGATATCCGGGAACAATTCCCACTCTTTCCTCTCCGGCTTACCCAACAAATAGCAAATCATCTACATTTTCAACATCCTATGGTGAGGGGAGTAAGAGGAGTACCTGTCGAAGTTCTGAATGTTATGACAACCGATTTTTTACTGACCTTGAGAACTCCTGAAGGCGGACTTCGATACAAAGCTATAGCAGTAAAACATAACGAGAGCATACCTGAACGCGAAGCCCAAAAACTTGAAATAGAGAGGATGTTTTGGCAGTTGATTGATGTTGAGTTTCAAATTTATGTTGGCTCGGAACTCAATAACGTCGTCGGTAAAAACATTTGCTGGGCTACTTCTGTATTAAGAGATGGTTCTGAATTTTATGATAAATATCCTCTTGATAAAATCCTATGGAAGCTTAAACCAGATGTTTATCCCATAGTAGGACTACGTGCAATGATTTCATCAATCTTTGGGGTAGATGCACAAGAAGCGATGATGTTATTGCAGGCAATGATTGGATTAAAAATGATAAATGTTGATTTATCATATCCAATACTCGAAACCGGTCTGATAAAGATAATTTCCAATGACCACTATATAGGACTGAACGCAAATGGATATTATTAGGAATTCAGTCTGGCTCTCTCAAGGCACTGATTTGCTTGCAGAGGGACTTTACCGTGTTTTGGATTTTGACAGAAAGGTCGATTTGTTAATTTTGTTTAAAATAAAATCAGAAAGAACGGGTAAGCCAATCCCTTTCTCATTTTCAATGTTTAAATATTATATTGAATCAAATAGCATAACTTGTAAAGATTATATATATCCTTCATATATGTTAGTAGATGAGAAAGAATTAACAGATAAAGACAGAGGAAGGCGAGATGAAAATTACAATATCATTAAAGATCTTGTAGATGACAGAATGTTTCTGTTCGACTATGCATTACATAAAAAGTCGCACCTTTTAATGGATTACTCAAGAAATAAAAAAATATCACAATATACTATCAGAACGCTTCTGGCGTTGTATTGGCGACATGGGCAGGATATTTATGCATTGCTACCCGCATTCTCGAACTGTGGCGCCGCTGGGAAAAGTAGAATCAAACATGAAATTAAACTTGGGAATTCCAAAAAAAACAGAGCATTACCTAATGAACGATCACGTGTTTTCATTCTTAATGAAAGAGATATAAATAATATTAGAAAATCTCTCATTACGTATCATTATAAAGTTAACGGAGATACGATAAAGAAAACATTAGAGAGACATATTGATTTGTATTTTAGGGATGAAATTAAAACAGCAAACCTAGAAAATAGAGCTCCATATGTTCCTTCTTTAAAACAATTTTCATACTGGAATAAAAAACTCTTCACTAAAGATTTCTCGATAAATAAGAAGAACACGAAAAAAGAAATAGACCTCAAAATGCGGGCGCTTTTAGGTAGTGTGGCTAATACAACTGTTTTGCCGGGTGATGTTTTCGAAATAGACTCAACTGTCGCTGATGTACATCTTATTTCGAGTTTAAACAGACGAAAAGTCATTGGGCGTCCTACTATTTATACAGTGGTGGATCGTGCAACAAGAATGATTGTTGGCCTTCATGTTTCTTTATACCATGCTTCATGGCGAGCCGCCCGACAAGCGTTAGCAAATTGCTTTATGCCAAAAAAAGAATATTGTAGATTATTTGGAATCTCTATTACTGATGATGATTGGCCTTGTTCTCACATTCCATTAACATTGATGTGTGACAACGGGGAGATGATTGGTCTTAAACCTCAGGAAGAGATGACCCCCCTGACAAAACTTGAGTTTGCGCCAGTCGGTAGAGGCGACAGAAAAAGCATTGTTGAACGCTGTTTCGGCATTCTGAATGATGAGGTTATTCATAGGCTTATTGGAACAACACGAAGGGGAAAGATTGTTAAAGGAGAGCCAACACCGCAATCCAGGGCTTGTTTAACGATTCAGGAGGTCACGTCTTTACTGATTCGGGAGATACTTGCACATAATCAGAGAACGTATGAGGAACTGGCTTATATCAATCCCTTACTGATTGAAAATGATCTCGTAATATCACCAAAAAATAGTTGGATGATAAGCTTAAAGCACGGGAGATTCAGCGCAAGAGCCGTTGGGGCCGACGAAGTGATCGCACGATTGTTAATCCCTGTGAACGCTAACATTACCGCCGGTGGGATTCAGTACAATAATCTTTTTTATGAATGTGATCCTGAAATTGCATCAGGTGTCAGAGTATTTGGAAGAACCACTTGTGAAGCAAGAATAGATGACAATTGCGTAGATTATATATATGTAAGATTTGACAAAAATAGCATTTTCAAAAAACATTACCTACTTAAGAAAAGAGATGTATTTAAAGGGAAAGCTCATCTTGATACAGATGTAATGGCTGATTGGGTAGATACTCAAAAAGAAATTAATTTATTTACTCTGGATTCGCTCAGCAATATCAATAATAAAGATGAATTTAACAGGAAAGGTAACGAAAGATTAAATGAAATATACGAATCTCGCCGGGTACATGGTAAAGATATTAAAAAGAACAGGAAAAATGAACTTGATTCATTAGGGCGAACTCATGTTGCTAATGGAAGATCTGAACCCCTACTTCCTTCATCCAGTAATGTTCTGCTTTTGCCTGGCCGGGAGGAGAAACAAAGATGGTTAAAAGGTAAGAAGAAGACTGAGGACGCAGAATAATGAATCTTATACGGCGCGTTTCAGCGATATATAAAGAACAGGAGTTACCTGAGTATCGTGGCAATCCCTTAATTGAAGCACTTCCTGAAGCGCTTACGGAAGATGAAGTACTTCTGGAAATGAGTTATTTCCCCGAAATTGACGAAAAAATCCGCTGGACTGCCCCGGCGAATGTTAGAGAGCAGTATGTCGAACGTATAAAGAAATTCCGTTGCCCTCAAACCAATCTTATCCAGGCTTATAAGATGATCTTACGGGCACTTAGGGAAAGCTATGCAGCTCGTAATCCTTTAAAAAGCGGAACAATTCAATATCTTCATTACTATGGAAATGAGCGTCCTGATATTGAGCCAGAAAGTGGATATTTTAAATCCCAGGCTGAAACTATTACGATAGTTGGAATGAGTGGTTCTGGAAAAACTACCATGATTGAGCAAGTCATGGATCATTTCCCTCAGATTATAGAACACAGCAGCTATAAAGGAGTTTTTCCCGGCTTCAGTAAGCAAATTGTATGGGTAAAGATTAATTGTCCATACAATTCAAGTGTGAGAGACCTTTGTGAAGAGATTTTACAAAAATTAGATGATGCAATTGGTATTGAACGAACTACACCTGAGATTAGAAATGGTGCTCTGGCTCGCCAGATTGCACAAAGAATTAAATCATCATTTTTGGGTATCCTTGTTATTGATGAAATGCAGAGGCTTAAATTTTCAAGAACCGGGGGTGAGAGTAAGTTGATTGATTTTTTACATGAAATTGTAGATTCCATGGGGGTATCTATGGTTTTTTGTGGAAATCATCCTTTTGACGAGACGCTGACAAAGAAAATGAGAATTGCCAGGCGGGCAGAGTCTGGTGGTTACATGAAAATTAAGAATGTTAGATACGATTCACAAGACTGGCAATCGTTTATTCATTATTTATGGCCATTACAATGGACAAATGTTGAAACTCCATTAAATGATGAGTTAAACGAAAAATTATTCATTTTATCTAAAGGCAATATTGGATTGGCTCAGATGATTTATCGGGGGGCACAATTAAAGGTTATCGGTAGCGGCAATGAAATCATCACTGGCGCAGTCTTGTCGGCCTCTGTACCGGTACTCGTGAGTCATACGGAGGAATATAAGGATACTCCACTCCCGGGGGCCGCGACTGAAGATGAGGAAGCTAAATGGCTCTCTGCATCTAATGAGGGTGATGCTTCGGCTAAAATCATGGCAGAGAAGTCCCTAAAGTCTTTGATCCCTGGGGATATAGACAGGCCACAGCACAAGGAATTCGTAGGAAAAATAGACGAGGTTTTGCGCAATTTCGACGAGAAAATACTGTCTCTTGACCACGATCTTGTTATCAACAGAACAGCTGAAAAGAAAAATACCTACGATGCTCTTCAGCGTTGCGGGCTTATAAATATAGATCCACTTAATAAATTGTAATGAGGTAACAGTTCGTAACGGTCAAAGAGAGGTGTGGGAAATGAGAATGTTGCCTGTTTTGCCTGATGAATCCTTGTTCAGCCGGTTTTGTCGGACAACTACCGTGTACGGTATGTCCCCATCTTCTCTGTTAACGATCATTTTCAACAAACCTGATATGAACGTCCATCCAATTCTCAATTCAGGATTAAAGGCTATTTCTCTTCATACATCCGAAAGTGCAGATCAGCTCTGGCATGAACAGACTTTACTCCCTCTTTTTGCCTGGGCACTACCAATCAGTCGTAATGAAATTATGGATTTCAACACGACCCCTGCCAGGCTTAATCGATTGTGCCGCCTTAGTAATTTTTCACTAGGGCAGCGCACACTATTGAAGTTTTGCCCGGTTTGCGCTCGTGAAGATACTTTTCATTATGGTGTTACTTATTGGCATCTGGCGCATCAGCTTCATGGGGTTACAACCTGCCATCGGCATCCGGTAGCGCTTGAAAGCATCCATGTCCCTTCTTCACCGCACATACGTATTGGACTGATGCCTCCTGTTTCGTATACAGAACAACTTAGCAATGAGATAGACTTCGATTTTGCTAAGTTTTGTTATGAGTCCCTAAATATAATCAGAAGAAAAGATATTACACACCCCAATTACATGGATGTACTTAAAAAGTTGAATTTATTATCATTGGATGGAAATTTAAAGAAAAATGTATTCTACGCACATGTTTATGCTAAGTGCCAGTTATTTGGGGAGGGTTCATCGGGACTTATACCAACATCCCTAACTGATTATCATTACTGGGAGCCTATACTCAAAGACAAATGTTGTCAGCATCCCACAAAGCATCTTTTGCTTTGTTATTGTTTGTTAAATACTTGCTGGCCAACGTATGCAGGAAGTCGTACTAATAAAAAGAAAGAAATCTTTAAAAGTCATAAGAAATACAGTTTTCATATAGTTGAAAATAATACTAGTGTTAGCAACCTTGGGAAGGAATTTAGTCGCAGCAGATGTTACATTAAAACACTTATTTATAAAAAATACCTGAGGGCGTTTAAGCGAAACACAAAAATTAATATATTCACTGAATTGCTTATCAAGTCTATGGCTGTAAGGGGGTTTAGTCTGGCATCCATAGCTGAGAAAAACTCATTATCGGAAGGAGCTGTATCCTCTGTAATTTCATCTTGTTACGGTTTATGCTCATGGCGTAAAAAATGTAAAAAAGATTCTTTAAGACGGCGTCATAAGCAGAAAATATTAAGATTTATACATAATCAATCCGTTTCTATAACACGAAAGTTAGTCAAAGAGGTAATGACTCCAACTTATTGATAGTGTTTTATGTTCAGATAATGCCCGATGACTTTGTCATGCAGCTCCACCGATTTTGAGAACGACAGCGAC
>NZ_JBMKJG010000030.1:0-62170 GCF_049237765.1 Enterobacter cloacae complex sp. SHL021 | reverse complement strand
GTAAAGGCACGATGAGGTCTCTTCTGATTTGTTAGCGCAACCAGTAGATCACACTTCATCGTGCTTTTCATTTTTCTGGGGAACCCTCAGCCCACTGGGAGAGGGGATCGTATTATTCAGCCCTGAACCCCTCAAACCGCGACCCTTTGTAACTCAGCATCCCTTTCTCACCCACCGTCAGTTGATGGTACTGCTGCGCCTCCAGGCGGAAGGTCATCTCCAGGCCGCCCGTTTCCGGCTTAAAGCTCGCTTCATAGCGCATGGTCGTTCCCGCAGGGGCAACCTGTTGCTGGCGCGAGCGCCGGTCATTAAGGGGTTTTTCGCGTTTATTGCTCACCACCACGCGCTTTTGCATCAACGGCGCGGCGTCGTTATCCGCTTTCTCGCGGCGCTGCTGCACAAAACGGAACGAGGCGGCAATGACGATAATCGCCACCACGATAATGAAAAACAGCGGCATCTTGCTCATTCAACAATCCCATAAGATTATGCGGAATTCAGGATACCCTGACTCCCCCGGCATTGCCAAACGCCTGCCCGCATCACTACACTGAAGATGAAACTGATTATTCAGCCTTAACAGATACAGGGAGTTAATATGCTTTGGTCATTTATCGCTGTCTGTTTTTCCGCATGGCTTTATGTCGATGCGTCATACCGCGGTCCGGCCTGGCAGCGCTGGTTGTTTAAACCCGTCACGCTGTTGCTGCTCCTGCTGCTTGCCTGGCAAGCGCCGATGTTTAACGCCATCAGCTACCTGGTCCTCGCCGGGCTGTGTGCTTCTCTGATTGGCGATGCCTTAACCCTGTTGCCGCGTCAGCGTCTGCTGTATGCCGTGGGGGCGTTCTTCCTGTCGCATCTGCTTTACACCATCTATTTTGCCAGCCAGATGACGCTATCCTTCTTCTGGCCGCTCCCGCTGGTGCTGCTGGTGATCGGCGCGCTGCTGATCGCGGTGATCTGGTCACGCCTGGAAGAGATGCGTCTGCCTGTCTGCACGTTTATTGCCATGACGCTGGTGATGGTGTGGCTGGCCGGTGAACTGTGGTTCTTCCGCCCAACCTCACAGGCGATGTCCGCTTTCTTTGGCGCGGCGCTGCTGTTAATCGGCAATATCGTCTGGCTGGGCAGCCACTATCGCCGTCGTTTCCGGGCTGATAACGCGATTGCCTCCGCCTGTTACTTTGCCGGGCACTTCCTGATTGTGCGTTCGCTGTATATCTAAATAAGCCTTGACTCTGGAGTCGACTCCAGAGTGTATGCTGCGGTTAATGAGAAAATTATCATTACCGGAGAGTGCCATGTCGACTCCAGAAACACCTAAAAAAGCCCCACAATTTTCAGCATTTAAGCTCAGCCCGGTGCCAGCGAAAGATGACTGCTGCTGTGACGGGGCATGCGAAACGCAAAACGCGCCGCCGCTGCCTGAAAGCGGAAACCATTACAGCTGGGTGGTTGACGGCATGGATTGCGCGGCCTGCGCCCGCAAAGTTGAAAACGCGGTAAAACAGATCCCCGGCGTCAGCCACGTGCAGGTGCGCTTTGCGACCGAAAAACTGCTGGTCAGCGCCGAGAGTGACGTTAGCGAGCAGGTTGTGTCCGCGGTCAGCCAGGCCGGTTATTCCCTGCGTAGCGAAACGGCCCCCGCCGAAAAAACCGCTCCGCTGCGAGAAAATCTGCCCCTTATCGCGCTCGTGATGATGATGGCCCTGAGCTGGGGTCTGGAGCAGATCAACCACCCGTTTGGCAATCTGGCGTTTATCGCCACCACGCTTGTCGGGTTGTATCCCATTGCCCGTCAGGCGCTGCGGCTGATGAAAAGCGGCAGCTGGTTCGCCATCGAAACGCTGATGAGCGTGGCGGCTATCGGCGCGCTGTTCATTGGTGCCACAGCGGAAGCGGCAATGGTGCTGCTGCTGTTCTTAATTGGCGAACGTCTTGAAGGCTGGGCGGCAAGCCGGGCGCGTAAAGGGGTCAGCGCCCTGATGGCGCTTAAGCCCGAAACCGCCACACGAGTAGCCGGAAACGAACGCCAGACGGTGGCCATTAACGCGCTGCGTCCAGGCGATGTGATTGACGTCGCTGCCGGAGGGCGCCTGCCTGCGGACGGTACCCTGCTCACCGCCACCGCGAGCTTCGACGAAAGCGCCCTCACCGGGGAGTCGATTCCGGTTGAACGCACGGCCGGTGAAAAAGTACCTGCGGGCGCCACCAGCGTCGACCGTCTGGTCCAGCTCACGGTACTTTCCGAACCCGGTGACAGCGCCATCGACCGTATCCTGAAGCTGATCGAAGAGGCCGAGGAGCGTCGCGCCCCCGTCGAGCGATTTATTGACCGCTTCAGCCGGATTTACACCCCCGCCATCATGCTGGTTGCCCTGCTGGTCACTATCGTTCCGCCGCTGTTCTTTGGTGCGCCGTGGGAAGGCTGGATTTACAAAGGTCTGACCCTGCTGCTGATTGGCTGTCCGTGTGCGCTAGTGATCTCCACCCCGGCGGCCATTACCTCCGGTCTGGCGGCAGCGGCACGTCGCGGTGCCCTGATAAAAGGCGGCGCGGCGCTGGAACAGTTAAGCCAGGTGCAGCAGGTGGCGTTCGATAAAACCGGCACGCTGACCGTCGGCAAGCCGCAGGTCACCGGCGTGTATCCGCAGGATATCGGTGAAGATGAACTGCTTACGCTGGCCGCCGCCGTAGAGCAGGGTTCCACTCACCCGCTGGCGCAGGCGATTGTGCGTGAAGCGCAGTCGCGCGGGCTGGCAATTCCGACGGCAACGGCACAGCGGGCGCTGGTTGGGTCCGGGATTGAGGCCGACATCGACGGTAAAAAGGTGCTGATTGTCGCGGCGGGTAAGTTTTCTAACCCAGAGGTTGAGGCGTTAGAACAGACCGGACAAACTGTCGTGACCGTCATGCAGGACGGCGTCGCCAAAGGCATGCTGGCACTGCGCGATACCCTGCGTGATGATGCGAAAGAGGCCGTCGTGGCGCTCCATCAGCTGGGCGTCCAGGGTGTGATCCTCACCGGCGATAACCCGCGTGCCGCCGCCGCGATTGCCGGAGAGCTGGGGCTGGACTTTAAGGCCGGATTACTCCCTGCGGACAAAGTCAGTGCCGTGACGGAGCTGAACAGCCATGCTCCACTGGCGATGATCGGCGACGGAATCAACGATGCGCCAGCGATGAAAGCATCCACCATCGGGATTGCCATGGGCAGCGGTACCGACGTGGCGCTGGAAACCGCCGATGCCGCGCTCACCCATAACCGCCTGACCGGGCTGGCGCAGATGATTTCCCTGGCACGCGCCACGCGCGCCAATATTCGCCAGAACATCAGCATCGCCCTGGGGCTGAAAGGAATTTTCCTCGTCACCACCCTGCTCGGCATCACCGGGCTGTGGCTGGCGGTGCTGGCGGATACCGGCGCGACGGTGCTGGTGACGGCCAACGCGCTCCGCTTACTGCGACGCAAATAACACGCAATGCACGCCTGGCCGGGTAAAGCGTAACGGCAACCCGGCCTTCCCTTCTCAAAAATCTAAACCAGCGTTTCAGAAATTCACGCTTTTGTGAGGCGCTTCACCTCCGTTTTCCAGGCCATAGTGTAATTTTTAAACGTACAAAACTAAAACACCGTTTTAACACTTACCTCACTACCCTGGAGTTGACTTGATGAAAACGACCCTCAAGCCGTTACTGGCCGCTCTGTGTCTGTCTGCTTTTGCCTGCTCCGTTTCTGCGCAAACCATTAAAGCCGCCGATGTGCATCCTGAAGGCTACCCGAACGTGGTAGCCGTACAGCACATGGGGGAGAAACTCAAACAACAAACCGACGGCAAGCTGGAGATCAAGGTCTTTCCCGGCGGCGTGCTCGGGGATGAAAAGCAGATGATTGAACAGGCGCAGATGGGGGCGATCGACATGATCCGTGTCTCCATGGCTCCGGTGGCGGCGATCCTGCCCGATATCGAAGTCTTTACCCTGCCCTATGTGTTTCGCGATGAAGACCACATGCACAAAGTCATCGACGGCGATATCGGCAAGCAGATTGGCGACAAACTGACCGCCAACCCCAAATCGCGGCTGGTGTTTCTCGGCTGGATGGATTCCGGCACCCGTAACCTGATCACCAAAACGCCGATCGTCAAACCGGAGGATCTGAAAGGCAAAAAAATCCGCGTTCAGGGAAGCCCGGTGGCGCTGGCGACACTGAAAGACATGGGGGCTAACTCGGTGGCAATGGGGGTCAGTGAGGTCTACAGCGGCATGCAGACCGGCGTAATCGACGGCGCTGAGAATAATCCGCCGACCTTCATCGCCCATAACTATATGCCGATCGCCAAAAACTATACCCTCAGCGGCCACTTCATTACCCCGGAAATGCTGCTCTACTCGAAAGTGAAATGGGACAAGCTCAGCGCAGACGAACAGCAGAAAATCCTGACCCTGGCGCGTGAAGCGCAGTTCGAACAGCGCAAGCTGTGGCAGGCCTATAACGCCGAGGCGCTGGCGAAGATGAAAGCCGGTGGCGTGCAGTTCCACGAGATCGACAAATCGGTATTTATCAAAGCCACAGAGCCGGTGCGCGCGCAGTATGGCGAAAAGCATCAGGACCTGATGAAAGCCATTGCTGACGTTCAGTAAACGGAGAACGTATGTCCGAACTCTACCTGAAGTGGATGGACCGGCTGTATCTGCTCGCCATGGGCGTAGCGGGATGCGCGCTGCTGGTGATGACGGTGGTGATCCCGATTGGCATCTTCTCGCGCTATGTGCTGAATCGCGGTGAATCCTGGCCGGAGCCGATTGCCATCATCTGCATGGTGACCTTTACGTTTATCGGCGCGGCGGTGAGCTACCGTGCCGGGTCACACATCGCGGTGAACATGCTGACCGACCGACTGCCAGACATGCTGAAAACAGCGTGTGCGCGCGTGGTGGATCTGCTGATGCTGCTGATCTCGCTGATTATGTTCTGGTACAGCTACTGGCTGTGTGTCGAGCTCTGGGAGCAGCCGGTCGCCGAGTTTCCGATCCTGACGTCAGGGGAGAGTTATCTGCCGCTGCCGATTGGTTCTGCGGTACTGATCCTGTTTGTCATTGAACGTCTGCTGTTTGGCTCACAGGAAAACCGTCCTGTGGTGCTGATCGGCAACCACAGTTAAGGGGTGAACAATGGATGCATTCGTTTTGTTATTCACCCTCGCCATTTTGCTGGCGCTGGGTATGCCGGTGGCGTTTGCCGTCGGCTTAAGCGCCGTCGCGGGCGCGTTGTGGATCGAGTTACCGCTCGAAGCGCTGATGATCCAGATCACCAGCGGGGTTAACAAATTTACCCTGCTGGCGATCCCGTTTTTCATCCTGGCGGGGGCGATCATGGCGGAAGGCGGCATCGCCCGACGGCTGGTGAATTTCGCGTATGTCTTTGTCGGTTTTATTCGCGGCGGGCTGTCGCTGGTGAATATCGTGGCTTCCACCTTTTTCGGCGCGATTTCCGGTTCATCGGTGGCGGATACGGCCTCCATCGGCAGCGTGATGATCCCGGAGATGGAGAGAAAGGGGTATCCCCGCGAGTATGCGGCGGCGGTCACCGCCAGCGGGTCGGTGCAGGCGATTTTAATCCCGCCCAGCCACAACTCGGTGATCTACTCGCTGGCCGCAGGCGGTACGGTCTCCATTGCCACGTTGTTTATCGCAGGCGTGCTGCCGGGGCTGCTGCTGGGACTGTGCCTGATGACGCTGTGTCTGTGCTTTGCCCATAAGCGCGGCTATCCAAAAGGCGAAAAGATCCCCTTTAAACAGGCGCTGAAGATTTTGCTGGACGCTCTGTGGGGGCTGATGACGGTGGTAATTATCCTCGGTGGGATCATGTCCGGGATATTCACCGCCACCGAATCCGCGGCGGTCGCCTGTCTGTGGGCATTCTTTGTCACCATGTTCATCTATCGCGACTACACGTGGAGCGAACTGCCGAAGCTGATGTGCCGGACGGTCAAAACGGTCACTATCGTGATGATCTTGATTGGCTTTGCGGCGGCGTTTGGCGCGGTGATGACCTACATGCAGTTACCTGTGCGCATCACGGCGTTCTTCACCTCGCTCTCGGATAACAAGTACGTGATCCTGATGTACCTCAACATCATGCTGCTGCTGATTGGCACCCTGATGGATATGGCGCCGATCATTCTGATCCTGACGCCGGTGCTGTTGCCGGTGACCCAGTCGCTTGGGATCGACCCTGTCCATTTCGGGATGATCATGATGGTGAATCTGGGGATCGGGCTTATCACGCCGCCAGTGGGTTCGGTGCTGTTTGTGGCCAGTGCGGTAAGCAAGCAGAAAATCGAGCATGTGGTGCGCGCGATGCTACCGTTTTACGGCATGCTGCTGCTGGTGCTGGGAATGATAACGTACATCCCGGCGATTTCGCTGTGGCTGCCGGGATTGTTAGGCATGCAGTAAGGGGGTTACCCCTTGCGGATCAAATACCGGTACGGCAGCGCTTCGGTCTGCTGTGCCACCAGTTCATGTTCCATAAAGGTACAAAAACCGGGGATATCGCGGGTAGTTGCCGGATCGTCAGCGATGATCAGCAGCGTTTCGCCGGTTTGCATATTGCGCACGGTTTTGCGCACCATCATTACCGGCTCAGGGCAGCGGAGGCCCTGCGCATCAAGGGTGTGGTCTGGAGTGGAAAACAGATCGGTCATGGTGTTCTCGGTCAGATAAAAACGGCTGTAGTTTACGCCCCGTTGCCAGCAATGCAAACCAGGTTAACGGTTGCGTAAAAACTAACCATTGCAAAGTCCCGTCAAAGCAGTATCATGCTGCGGTTTTTATTGGGTTCCCTCACCCCAACGTATAAAAAGGTCACAATATGACGCCGTTTTCTGAATCGCAGCGCGTAAAAGCGTTGTTCTGGCTTTCGCTTTTTCATCTGCTGGTGATCACCTCCAGTAACTATCTGGTGCAGCTGCCGATTGCCATCTTTGGTTTCCATACCACCTGGGGCGCGTTCAGCTTCCCGTTTATTTTTCTCGCCACCGATCTGACCGTGCGTATTTTTGGCGCACCGCTGGCTCGCCGCATTATTTTTGCGGTCATGCTGCCGGCGCTGTTCGTGTCGTACGTTATTTCCTCCCTGTTTTACATGGGGAGCTGGCAGGGCTTTGAGGCGTTAACCCACTTCAACCTGTTTGTTGCCCGAATCGCTACTGCAAGCTTTATGGCCTATGCGCTGGGGCAGATCCTCGACGTGCACGTATTTAACCGCCTGCGTCAGAATCACCGCTGGTGGATGGCCCCCACCGCCTCGACGCTGTTCGGCAACGTCAGCGATACGCTGGCCTTCTTCTTCATTGCCTTCTGGCACAGCCCGGATGCGTTTATGGCCGAACACTGGATGGAAATTGCGCTGGTGGACTACTGCTTCAAGGTGCTTATCAGCATTGTCTTCTTCCTGCCGATGTACGGCGTGCTGCTGAATATGCTGCTGAAAAGACTGGCAGATAAATCTGAAATCACAGCATTGCAGGCTGGTTAAGGGTTCGCTTTATCAGTTGTGATAAGATGGACAAATGAGCCGTTATGGCCGTTTATCGAAAGGAAGAAGTCAATGCGCAATCTGGTTAAATATGTCGGGATTGGCCTGCTGGTTGTCGGCCTTGCAGCCTGTGATAACAGCGACACGAAAACGCCTGCTCAGGGCGCGTCTGCAGAGAGCAACGCAACCGGTCAGCCGGTGAACCTGCTGGACGGTAAACTCAGCTTCTCTCTGCCAGCGGATATGACTGACCAGAGCGGCAAGCTGGGTACCCAGGCGAACAACATGCACGTCTATTCCGATGCAACCGGGCAGAAAGCGGTGATTGTGATTGTGGGCGACGATACCAGCGAAGACCTGGCCGTGCTGTCCAAACGTCTGGAAGATCAGCAGCGCAGCCGCGACCCGCAGCTGCAGGTGGTGACGAACAAGTCCATCGAACTGAAAGGCCACACGCTGCAGCAGCTGGACAGCATTATCTCTGCAAAAGGTCAGACAGCTTACTCTTCCGTGGTGCTGGGTAAGGTTGATAACAAACTGCTGACCCTGCAGATCACCCTGCCAGCGGAAGATCAGCAGAAAGCGCAGACTGCCGCTGAAAACATCATCAACACCATCGTGATTCAGTAACACGTCAGGATGATGACGTGGCCTCCGGTGCCTGCACCGGGGGCCATTTTTTTAGCCGCCACGTGAGCATCAGGGCCATCACCACCAGACCCGCAGCCGCAAGATAGATAACCGGCACACCTGCCCAGGCCATGACCAGCCCTGCCAGCGGCCCGGTAATGCCCAACGACATATCCATAAACACCGTGTAGGTTGCCAGCGCCGCCCCCTGATTCTGCGGCGGCACGGCTTTCACCGCCACCACACCCAGCGCCGGGAAGACCAGCGAAAAACCGGCTCCGGCGAAGAACACGCCAACTTTTGCCATCCACGGCGCGGTCGCTATACCGGTCAGCAGCAGCCCGACAATCTCAACCGCAAAGCAGATCATCGCCACATTCAGCCCGCCCAGGCGGTTAATACCGTTCGGGAAGAGCAAACGGGCACCCACAAACGCACAGCTGAACAGGGTTAACGCAAAGGCCGCCCCATCCCAGCCTTTGGCGTCATAAAACAGCGTGATAAAGGTGGCGATCACCCCAAAGCCGGTAGTTGCCAGCGCCAGTGCCATACCATACGGCCAGACGCGCCCCAGCACTGCCCGGAACGGCAGCGGTTTACCTTTGCTGGCCTTCACTTTCGGGCGCGGCAGGGCAAACAGGATCGCCACCAGCGCGACCACCATAATGGTGCCCGCCAGCCCGTACAGTCCGCCATACGCATAGCACATCACCCCAAGCGGGGCGCCAAGCGCCATTGCCCCGTAGGTGATAATGCCGTTCCAGGAGATGACCCGGCCAATGTGCGGTGCCCCGACCACGCCTACGCCCCACAGCGTCGAGCCGGTTCCTGCCAGGCTTTGCCCAATACCGAGGATCACCCGGCCCAGGCACAGCAGCACCAGGCTGACCAACGGCCAGTGGCTGGTCGTTGCCGCCAGCAGGTAACTCAGGCCACTGAGAAAACAGCCGCATAATCCTGTGATCACAATGCTCTTCGGCCCGAACAGATCCGCGTAGCGACCCGCATGCGGGCGGCTCAACAGCGTGGCGAAGTACTGCAGGCTAATCACCAGCCCCGCCCAGAATGCGCTAAACCCCATCACGTCATGCACATAGCCCGGCAACACCGCCAGCGGCAGGCCAATCGTCAGATAACTGGCAAAGTTAAAAATCACAACGGAGACAATGCGCAGATTAAGGCGTAATCCGCTTAATGCCGGTTCGGCGGCGGGTTCGGGCATGAGGTTTTACCTGGATTTTTGCAACAGTGTTTCACTATTACCACGACGCCAGCAGAAAATCAGCAGCGACTTTCAGATTAACGGTGCCAGACGAAGCGAAACCCGCGCACTACACTTAACGGGCAATCACATTAAGGAACACGAATGACCCCTAACCCGCCCGACAAAGCAGGACTCCACATCCTGTTAAAACTCGCCTCTCTGGTGGTGATCCTCGCCGGTATCCATGCTGCCGCCGATATTATTGTCCAGCTTCTGCTGGCGCTCTTTTTTGCCATTGTGCTTAACCCGCTGGTGACCTGGTTTTTGCGCCGGGGTATCAGCCGCCCGGTGGCCATAACCATTGTGGTTATCGTGATGCTGATTGCCCTCACCGCTCTTTTCGGCGTGCTGGCCGCCTCGCTGAGCGAATTCTCCACGATGCTGCCGCAATACAACAAAGAGCTGACGCGCAAGATCGTGGCGCTTCAGGAGATGATGCCGTTTCTGAATCTGCATATTTCGCCGGAACGGATGTTGCGCCGGATGGATTCCGAAAAAATCATGACCTACGCCACCACGCTGATGACCGGCCTGTCCGGCGCTATGGCCAGCATTTTGCTGCTGGTCATGACGGTGGTGTTTATGCTGTTCGAAGTGCGCCACGTGCCCTATAAGCTGCGCTTTGCGCTGAATAATCCGCAAATTCACATCGCCGGTTTACACCGCGCGTTAAAGGGCGTCTCCAAATATCTGGCCTTAAAAACCCTGTTGAGCGTCTGGACCGGCGTGATTGTCTGGCTGGGGCTGATGCTGATGGGCGTGCAGTTCGCGCTGATGTGGGGAGTGCTGGCGTTTTTGCTGAACTACGTGCCCAACATTGGCGCGGTACTCTCCGCCGTGCCGCCCATGATTCAGGCGTTTCTGTTTAATGGCTTTTATGAGTGCATGCTGGTGGGGGCGCTGTTCCTCGTGGTGCATATGGTGCTGGGGAATATTCTTGAACCACGGATGATGGGCCACCGGCTGGGCATGTCGACGCTGGTGGTATTCTTATCCTTACTGATTTGGGGATGGCTGCTGGGCCCGGTTGGGATGCTGCTGTCGGTACCGCTCACCAGCGTCTGTAAAATCTGGATGGAGACCACCAAGGGCGGCAGCAAACTGGCGATACTGCTGGGGCCGGGCCGACCCAAGAGTCGGCTTCCCGGTTAATCGTCTGGGGTGAGACGGAACATGACGCTACGGGAAATTTTTAGGAGAAACGTTATTCGCAAGCCTGCGACAACACTGTACGATGTACGCTGTAACATCGCGCTTGCGAAGTAAAAATCACAGAAACAGGTTTATCGCGGACGCGCGTAGATGAAATTTACCCTCACCATTATCGACTGGCAGGCCAGAGCGCCAGGACTCAGCGATGCCGACGCATGGCAGGCATGGTCGCGCCAGTCTGACGCCATCGATCCCGCCGCGCCGCTTGCAAAACTGACCGATCTGCCGATGATGACCGCCCGCCGCCTTAATTCGGGCAGTAAGCTGGCGGTGGATATTGGTCTTGCGATGCTGCGCAAACATCGTATCGATGCCGTGGTCTACAGCAGCCGCCATGGCGAGCTGGAACGCAACTACCGTATTCTGCAAGCGCTGGCGACGGAGCAACCCGTCTCCCCCACCGATTTTGCAATGTCTGTTCATAACGCCGCGGTCGGCAATCTTACCATCACCGCAGGTCAGCCGATTGTCTCATCCTCGGTCTCCGCCGGGATGGACACCTTCCAGCAAAGTTTGTGCGAAGTGTTGAGTCTGCTTCACGCGGGCTACTCCCGCGTTTTGCTGGTGGATTTTGACGGCGTCCTGCCCGCGTTTTATCACGCCGGGCTCCCGCCGCAGATGCCCGTCTGGCCTTACGCCCTTGCGCTGGTGATTGAAGCCGGTGACGCGCTCTGCTGTGAAACCCATCGCGAAAGCACAGGGGAAGAGCCCGCGCTGCCGCAAAGCCTTCAGTTCCTGCGACATTACCTGAGCGACGCGCGGCAATTTGCCCTGGCGGGCGAGCGTTTGCAGTGGCAGTGGACGCGCCAATGAGCCGGCTCCTCTCCCGCCTCGATCGGTTATGGCGCATGCTGATGACCGGGTTTTGCTTCGCCCTGTTTGGCCTTGGCGGACTACTGCTGTCGCTGGTCTGGTTTAACCTGCTGCTGATTTTTCAGCGCGATCGCACGGCACGCCGCCGACTGGCGCGACGCAGCATCTCCGCCAGTTTTCGGCTGTTCCTGGCGGTCGTTCGCGGAACCGGCGTGCTGGATTACCGCTTTAACAATCTGGATGTTCTGCGCGCCGAGCGCGGCTGCCTGGTGATAGCCAACCATCCTTCGCTGCTGGACTATGTGATCCTCGCCTCGGTGATGAACGAAACCGACTGTCTGGTGAAAAGCGCGCTGCTGCGTAACCCCTTTGTCAGCGGCGTGATCCGTGCAGCCGATTACCTGATCAACAGCGAAGCAGAAACGCTGCTTCGTGCCAGCCAGCAGCGTCTGGCGCAGGGCGACACCCTGCTGATTTTCCCGGAAGGCACCCGCACCCGCGTGGGCGAAGCCATTACCCTGCAGCGGGGAGCGGCGAATATTGCCGTTCGTTGCAACAGCTCTCTGCGCGTGGTGGTGATCCACTGTAGCGAACGCATGCTGGATAAACAGAGTCGCTGGTACAATGTGCCGCCCAAAAAACCCATTTTTACCGTGGATGTTCGCGAACGCATCAACATTCATGATTTTTACGATGCGAGCCAGCACGAACCTGCGCTGGCGGCAAGGCAGCTAAACCGGCATATGCAGCAGCAATTAACATCCGGTCTTCAATCTTTGTCAGGAATGAAAGATGCAAGCGCTCTATCTTGAAATTAAGAATCTCATTATCTCTACGCTGAATCTGGAAGAACTTACCCCAGAGGATATCGACACCGACGCTCCGCTGTTTGGTGATGGACTGGGTCTGGACTCTATTGATGCCCTGGAGCTGGGGCTGGCTGTGAAAAATCAGTACGGCGTAGTGCTTTCTGCCGAGAGCGACGAGATGCGTCAGCACTTCTATTCCGTTGCCACGCTCGCCGCTTTTATTCATCAACAACGCGCCTGAGAATGACCCGCTATGACAGAACAAGAAACCCTTTATCAGGAAGTCTCTGCGCTTCTTATTAAACTTTTTGAACTCGACCCTGAGCTCATTACGCCGCAGGCCCGGCTTTACGAAGACCTGAATCTCGACAGCATTGATGCCGTAGATATGGTGGTTAACCTGCAGAAGAAGACGGGGCATAAAATTAAGCCTGAAACCTTCAAAGCGGTGCGTACCGTTCAGGACATCGTCGACGTTGTGGAACAACTCCAGCGCGACGCCTGACGTGCCTGCCATTCCGCTCATCCCGATACTGACGGGCCTGATGCTGCTGGCCTGGCCGTTTTTGATTGGCTATGGCCTTGCAAGTCACCATTTGCAATGGATATTGCCCCTGATGGCGCTGGTGTTGCTGCTGCGTGTCTGGCAGACGCGCCAGCAGCGCGGCCCCTTGCGCTACGTTTTCCTGAGCGTGACGCTGGCCGGGGCAGTGCTGTGCGTGGCGAGCCTTTTTCACGCTCACCTGTGGGTGCTGTTTTATCCGGTGGTCGTTAATCTGGTGATGCTGGTGGTCTTTGGGGGCTCGCTGTGGACGTCCATGCCGATGGTGGAACGGCTGGCGCGGATACGGGAGCCCCAGCTGTCTCCTGCCGGGGTTCGTTACACGCGTAAAGTGACGAAAGTCTGGTGCGGCTTTTTTATCGGCAATGGCGCAGTCGCGCTGTTTACCGTGCTGTACGCCGACCTGCGCCTGTGGACGCTGTGGAACGGGATGCTTTCCTACATCCTGATGGGAACGTTAATGGCGGGTGAATGGCTGGTGCGACAACGGGTAATAAAAAACGATGGATAAACCGCTTCCTCTGAGCCAGTGGCTAAATGCCCCGCGTCCTGATGAGACGCCTGTCGCCTGGCTTGACGATCGTATCTGGACGCTGGGCGATCTGCGCCACGATGTTACGCAGCTGGTCGACGCGCTGCGTCAGGAAGAGGGCGAGCGCTGGGCGCTCTGTTTTGAAAACGGTTATCTTTTTATCGTCGCCCTGCTGGCGGCGCTTCATGCGGGTAAAACCCCCGTGCTCCCCGGGCACAGCCGGGGGGCGCAGCTTAACGAACAGCGGGCTATGTTCAGCGGCGTCCTGAGCGACACCACGCTCGAGTTTTCAGGGCGACTGCGGTTGGTCATCGCCACTGCGCCGACAAACACCCCCTTTTCCCCCTTGCCTGCCATTGACGAGACGCGCGTTATCGAGCTCTTTACCTCTGGCTCCACCGGCACGCCGCAGCGGGTGATTAAGCCGGTGATCGGCCTGGATCGGGAAGCCCGTCTGCTCGCCGATCGGTTTGGCGAACGGCTGACAGGCTGTCACGTCGTGGCCTCCGTGGTGTTGCATCATCTGTATGGCCTGACGTTTCGTGTTGTCTTACCCATGGCGCTTGGTCTGCCGCTGCACGCCTCCCTGCTGCAGTATGCAGAACAGCTATCAGCGCTGCCGCAGGACAAACGGTACCTCTTTATCAGCAGCCCGGCATTCCTCAAGCGGCTCGACACCTCGCTTGTGCCGCCTCCGGTTGCCCTGCTGCTCTCAGCCGGGGGCGAACTGCCCTGGCGCGACATCATCCCTTGTCATGACTGGCTGAACGTCTGGCCTGATGAAATTTACGGCAGCACCGAAACGGGCGTTATGGCCTGGCGTCACCGTCTGGATGAGGCAACGCTCTGGCAGCCGTTTCCCGGCGTGACGTTCCACGGCGATCGGGTGACGTCGCCACTGATCCGCGAGGCTGAAGGAGTCGTGCTGGATGATATCCTGCATTTCGCGGCTGACGGGAAGTTCAACATCATCGGCCGCCGTGGCCGGGTAGTCAAAATTGAAGACAAACGCATTTCGCTCGATGAGATTGAGCAGCGGTTACTGGCGCTAGACGGCATCTGCGACGCCGCCGCGCTGGCGGTCACTCGCCGTGGTCGTCAGGCCATTGGCGTGCTGCTGGTACTCAGTGACGCGGCGCGCTTGCACAGAGACAACGGGGGTAAAAATGCCCAGGAATCCGCGTGGCGTCGCGCCCTTCGCCCCTGCCTTGAACCGGTTGCCGTGCCCCGCTACTGGCGCATTGTCGATGAAATCCCGGTCAACAGCATGAACAAGCGTGTGACTGCACAGCTACAGGAGTTATTTCATGAAGATTCATGAAATCGAACGCCACCAGACTCATCCGGAGCATCTGGAGATAATGCTTTATCTTGATCCTGACCTGCTCTGGTTTAAGGGACATTTTGCTGTCCAGCCCCTGCTCCCTGGCGTTGCACAACTCGACTGGGTGATGCATTACGCTACCACCCTGATGGCACCAGGCTACCGTTTTCACAGCATTCAGAATGTGAAGTTTGCGGCCCCGCTGTTGCCGGACAACACGGTGACGCTGATCCTTGACTGGCACCCTGCCCGTCAGATGCTCAGCTTCAGCTACCAGCGCCATGCGGGCAGTGAACGCCATACCGCCAGCAGCGGGAAGATTCGCCTATGTCAGTAACGTTCCGCCCCTGCGTGTTGATCCCCTGCTACAACCACGGTGCGATGATGGCCGCGGTGCTCGCACGTCTGGCACCGTTTGACCTCCCGTGCCTGGTGGTTGACGATGGCAGCGAAGAGAGCACGCGCCACACCCTGGCGCACTTAGCGGAGCAGCATCCGCAGGTTACGCTGCTGCGTCTGACGAAAAACAGCGGCAAAGGCGCGGCGGTAATGGCAGGGCTGAAAGCCTGCGCAGAGCGCGGCTTCACTCATGCAATCCAGGTGGATGCCGACGGCCAGCACGCTATTGAAGATCTCCCCCGCTTTCTGGCGCTGGCGCAACGTCACCCCGAGGCGCTGATTTCCGGTCAGCCCGTTTACGATGACTCCATACCCCGTTCGCGCCTTTACGGACGCTGGATAACGCACGTCTGGGTCTGGATTGAAACGTTGTCCCTGCAGCTTAAAGACAGCATGTGCGGCTTTCGGGTCTATCCGATCACGCCGGTGATGCAGCTTGCCGCACGTACCCCGCTCGGCAAGCGCATGGACTTTGATACTGAAGTGATGGTCCGCCTCTACTGGCAGGGCACGCCCAGCTATTTTCTGCCCACCCGCGTTACCTACCCGGCAGACGGTGTATCCCACTTCGATGCGCTAAAAGACAACGTGCGCATCTCGCTGATGCATACCCGTCTGTTCCTGGGGATGCTGCCGCGCATCCCTTCCCTGCTGATGCGCCGTCGCCCGCAGCACTGGGCGCAACAGCAGGAGGTCAAAGGGCTATGGGGAATGCGCCTGATGTTACGCGTCTGGCAACTGCTTGGGCGCAAGGCCTTCACCCTCCTGCTGTGGCCGGTCACCGCCGTTTACTGGCTTACCGCCCGTGCGGCGCGTCAGGCGTCGCGGCAATGGCTGAGGCGGGTTAAAGAGGTCATGGCACAGCGACAGATCCCACCGCCCCCCCGGCTGAACAGCTTTTTTCACTTCCTGCGTTTTGGTCATGCCATGCTGAACAAGGTGGCCAGCTGGCGCGGCGAGATGAAGCTGCATCGCGATCTGGTGTTTGCACCGGGTGCCCGCGAGGCGCTGGGGCTGGACGATCCACAGGGTAAACTGCTGCTGGCCTCGCATCTTGGCGACGTGGAAGCCTGCCGGGCGCTGGCGCAGCGTGAAGGGGGGAAAACCATCAACGCCCTGGTCTTTAGCGATAACGCCCAACGCTTTAAGCAGATTATGGAAGAGATGGCTCCGCAAGCGGGCATTCACCTGATGCCCGTCACTGACATCGGCCCGGAGACCGCTATCCTGATCAAAGAAAAGCTGGATCGCGGCGAATGGGTGGCCATCGTGGGCGATCGTATCGCCGTCACGCCGCAGCGCGGCGGCAGCTGGCGCGTGATCTGGAGCGCGTTTATGGGCCAGCCCGCGCCGTTCCCACAGGGGCCGTTTATCCTGGCCTCCATTCTGCGCTGTCCGGTGGTGCTGATTTTTGCCCTCAGCCAGCAGGGGACGCTGACCCTGCACTGCGAACCGTTCGCCGACCCGCTGCTGTTGCCGCGCGGTGAACGTCAGCAGGCGCTGCAACATACCGTCGATCGCTACGCGCAGCGGCTGGAACATTACGCCTTACTGTCACCGCTCGACTGGTTTAATTTTTTCGATTTCTGGCAACTGCCCGAAATCAGCGAGAAGGAGTAAAGGGTGCTGACCGATCCCCGCTTTACGACGGAAGTTGAAATCACCGTCCCGTTCCACGACGTCGACATGATGGGCGTGGTCTGGCACGGCAACTATTTCCGCTACTTTGAAATAGCCCGCGAAGCGCTGCTCAATCAGTTCGACTACGGCTATCGCCAGATGAAAGCCTCCGGCTATGTCTGGCCGGTGGTCGATACGCGGGTGAAATACCGCGATGCGGTGACCTTTGAACAACGCATCCGGGTCCGGGCGCAGATTGAAGAGTATGAAAACCGTCTGCGCATTGCCTATCAAATCTTCGACGCGCAGACCGGTAAACGCACCACCACCGGTTACACCATCCAGGTGGCGGTCGACGCAGCCACCCGCGAAATGTGCTTTGTCAGCCCGGAGATCTTGTTTGAACGTATGGGAGTCACGCCATGAAATGGTTGCCTTTGCTGGCACTGATGTTTAGCCCGCTGGTCAGCGCCGTGACGCTGGATGAACTGCAGCAGCGGTTTACGCAACAGCCCGTGGTGCGCGCTCACTTCGAGCAGGTTCGTACGATCAAAGACATGCCGCAGCCGCTGCGTTCGCAGGGCGAGATGGTGATCGCCCGTGACAGCGGCCTGCTGTGGGATCAAAAAGCCCCGTTCCCCATGACGCTGCTGCTGGATGACAAACGGATGGTGCAGACCATCAACGGCCAGCCGCCGCAGACCATTACCGCCGACAATAATCCGCAGATGTTCCAGTTCAACCACCTGCTGCGGGCGTTGTTCCAGGCCGACCGCAAGGTGCTGGAAGAGAATTTCCGCATCGATTTTCAAGACCTGGGAGAGGGCCGCTGGTCGCTGGTGCTCACGCCCACCACGACGCCGCTGAACACCATTTTCACCACCCTCGATTTGGGCGGTGCGGCCTTTCTGGAGTCTATTCGTCTTAACGACAAACAGGGCGACCGTACGGATATCACCCTCTCCAGTCACCGACTGACACCCGCCAGCCTGACCGATGACGAACGCCAACGCTTTGCCGCACCGTAAATCGCTGCGCCCGGCGCTGCTGTGGGCCGCGGGATGCCTGATTATGCTGGGCCTGCTGGTATCGCTGCTGCCCGGCGCGCGCCTGAACAGCAGCGTGCTGGCCATGTTGCCGACACAGACGCTGGGGGCGATCCCTCCGGCGCTCAACGTCGGCTTTATGCAGCGGCTCGACCGTCAACTGGTCTGGCTGGTCAGCCCCGGCAAAAAACCCGATCCGCGCGTGGCGCAGCAGTGGCTGACGCTGCTGCAACGCAGCGGAGCGCTGAGCGAGGTCAAAGGGCCCATGGACGCCGCCGGG
Organism: Enterobacter cloacae complex sp. SHL021; assembly: GCF_049237765.1. NCBI lineage: Bacteria > Pseudomonadati > Pseudomonadota > Gammaproteobacteria > Enterobacterales > Enterobacteriaceae > Enterobacter > Enterobacter cloacae complex sp. SHL021. Next base: position 44,136 of record NZ_JBMKJG010000030.1, on the reverse strand, counting down.
CAACAAGCCTGGGGCGAGTTTTTCTGGCAGCACCGCAACGGGATGATTGACCCCGCCACCCGCGCCCGCCTGCAAAACGGCGGTGAAGCGCAGGCGCAGTGGGTTTTATCTCAGCTTTACTCGGCCTTTTCCGGCGTGAGCGGCAAGGAGCTGCAAAACGATCCGCTGATGCTGATGCGCGGCGCGCAGCTCGCGCTGGCGCAAAACGGCCAGAAGCTGCGGCTGATGGACGGCTGGCTGGTGACGCAGGATGACGCCGGAAACTACTGGTATCTGCTGCACGGCGAGCTGGCCGGTTCCTCTTTTGATATGCAGCAAACCCACCGGCTGGTGACCACCCTGAACGCGCTGCAGGCGACGCTGAAAACGCATTACCCACAGGCGCAACTGCTGTCTCGCGGCACGGTGTTTTACAGCGATTACGCCAGCCAGCAGGCCAAACGGGATATCTCCACGCTGGGTGTCGCCACCCTTCTGGGCGTACTCCTGCTGATTGTGGCGACATTCCGCTCCCTGCGTCCGCTGCTGCTGTGCGCGATCTCCATTGGCATCGGCGCGCTGGCGGGCACGGTCGCCACCCTGCTGTTCTTTGGCGAGCTGCATCTGATGACGCTGGTGATGAGCATGAGCATCATCGGTATTTCGGCCGATTACACCCTCTACTACCTGACCGAACGGCTGGTGCACGGTGGCGAAAACTCGCCGTGGCAAAGTCTGGATAAAGTGCGTAATGCCCTGCTGCTGGCGCTTCTGACGACCGTCGTGGCGTACCTGATTATGATGCTGGCCCCCTTCCCCGGGATCCGCCAGATGGCGCTATTTGCCGCCGTGGGGCTGAGCGCCTCGTGCCTGACGGTGATATTCTGGCACCCCTGGCTGTGCCGTGGATTGCCGGTACGCCCGGTTCCAGCCAGCAGAGCGATGTCGCGCTGGCTGACCGCCTGGCGACGTAATAAAACACTCGCGGTTGGCCTGCCCGTCACGCTGGCGCTCCTTTCCGCCGCAGGTATTGCCACCCTGAAGGTGGACGACGATATCGCCCAGTTGCAGGCGCTGCCGAAAACGATTCTGGCGCAGGAGAAGACCATTACCGCCCTGACCGGCCAGCGCGTCGATCAGAAATGGTTTGTGGTTTACGGTACGTCAGCCCAGCAGACGCTGGAGCGGCTGGAGGCCTTTATCCCTGCGCTGGCGCAGGCGCAAAAAGCGGGTGAACTGGCAAGCTGGCGAACCCTGCCGCTGAACTCCATGAAGCGTCAAAAAAGCGATCTGGCGCTGCTGCACCACGCTGCGCCTGCAGTAATGAACGTGCTGCACAGCGCCGGACTGAACACCGTCTCACCGGATCTGACGCCTATGCCTGTCAGCGTGGACACCTGGCTTACCAGCCCGGCCAGCGAAGGCTGGCGTCTGCTCTGGCTGACCCTGCCGGGCGGCGAAAGCGGCGTGCTCGTCCCGGTGGACGGCGTCAAAAACAGTGCGGCGCTGAGTGAACGGGCGGCACAGCATGAAGGGGTCGTCTGGATCGATCGTAAGGCCAGTTTTGACAGCCTGTTTGCCCTCTACCGCACCCTGCTGACGGGGCTACTGTGCGTAGCGCTGGCGGCGATTGCCTGCGGCGCCATAATCCGACTTGGCTGGCGTCAGGGGCTTATCAGCCTGGTGCCGTCGGTACTGTCGCTCAGTTGTGGGCTGGCGGCGCTGGCCGTCGCCGGGCATTCCGTCAATCTGTTTTCACTGCTGGCTCTGGTGCTGGTGCTCGGCATTGGCATCAACTACACGCTGTTTTTCAGCAACCCGCGCGGCACGCCGCTGACGTCGATGCTGGCTATCACCCTGGCGATGATGACCACGCTGCTGACGCTGGGCATGCTGGTGTTCAGCGCGACGCAGGCCATCAGCAGCTTTGGAATTGTGCTGGTAAGCGGTATTTTCACCGCCTTCCTGCTGGCCCCGCTGGCGATGCCGGCCAGGAACGAGAGAAAACCATGATGAACGCTTTTTACCGCGCCGCCGCGCTGGCTGCGACGCTGCTGCTGGCAGGCTGCAGCCATTCGACCGATACTGAAGAAACTCGACCGCTGGCCTGGCTTCAGCCGGGCACGCAGGTGACGCTGCCACCGCCGGGCATTACGCCAGCCATCCGTTCTCAGCAGCTGCTGACCGGCCGGTTTAACGGTCAGACTCAGTCGCTGCTGGTTCTGCTGAAAGCTGACGGGCAAAAAGTGACGCTTGCCGGGCTCTCGTCGGTGGGGATCCGCCTGTTTCTCGCGACCTATGACAACACCGGGATCCATACCGAGCAGTCGGTCGTTATGCCCCAGCTACCGCCCGCCAGCCAGGTGCTGGCGGATGTGATGCTCAGCCACTGGCCGCTCAGCGCCTGGCAGCCGCAGTTGCCGAAGGGATGGACGCTAAAGGATACTGGCACCCGACGCGAACTGCGTAACCCTGACGGCAAGCTGGTCACCGAGATTGTCTACCTGCAACGCAACGGTAAGCGCGAGCCGATCAGCATTGCGCAGCACGTCTTTAAATACCACATCACCATTCAATATCTGGGTGACTGAGATGATTTACATTTCCGCTGTTGGCATGGTCAACGCGCTGGGCAACTCGGCCGATGAGATCGCGGCCAACCTGAACGCCGGGATTGCGCCGGGTATGCGTCATCGCGCCGGATGGCTGCAAGGATTACCTGATGCCATGCTGGGCGGCGTTGAGGGTGAACTGCCGCCGATACCGGATAGCCTGGCAGCACACCGCAGCCGTAATAATCAGCTGTTGCTGGCGGCGCTGGCACAGATTCAGCCTGCCGTTGAGGCAGCCATCGCCCGCGTGGGCCGCGACCGCGTGGCGGTGGTGCTGGGCACCAGCACCTCAGGGCTGGATGAAGGCGATGAGTACGTGCGCCTCTCCCTGAACGGCGAACGCAGCCCGCAATGGCAGTACCCGCAGCAGGAACTGGGCGATCCCTCCCGCTTCCTCACCAACTGGCTGCAGCTGGATGGCCCGGCGTATACCATTTCGACTGCCTGCTCCTCCAGCGCCCGGGCGATCATCAGCGGACAGCGTCTGATTGAGGCCGGACTGGTGGACGTCGCCCTTGTAGGCGGGGCAGACAGCTTAAGCCGTATGCCGGTCAATGGTTTTAACAGCCTTGAATCGCTCTCGCCCACGCAGTGCGAACCGTTTGGCCGAGACCGCCGGGGGATCACCATCGGTGAAGCGGCGGCCCTTATGGTGCTGACGCGCGAACCGGATCAGGTTGTGCTGCTGGGGGCGGGTGAATCGAGCGATGCGTACCATATCTCTGCCCCACATCCCGAGGGAGAAGGCGCCATTCGCGCCATTACCCAGGCGCTGAAGGAGGCAGGCATGACGGCAGATGACGTGGGTTATATTAATTTGCACGGCACCGCCACTCCCCTCAACGATCGGATTGAGGCGCACGTGATTAACGCCCTCTTTGGCGACCGGGTACCGTGCAGCTCCACCAAACACCTCACCGGCCATACGCTTGGCGCGGCCGGGATCACTGAAGCCGCATTAAGCTGGCTGATCCTGACCCGTGACCTGCCGCTGCCGCCGCAGGATTTTTCCCGCTACGCGCCGGACGACACGCTGCCGCCCTGCGGCCTGCTGCATCAGCATGCGCCGCTGACAAAACCGGTGATTTTATCGAACTCATTCGCCTTTGGCGGTAACAACGCCAGCCTTCTGCTGGGGAGAGTGTCATGAGTTATTTATCCCCCGCCGACTACCTGCCTCACGACGCACCGATGATGCTGCTGGAGCGCGTTGAGCGTGTCACCGACAGCAGCGCGGTGTGCAGCGTCACGGTCGACGGGCACGGTGTGCTTGCGCCGTTCCTGAACGTTGACGGCGATCTGCCGGGCTGGTTTGCGCTGGAACTGATGGCCCAGACCGTGGGCGTCTGGTCTGAATGGCACCGTCTGCAAAAAGGCCTGCCCCACAGCCCGCTGGGCATGGTGCTGGGTGCGCGCGAGCTGGTGTGCAGCACGGGCCGCTTTGCTGCAGGCACTACGTTAACCATTACCATCGAGCGCCTGATGCAGGACGAACGCTTTGGCAGCTTTGAATGCACAATCCAGACGGATAACGCCCCCCTTGCCACGGGCCGTGTGAATACGTTCCAGCCCAGCGAGGACGAATTAACCTCACTTTTCTCTCAGGGAGCTTCATCATGACACGTTCCGTACTGGTCACCGGCGCCAGCAAAGGCATTGGCCGCGCCATCGCCTGTCAGCTTGCCGCTGACGGTTTCACCGTAGGCGTGCATTACCATCGCGATGCTGATGGTGCGCATGAGACGCTGGAGGCCATTGTTCAGGCTGGCGGAACGGGTCGTTTACTGACCTTTGACGTGGGCAACCGCGAGCAGTGCCGCGAGGTTCTGGAACAGGAAATCAGCACCTTTGGCGCATGGTATGGCGTGGTCAGCAATGCCGGGATAACCCGCGATGGCGCGTTTCCGGCGCTCAGCGACGAGGACTGGGATAGCGTCATCCACACCAACCTCGACAGTTTTTATAACGTTATTCATCCCTGCATCATGCCGATGATCGCAACCCGCAAGGGCGGGCGGATTATCACCCTGTCGTCCGTGTCAGGCGTGATGGGCAACCGCGGACAGGTGAACTACAGTGCCGCCAAGGCCGGTATCATCGGCGCCACCAAAGCGCTGGCCATTGAACTGGCAAAACGCAAAATTACCGTCAACTGCATCGCGCCAGGGCTGATTGATACCGGCATGATCGAGATGGAAGAGGCCGCGCTGAAAGAGGCCATGTCCATGATCCCGATGCAGCGCATGGGTCAGGCGGACGAGGTGGCCGGTCTTGCGAGTTATCTGATGTCAGACCGGGCAGGCTATGTGACACGCCAGGTGATCTCGATCAACGGGGGGATGTTATGACGCGTCGGGTGGTGATTACGGGAATGGGAGGCGTGACCGCCTTTGGCGAGGACTGGCCGACCATTTCACAGCGGCTGCTCGGCTACGAAAACGCCGTGCGCACCATGACGGAGTGGCAAGAGTATGCCGGTCTGCAAACGCTGCTGGCCGCCCCCATCGAGGATTTCACCCTTCCGGCACACTATACCCGCAAGCGCATTCGCGCCATGGGCCGCGTGTCGCTGCTCTCCACCCGCGCCACCGAACTGGCGCTTGAGCAGGCGGGCCTGATCGATGACCCGGTACTGACGCAGGGGCAAACCGGCATCGCCTATGGGTCGTCCACGGGCAGCACGGGCCCGGTAAGCGACTTTGCCTCCATGCTGATGGAAAAACACACCAACAACATCACCGGCACCACCTATGTGCAGATGATGCCGCACACCACCGCGGTCAATACCGGCCTGTTCTTTGGTCTGCGGGGGCGCGTCATTCCCACGTCGAGTGCCTGTACCTCCGGCAGCCAGGCGATTGGTTACGCCTGGGAAGCCATTCGCCATGGTTATCAGACCGTTATGGTCGCCGGGGGCGCCGAGGAGCTTTGTCCTTCAGAGGCGGCGGTATTTGATACGCTGTTCGCCACCAGCCAGCGCAACGACGCGCCGAAAACCACGCCGTTGCCCTTCGATACCGCGCGCGATGGTCTGGTCATCGGCGAAGGGGCAGGCACGCTGATTCTGGAAGAGCTGGAGCACGCCAAAGCACGCGGGGCGACCATCTACGGCGAAATCGTGGGCTTTGCCACCAACTGCGATGCAGCGCATATCACCCAGCCGCAGCGTGAAACCATGCAGATTTGCATGGAGCAATCGCTGGCAATGGCCGGTTTAGGCGCCACAGACATCGGGTATATTTCCGCCCACGGCACCGCCACCGATCGGGGTGATATCGCCGAAAGCCAGGCCACTGCGGCCATCTTTGGCGACAGGGTCCCCCTCTCCTCGCTGAAGAGCTATTTTGGTCATACGTTAGGTGCCTGCGGTGCGCTGGAAGCGTGGATGAGCGTGCAGATGATGCGTGAAGGCTGGTTTGCCCCGACGCTCAATTTAAGACAACCGGATGAGCAATGTGGTGCTTTAGATTATATTATGGGGGAAGCCCGTCAGATTGACTGCGAGTATCTGCAAAGCAATAACTTCGCGTTTGGCGGCATCAATACCTCAATCATTATCAAACGCTGGGCGTAACTATGTACCAGTTTATACTGGGAAAAATCTCCACCCTTTGCGCGGACCCGCTGGCGTCAACGCTCGCAGATATGGCACCTCAGGGTGCGCGAAACCGTTCCTGGCTGGCAGGCAGGACGCTGCTCGCCCGGACATTATCCCCGTCTCCGCTGCCCGACATTGTGTACGGTGAACAGGGGAAACCCGCCTTTGCGAAAGATCATCGGCTCTGGTTTAACCTGAGCCACAGCGGGGACGACATTGCCCTGCTGGTGAGCGATGAAGGTGAAGTAGGCTGCGATATCGAAGTGATACGCCCGCGTGAAAACTGGCAGGCACTGGCGAACGCGGTTTTCAGCGTGGCGGAGCATGCAGAGCTGGAACGCGAAGCGCAGGAAGCGAAGCTCCCGGCTTTCTGGGGGATCTGGACGCGTAAAGAGGCGATTGTGAAGCAACGAGGCGGCAGCGCCTGGCAGATTGTCAGCATCGACAGTACCTCTGAGGCCCACTCGGTCAGCCAGCTTCAGTTTGGCTCGCTGAGTCTCGCCGTCTGCACGCCCACTCCGTTCACCCTTACCCCCGGGGCGATTTTTCACCACGAGATGTCCGGGGCAGGAATATCACCAGCACGCCCAGCATAATCAACCCGACACCCGCCAGCCCCTGCCACGAGAACGACTCGCCCCAGCCGGGCAGCAGGATCGCCGCGCCCCACACCAGAATATAACTGAGGCTCAGCAAGGCATACGCTTTGCTGAGCGCCATGCGATGCAGCGCCAGATACCAGCAGCCCATAGAGGCCACATAGCCCATCAGCCCCAGCAGCAGCGCGCCGGTACCGGACGAAAAATGCCAGAGAGCCCTGAAAAATGCCAGCGCCTCGCCGACGGGCGGAAGCGCCTGCATGGCGCTGCGCAGCAGCAACTGCGCGGCACTGACTAACGCCACGCTGCATAACGCCCAGCACGCCCCTTTCACAGGCTTCCTCCCAGCAGAACAATCCCGATCATAATCAACCCTACGCCCAGCCAGTGATGTCGGGCCACCTTCTCATGCCAGAGCCCCTTCGCCGCCAGCGCCACCCAGACAAAATTAAGGCTCAGCATGGGATAGGCGACCCCGACGGGAAGACGCTGCAATACCACCAGCCAGACCAGCATGCCGCAGCCCAGCGCCAGCAAGGCGAGCCCCAGCCACAGCACAATATGCGCGCCACGCCGCCCGATTTTCGCCGGACGGGTCGCTTGCTTCTGACAGAGCTGTCCCGCGCAGGTCAGCAGACTTGCCAGCACCAGCCAAAGCCAGGTCATCATTGCGGCAGATACTGCAGGTAAGCCAGCCGCCCCTGGATATACAGGTAGTCCGGCTTTGGCAGGTTATCCCGGTTCAGATCGTCGTTCTTCGACAGCAGGGTCACCAGCGACACGCTCCCCTGCTGGCGATGCCTCGCCAGCCACTGCGCAAAGTCATCTTTAGTGATAAAGCGGTCTTTCACGTCCGGATAATCCAGCCCGTAACGCAGCTCACCGCTCTGACCAAACATGATGATGTCATTACGTTTAAGCTCCCACGCCAGCCCTGCCGCCACGCCGACGTTATCGGCCAGCACGAACCGGCTCTGCTGGAGCGGGTCGCGCACGGTATCCACCAGCGACTGTGGCTGTTTGGAGTCCACCACCAGGTTGGGAATGGCAAAACCAATCAGCAACGCCAGCCCGGCAGGGCACAGCGCCGCCAGCCACCAGCGCTGCTGGCTCCGTCTGAAGCTAAACCAGCCCACCACGGCCCAGACGAGGAAGGCCACCACCGCGCAGAAGACTTTATACAGCTCGACCGACGTCCAGACCGGGTGCTTAGCCAGCCCCCACGGCGACACGACTAACGCCGCGATGACACCGAGGGTACCGAACGCCAGGTTGATCCCGGCATTGATGCGTAACACGCTGGCCCCCTTTTCCGCAGCGAGGCAGGCATAGCGCGCCATCAGTATCGCCAGCGGGGCAAAACACGGCAGGATGTAGGTAGGCAGCTTGCCTTTGGCAATGCTGAAGAATAAAAGCGGCATCACCACCCAACCGAGCAGATAAAGCCCGCCGCCTGCCGGATGTTTTTCACGCCAGCCCAGACGCAGCGCACCGGGCAACAGCGCCAGCCACGGCAGGCTGCCCGCGACCATGAATGGCAGGTAATACCAGAACGGGGCTTTGTGCTGGGCGTCGCTTTGGGCAAAACGCTGAATGTGTTCAACCCAGAAGAAGTAGCGCCAGAAATCGGGTTCACGCTGGGCAATCGCCAGCCCCCAGGGCAAGACAATAAGCACGCAGCTCAGGATCGCAAGCCCGCCAAAACTCAGCACCTCTTTCCAGCGCTTTTGGGTAATCACCCACGGCAGGACGCCAAGGACCGGCACCGCCAGGGCGAGAAAGCCTTTGGTCATCACCCCCATGCCGCAGGCCAGCCCCAGCACGATGTAGCCCCCCGCTTTGCCAGCCAGGGTCTGCGCCTGCGAGGCCAGCCAGAAACTGCACATCGCCGCCGCCAGCCACAGGGAGATGATGGGGTCGAGCACGGCATAGGTGCCAATGCCATAGACCAGAAACAGCGTCAGGAAGATAAGGCCGGAGAACAGGGCAACGCGTTTATCGCGCCAGAGTTGCCAGGCCATCCAGATAACCAGTAGCGCCGTCAGGCCGGTGGAAAAGATGGCCCCTGCGCGCACGGCAAAGTTTGTATGGCCAAACAGCAGTTGCCCGAGGCTGTTGACCCAGTAGCCCGCAATCGGCTTTTCAAAGTAACGCAGCCCCAGAAAATGCGGCACAATCCAGTTGCCGGAGGCGAGCATTTCACGGCTGATTTCCGCATAGCGCGTTTCATCAGGCTGCCATAACAGACGGATATCAACCGGAATGAGATAGTAAACAATAAACAGGGCGAAAAGCCCTAAGCCATAACGGGCGACTTTCATGGTACCGGACTCACGGTTTGTTGATAGCCAAGCCAGCCTTCCCGGCCAGCCATTTCACTTCGCACAATTTTGCCGACGGGCAGCGTACTGAGATCGTCTGGCAGCAGGTCGATCAACGGGCAGAACTGAATCCCCTCCTGCGCCGCCAGCGTCAACAGCGCATCGAAATCATGCTGATACGCAATCCCTTCCACCTCGGCGTGGATGGTGTAGACCGGCGTGCCGGTGTCGCGATGTATACGGTCCAGAATGTAGCGGTTGAAGCCGTCGGCGGTCACCTCGCGCCCCACCACTTCATCCCAGGTGGGCAGTGTGACCGGGATTTGCACCGTGCCAACGCGGTTTTCACCGAGCTGCGGTAAAAACGGTCCGCTGCCCCGGCAATCGCTGTTGTAGCGAAACGCGAACGGCTCTTTGGCTTTCACGACGCGTTGATCCGCACGCCATCCGGCCACGGCAGAGCAGCGCACCGACTGACCGATAATGGCCTCCAGCTCCCGCAGACCACGCTCGATTTCCCGGGCCAGGCGAGGAATGTCCCAGACGCCCGCCCAGGCCTGCCAGGCATGGTGATCCCAGGCATGCAGGCCGACCTCATGGTGCTGCGCCGCTTCACGGATGATGGCTTCGTTACCCGCGCCAATACGCCTGCCGGGCCATGCGGTACCGGCCAGCAAAATATCCCAGCCGTAGAGCGATGCTGCGCGCGAGCGCAGCATTTTGAACAGAAATGCCGGTTTAACCAGACGCCATAAATGACGTCCCATGTTGTCTGGCCCCACGCTGAAGAAGATGCTGGCACGCACATCGTGCTTGCTCAGCAGCGTCAGCAGTCCGGGAACGCCGTCACGCGTTCCCCTGAAGGTATCGACATCAATGCGTAAACCGACTTTTTTCATGAGGCCTGTTCCGACAGCTCCACGGTGCGCAGGAAGAAATCGAGCGTCTCATCAATGGTCTGCTCCATCTTCACCGTTGGCGTCCAGTTCAGGCAGCGCTTCGCATTGCGAATGCTCGGCTTGCGGTGCTCAACGTCCTGGTAGCCTTTGCCATAGTAGCTGCTGCTTTCCACTTCGCGGAATCCTGCAAACGGCGGGAACTGGTTACGCAGCGGATGGCGCTCGAAGCTTGCCAGCAGCATTTCGGCCAGTTCACGAATGCTCGCTTCGTTATCCGGGTTGCCGATGTTGATGATCTCCCCGTTGCAGCGGCCATCCTTGTTTTCAATGATGCGGAACAGGGCTTCGATGCCGTCGCTGATGTCGGTGAAGCAGCGTTTTTGTTTACCGCCTTCAATGAGCTTAATGGGCGAGCCTTCCACCAGGTTCAGGATCAGCTGGGTAATGGCGCGGGAGCTACCAATGCGCGCCGCGTTCAGGTTATCCAGACGTGGCCCCATCCAGTTGAACGGCCGGAACAGGGTAAAGCGCAACCCTTCTTTCTCGCCGTAGGCCCAAATTACGCGGTCCAGCAGCTGTTTAGAGACGGAGTAAATCCAGCGCTGCTTGTTGATCGGCCCGACTACCAGGTTAGAGGTATCTTCATCGAAGTTTTTATCGGTACACATGCCGTACACTTCGGAGGTGGACGGGAAGATGATGCGCTTATCGTATTTCACGCAGTCGCGGATAATCTTCAGGTTCTCTTCAAAGTCCAGCTCGAATACGCGCAGCGGATTGCGGGTGTACTCAATCGGCGTGGCAATGGCGACCAGCGGCAGCACCACGTCGCATTTTTTGATGTGGTACTCGATCCACTCGGAGTGGATGCTGATATCCCCTTCCACGAAATGGAAGCGCGGGCAGTCAAGGAAACGGCTGATGGCATCGGAGCCAATGTCGAGGCCATAAATTTCGTAGTTATCGTCTTTCAGCAGACGCTCGGTCAGGTGGTTACCAATAAAACCGTTTACGCCGAGGATCAGCACGCGGGTGCGGCGCTTAATTGCCACCACCGGGGCGCTGGTGATCAAGGCGCCGGGAACCAGCCCCAGAGACTGCGCCAGCTGCGCGCCCTGCACATAAACGCCGTTGTCGGTCTGACCGGTCACGATCTCCAGCGCCTGCTCGCCGCAGCTGACAATCAGCGGAGAGACAGAGACGATAGTGCCCGGTTTCGCGGCCGGGACATCGTCGCGCACGCGGGATTTCCAGACGATGAATTTGCTGACGCCGGCAAAGCTATACGCCCCCGGCCAGGGGTCGGTCACCGCGCGCACCAGGTTGTGCAGCTGGCGGGCGGGCTTGTTCCAGTCCAGACGGCCGTCTTCCGGCGTGCGGCGGCCAAAACAACTCGCCTTGCTCTCGTCCTGAGCGGTCTCGCTGAAGGTGCCGTTCAGGATGGTTGGCAGTGCATCGCGCAGCAGGCTTTGTGCCACCGAGCAGAGTTTCTGATGAAGCTGCAGCGCCGTATCATCCGCATCAATGGCAACACGCTGCTGCGCAATGATGGCGCCCGCATCAGCGCGGTGCACCATGCGGTGCAGGGTCACGCCGGTTTCAGTTTCGCCATTCACCAGCACCCAGTTCAGCGGCGCGCGGCCACGGTAGGCGGGCAGCAATGAGCCGTGAAGGTTAAATGCCCCTTTCGTCGCCAGACGTAAAATATCGTCGCAAATCAGGTTGCGGTAGTAGAACGAGAAGATGACATCCGGGGCGGTGTCGCGAATGCGATCCACCCACAGCGGGTGGTTGATATCGTCCGGCGCGTAGACCGGAATGCCGCGCTCGGCGGCGATACGCGCCACGGAGCCAAAGAAGTTATTCTCGCCTGCGGTGTCCGGATGCGTGAAGATGGCAGCGATATCATAACCCGCTTCAAGCAGGGCATGCAGGCCCGCGCACCCCATATCGTGATAGGCAAAGACAACAGCTTTCATGGGTGTTTTTCCTCTTGAGAGACTTTGTGTTCCTGGCGGACAACACGTTGAATAAAGTAGCGCGGACGTGCGCGAACATCGTTATAGATACGGCCAATGTACTCACCGAGCAGGCCCATCCCGACAAACTGGGCGCCGATGAACATGAACAGCACGGCAAAGAGCATGAACACCCCTTCCGCCGCCCACTGGGGGCCAAAGACCAGACGCAGGACGACCAGCAAAACGGAAAGCGTGAACCCGGCCAGCGCGATAATGCTGCCAAAGACGCTCAGCAGGCGCAGCGGCGTGGTGGTCAGGCAGGTGATGAGGTCGTACATCAGGTTGATAAGACGCATAAAGCTGTACTTCGACTCCCCGTGCTCACGCTCGGCGTGCAGCACCGGGATCTCCGTCGCCTTACGGGCAAAGGTATTCGCCAGAATCGGAATGAAGGTGCTGCGTTCATGGCAGTGCAGCATGGCGTCGACAATATGGCGGCGATAGGCGCGCAGCATGCAGCCGTAATCGCCCATCGCTTTGCCGGTGGTGCGCTGGATCAGGCGGTTGATGGTGCGGGAAGCCAGCTTGCGGAACAGGCTATCCTGACGATTCTGCCGTACCGTACCCACCACGTCGTACCCTTCGTCGGCTTTGGCGACCAGCCGGGGGATCTCCTCCGGCGGGTTTTGCAGATCGGCATCCAGCGTGATGACCAGATCCCCCGTCACGTGGCTGAACCCGGCCATAATGGCCGAGTGCTGGCCATAGTTGCGGTTAAGCAGCACCGCGACGATATGGCTGCCTTCGGCCTGCGCAGCCTCGGTCAACATCAGGGCGGAGTTATCGCTGCTGCCATCATCCACCAGCAGGATTTCGTAGGCTTTGCCCAGCGTCTCGCAGGCGGCGGTGGTGCGGCGGATCAGTTCGGGCAGGCTCTCCTGCTCGTTATAAACGGGGATCACCACAGAAACTTTTTGTACAGGCGGCGCACTGAACATATCAATGTCCTGCAAGCTGATGGAGCGCGGTAATGACGCGGGTTGTGTCGTCATGAGTCATGTCCGGGAAAAGTGGGAGAGAACAAATACGCGCGCTGTTCCATTCAGAATGCGGGAGCGATACATCAGGAAAACGCTCGCGGTAGTATTTTTGGGTGTGTGCTGCGCGGAAATGCAGGCCAGTGCCGATGCCCTTCTCCTTCAGGGCCGCCATCAGGTTATCGCGGGAGATCCCGCAGCGGGCTTCATCCACGCGAATAATAAACAGGTGCCAGGCGTGCACATGCGGCCATGATGGAATAGTGAGCGGCTGGAACGGCGTGTCGGCCAGCTCGCGCAGGTAGCGTTCGGCGATGTCCTGACGGCGTTTATTGGCCTGTTTCAGTTTGCCCAACTGCACCAGCGCCAGCGCGGCGTTGATATCCGCGAGGTTGTATTTAAAGCCGGGCGCGATCACTTCGGCCTGCGGCGCGCGGCCGTGGGTCTGGCGGTCATAGGCATCGACGCCCAGACCGTGGAATTTCAGGCTGCGGATTTTTTGTGCCAGCTGTTCGTCATCCGTCACCACCAGACCGCCCTCGGCGCAGGTCATGTTTTTAATGGCGTGGAAGGAGAAAATTGCCGTGCCCTGCCAGCCCACGTGACGGTCTTTGTAGTACGTGCCCGCGGCGTGTGCCGCATCTTCGATCACCGGAATACCGTGACGTTCCCCCACCGCGCGGATAGCATCGATATCACACGGCGCACCGGCGTAATGCACCGGGATAATCGCTTTGGTACGCGGCGTAATCGCGGCGTCTACCGCGTCCGGGGTGACCATCAGGGTATCTTTGTCCACATCGATCATCACCGGGTTTGCCCCCAGCAGAACGATCATATTCAGCGTGGAGACCCAGGTCAGGGAGGGGGTGATGACGTCATCGCCAGGGCCAATACCCAGCGCCATCAGGGTGACGTGCATCCCGGCCGTTGCCGAACTGACGGCAATGGCGTGGTGATTCCCGGTCAGCTGACAAAATGCCTCTTCAAGCGCCTGATTTTTCGGCCCGGTCGTGATCCAGCCAGAGGTTAATACCTCCTGCAACGCCGCGATTTCCTCATTACCCATTGAGGGGCGGGAAAAAGGCAAAAAATCACTCATCATTAATTTCCTTGCAATAAGAATGGCATGCTTTTGATATTAACCAATTAGCGGACCGTTTATTTCAACGGTTCATAAACTCATATCAAGGTAGCGCTCATTTCTTAGGGAAAAATTAAGAGAGGGAATTAAAATGTTTTCACATGAATATAAATATCTTTAAAAACATAAAGTTATAAAATTATGAATTATTTATTTTGTGACAGCACTCAATTTTTTCAAAATGTAACGTTTAAACCAAAGCTCAACAAACAAAAAAAATCCCGGTTATTTCTTTAAAAACAGAAATAACCGGGAACTTTTCTTTTTAGTTAATTGTCGCGCTTATTTTAAATTATTTGGGAAGTCAGCGGGCAATTCATTGGCCGCACACGCAATTACGCTGTCATCGTTGGCCCCACAGTCGCGCACGAAGGTAATGGTGGCAAATTCATCAATCACTTCTGTTGGATAGGCCGGACCTGCATCGCGATAGCTGTTCATCAGTGGAATGTGATCGTTCTGGAAGCAGACGGTTTTTTCCGGGTTGTTCATGACCCAACGCGGGAAGAAGATAGTGCCATGGAACAGTTTGTCCCCAAGGTTCACAATCAGGCTAACGTCGGTGCCGGTGGGTTCAGTCCAGGAAATTTTATAAATACTCTCACCTACGCGAACAACATACACCTGCTGATCTTTTACCCAACGATTCCCCACCAGGCCGCTGTGAATACGGTAGTCGATGGTATTTTCATTTTTGATATAAATCTCGTAGTTCCAGCCATTATCGTAGGTATAAACCAGATGTTTGCCGATGAAGCCACTTAAGTCGTGTTTGTCGAAGGTGCTCATATAATGTCTCCTTTGTTTTGATGAGACGATCCTACCCCTTCAAAAAATGAATGAATAACGCTATGTTTGAATCAAATTCATCCAAATTTTAGATTGATTATGCACAAGACGACGCTCGAACAATGGTCCTTGCTGGAGAAGGTGGTGGATGCGGGCAGTTTTGCCAGAGCCGCGGAAGAGACGCACCGCAGCCAGTCTTCCGTCAGCTATAACCTGGCGCTACTGCAGGAACGGCTGGGGGTGGCGCTTCTGGTGCAGGAAGGCCGTCGGGCGGTGTTGACCCCTGCCGGGGAACTGCTGCTCAACCAGGTCAAACCGCTGCTGAAAGCCTTCGCGTACGTTGAGACACGCGCGCTTACCCTGCGTAACGGAATGCGCACGCGGCTGGATCTGGTGGTGGACAATATCTTTCCCCGCCGTCGTCTGTTTGCCATCCTGCGTCAGTTCCAGCAGCAGTATCCGCAGACTCAGGTCCGTCTCACCGAAGTGCTGGAAAATACCCGCGCCGATGCCATCAATGATGAAGCCGATGTGATGGTCTTAACCCGCCGCCAGGATATGACCGGGCTTGGCGAATGGCTGATGAATATCGACTTTGTTGCCGTGGCCCATCATCAGCATCCGCTCTTTCAGCTCGACGCGCCGCTGAACGACGACATGCTCCGCCCGTGGCCGCTGATTAAAATTGCGGACAACCAGACCGCGGCGCACTCCGCCAGTGGCTCGTGGACCTTTTCCACCATTGACGCGGCCATTGAGGCGGTGATGTCGCAGGTGGGTTACGGCTGGCTGCCGGAGGAGCGCATTCAGACTCAGCTGGAACAAGGGGTACTGAAGATGCTGCCGCTCAGCCATGGCGTGCGGCGAGCCACGCCGCTGCACCTGATTGTGAAGCGCTCGCTTAGCCCGCTGGACGAACAGGTTGAGACGCTATTGCGCCTTTTTAGCCAGGAGCCGTCATCGTCACCTGCTACGCTTTAAGGTCCGAACGTTAAAACGATAAGGAGCAGATGATGAAAATCGACTTTACGGGGAAAGTGGCGCTGGTCACCGCCTCAACGGGTGGAATTGGCTTCGCCATTGCCAGAGGGCTGGCAGAAAGCGGTGCGGAAGTGATCGTCAATGGCCGCAGTACCGAGTCGGTGAATAAAGGTATTCAGCAGCTGCAGCAGGTGGTGCCGGGCGTGCAGGTGCGTGCCGCGATAGCCGATCTCAGCACGCCGGAAGGGGTCGAGTCGCTGCTGAAGGTGGCGAACAACGTGGACATTCTGGTCAACAATGCCGGGATTTACGGGCCGCAGGATTTCTATGCCACCGACGATGACACCTGGGAACGTTACTGGCAGACCAACGTGATGTCCGGCGTGCGTCTCTCCCGCGCGCTGCTTCCCGGCATGGTGAAGAAAGGCTGGGGCCGCGTGGTATTTATCTCCTCCGAGTCGGCCTGCAATATCCCGGCGGACATGATCCACTACGGCGTGACCAAAACGGCACAGCTCTCGCTGGCACGCGGGCTGGCGAAGTTCGTGGCGGGTAGCGGCGTGACGGTCAACAGCGTATTGCCGGGGCCGACGATGTCTGACGGATTCGCAGAGATGATGAAAGACGAGATCGAGAAGACCGGTAAATCGCTGGAACAGCTGGCAAAAGAGTTTGTGATGGCCAACCGCCCCAGCTCGGTGATCCAGCGAGCGGCCACGGTTGAAGAGGTCGCCAATATGGTGGTCTATGTCTGCTCAGCGCAGGCCTCCGCCACGTCTGGCGCGGCGTTGCGCGTCGACGGTGGCGTGGTGGATGACATTATCTGAGTGGCTCAGGCCGCAAGAATGAGAAAAAAAGCGTGAGGTTTAAGGACTGTGGCGCCAAAGCAGGTAAACTAACGAGCAGAATGTGTATTTCAGCTAAGACGTATTTATGACCAATATGATTGCCGACGAGACCGTGGCCAAATCTAACGTGCTCTCTGTCTTCGACTTTGATGGAACGTTAACACACCACGACAGCTTCATCCCTTTCCTGCGTTTTGCCTTCGGGAAACGTTACTTCGCGGGACGACTGGTGCGTATGGCATTGCCGACGCTCCACTGCGTACGCCGCAAGCTAACGCGTGATGAGCTAAAAGAGGTGCTGATCAAAACGTTCCTGACGGGGGTGGATGAACACTGGTTACGTCAGCAGGCGGAAGCGTTTTGCGAAAAATACTGGAACAAGCTGATGCGCCCCGAGGGGGTGCTGGCGGTGGCGGCGGAGGTGAACTCTGGCGCGGAAGTGACCATCTGTTCCGCCTCTCCGGCACTGGTGCTCCAGCCGTGGGCTGACAAGCTTGGCATCAAGCTGATTGGCACACAACTGGAAGTGAAAGACGGTAAGCTGACCGGGCGCATTACCGGCAACAACTGCCGCTGCGCCCAGAAAGTCGCCAGACTGGAAAAGGTGTATGGCAATCTGAACGAGTACCACCTGCGCGCCTGGGGGGATACCCGTGGCGACCACGAGCTGCTGGCCGCAGCGCAGGATCCACACTGGCGGCACTTCCACCCACCGCGCAAGCGCCGCAACTCACCGATTAAGGGTTAGGTGCGGTCTGGTGCCCTCACCCCGGCCCTCTCCCACAGGGAGAGGGAGAAGAGCATCAGGCCTCACGTTTCCCAGGGAACATCACGCTCGCAATAATCCCCAGCGCCAGCACGCCTAATACCACGAACAGACTTGTCGTCGCGCCAATGCTGTAGCCGTGATGCCAGAAGTGATCTGTTGCATTCAACCCGAGCTTGAACGCCACGAAGAACAGCAGCAGGACCACTGCCTTCTCCAGGTGAACCAGATACTGCTTCAGCGCTTCCAGTACGAAATAGAGCGTACGCAGGCCGAGGATGGCAAACATCATGGCGCTGTAGATAATCAGCGGCTCGCGGCTGACGGCGATAATGGCCGGTACGGAGTCAAACGCGAACATCACATCAGACAGCTCCACGACCGCCACGCATAGTAATAATGGCGTCGCGTAACGTTTCGCTTTTTTGACGCGCCCAACCATTACGTCCTGGTTTTCTGGTTTTTCCAGTTCCGCATCCACCTCTTTCTGGGTCAGAATAAAGGCGTGGCTGCTGATTTTCGGCCAGACAGGATAGAAGCGTTTCACCAGGCGATAAGCCAGGTGACCGGAGTAATCTTCAACCTCGTCGCTCTCTTCGTTACGCCTGAGCATCATTACCGCCGTCCAGCCAACGACCAGCGCGAAAATAACCTCCACGTACGGCCCCAGACTCAGCAGGCTGGTCCCAATGGCCACGAAGATACCGCGGAAGACAATCGCCCCCAGCACCCCCCAGTAGAGTACGCGGTGACGGTACTTATCCGGCACGCCGAACCAGGCGAAAATCGCCATCATCACAAACAGGTTATCGACCGAGAGTACCTCTTCCAGCGCGTAGCCGGTGAGGAACAGGCTCGCCATCTCGGCACCGTGGTGAACATACAGGAACCCGGCAAACGCCATCGCCATTGAGAACCAGAAAACGGACCACATTGCGGCACTTTTCAGCGAGACAGGCTTATCGTGACGGTGCATGAAGAGGTCGATAAACATCGCCCCGACAGCCATCACCACAAAGACAACAACGGTTTCCGTCGGGAAACCGAGATGAGCAGTAGACATACACAACCCTTAGAGGCAAAACACAAAAACCATGCAGACTGGCATATGCCAGCAGAGAAAAAGAGTGGTGCTCTGGGCACATCACTCTGAAAAGTAAAAGTTTAAACGTTCTTTTCGGCTGTGTAGAGACATTAAAGTTGTATCCTTTAACCTGAAAAAGACTTTAAAGTTGTAAAGTTTTAAAAAAACACATACAAAACATGATGCTAAGTGTGTATCACACGCTGTTCCAACATTATGCCTTGATGTTCTTGCAGGAACTGCAATTTACAGGAGGAAAAAGGTGTTTTTGTAGTTATCTGGCGTTACGTGACAGTGTTGGTCAGATACTTCCACCTCTTCAGAGTTAAAGTTTGATATATGGGAAAAAAAACGCTCCCGGACGGGAGCGTAAGCCAGTGACTTCGGCGTCAAATGAGGGTCTAACAAGTGGAGCTGCGGGTTAATTCTGGGTGATCTGACTGCGATGCTTATCAGCCTGCTGCTGGTGAACAACGGAAGACTGACCATTATTCGCCTTCTCATGTACAGCTGCGGCCTTCTCATGCTCGCTCATTTCAGAAAATGACTTTGCTGTTTCGTTGGTAGCTCCGGGTTTAGCTTTCATCATTTTTTTATGCATTTCAGCCATGTCCTGGTGGGCAGCAGAATTGCTGTTTTGCATCATGTCATGGGACATTGCGGCCTGATCGTGACTGCTCATATCCATCATTGTCATGCTGTCTCCCTGAATTGCACTTTTTTCAGCAGATGACTGCATCTGGTGGGCAGGTGCCTGTGCATTATTTACCTGGTCATGCATGTTCATTGTCTCTGCAGCCATGGCAGATGAAGCGGCAGCCATAATGGCAACAAATGATACGAGAATCTTTTTCATGGTTGGGTCTCCGGTGTTTACATACCCAAACAATCAATGGCTTATAACAGAGAAAGCAGTTGATCTCAGGGCGGGTTAATCATCACTCCAGGAACCAGGTGATTGTGTTATCACGCTGCTCCTGATTTATGAATAATTATAAAAAACCGCCTCTGTTTATCGCGTGACTGAATGATGACAATTTTGTCACCTTCCAGGTTTCTCCTGAACAACGGGATTAATCCATTAACAGGCGCACTTTGAACACAATTTCACGCCCCTGCTGTTCTGCTGACAGCTCGCCGCCGTGAGCATGAATGATCGACCTTGTAATTGATAATCCCAGCCCCGCGCCTTCCGTGTTGTAGAACCTTGATGAGTCTGCGCGATAGAACCGGTCAAACAAACGTTCCAGATTAGCGGGAACCTGGCCGGACATCGTATTCGTAATCATCACGTTCACACAGTCACTGTCACGCTCAAGGTGTATCGCTGTACAGGTGTTATCGGGAGAATACTTGATTGCATTGGAAAGCAGGTTACTGAAAGCACGTCGGAGCATATCGCTGTCTCCGGCAACAACGCCCTCTCCTTCAACCGTGATTGTCTTTCCTGTTTCGTCTGCCAGGGGCTCGAACAACTCACGTAATTCATTCAGTTCGGCTGCCAGATCCACATCATGTTTATCCAGCCGCAGCAGACCATGCTCTGAACGTGCCAGAAAAAGCATGTCACTGGTCATTCGTGACAACCTTTTCAGTTCTTCCAGGTTAGCGAATAAAATTTCGCGGTAATGCGAAACATCCCTTTCCTTAGCCAGTGCAAACTGCGTCTGCATCATCAGATTACTGACTGGTGTGCGCAGCTCATGCGCGATGTCAGACGAGAAATCTGACAGTTTCCGGAATGCCCCCTCCAGGCGATCAAACATATTATTGAACTCCTGCATGGTCTCAGAGATTTCCGGCGGAGCCAGATCGGGATTTAGACGCTGATCCAGGCTGTGTACGGTCATGGAGGAAGCCAGACTGGTCATTTCCCGTAGCGGTTTCAGACCAATACGTGTGGTCAGCCAGCCCAGAAAAACAGAAATAAAGACCAGACCGATATTGAACCAGAACAGCCAGGTACTGAGTTTGTCCATAAACAGGGTGTGATACCCAGTATCCGTGGCAACCGTAATGATGACATGTTTGCTTTTACCCTGTTCCGGCGTCACGGCAACCCGCCGCGAGATACTGCGGTACACGGTGTTATTTTCTTCCGTCTGGATCATATAGTCGAGAATATCACCCGACTTATTAAGCAGGACCGCTGGAACAACAAAATTTTTGGCATAGAGTTCAACAATTTTTTCATTTTCCATGTTTTTTATAGAAATGAATAAGCCATTGTGCCCCACCATCGCATCGTTTATTTTTTCTGATAATGACTTAATATCCGTTTTGTTCCTGAACGTCTCTGTTTTAAGAAACTCTTCGGTGAGCTGAAGTTTACCTGTCAGAAAATCGCGGTCCTGATTATCGAAATAGCCATTAAGGGTGCTAATCAGGATAAAACTTGATAACCACCATACCGTAAGCATCACCGCAGAAAAAATCAGGCTCAGGCGTGTGGTCAGGGAAATTTTGAACCTCACTCTTCTCTGATCTCCAGGACATATCCGGCACCGCGAACGGTATGGATCAGTTTTGGCTCAAAGTCATCATCAATTTTACTTCTCAGACGTCTCACGGCGACATCAATCACATTCGTATCACTGTCAAAATTCATGTTCCAGACCAGGGACGAGATAAAACTCCTGGGTAACACTTCTCCGGTGCGTTGCAGCAGCAACTCAAGCAGAACGTATTCTTTACCGGTGAGATGGATCTTCTTCCCCGAACGGATCACGGTCCGGCGCACCATATCAACGGTCATATCGGCGATGGTGCAGACTGTTGCGGCCTGCGAGCGTGCCCGGCGCAGTAGGGTTCTTACACGTGCAACCAGCTCCGTAAAATCAAAGGGCTTAATCAGGTAGTCATCTGCGCCAAGCTCCAGTCCTTTCACTTTGTCCCGCACGTTGTCCTTTGCGGTTAAAAACAGGACCGGTTCTTCGTGCCCGGACTCCCTCAGTGCGCTGATGATTTGCCACCCGTCGAGGAAAGGCAGCATCACGTCCAGTATTATCAAATCATACTGTCCCTTCGACGCGGCCCCGAGACCATCGCGGCCATTATTAAAGAGATCGGCCTGATAGCCTTCCTCAACCAGTCCCTGCTGCAGGTAACGACCTGTTTTTTGTTCGTCTTCAACGATTAAAATACGCTGCATGGTCAACTCGCTGATATGAAAGTAAAAATCTCACGCATGAGCTTTGGCTGTCCCCTAGCTGACCTGAGACGGAGCAAGCATTCCGAGCCACGCTACGGCGCCCAGAATGATAATCGCAACAACGAATTCTGTCAGGATGCTGTTTCGCATCAGGGCAACGCTGCGATCATAATTCCCTTCCCTGACCATAACTTCAAGCCGGGGACCCAGGTGAAACCGGTTTGCTGCAGCCAGAAGAAGCATCAGAACAAACAGAGCCGTCTTGGCAAGCAATATCCTCCCCCAGGAACTGTTGAATAAGGGAGTTAAGTTACCCTCAGCAATATACAGATAGTTGACCAGCGCACTCAGGATCAGGGCTACAACAATCACCGTTCCTGCCGTGGCAAATTTTGCCAGGGAGTCAGATATCACAATGACGCTCTGTGCATTATGCTCGTTTCTGCGCATCAGCAGGATAGCAAATGCAACCAGAGCACCTGTCCAGGCACCTGCAGCGCCGAGATGGGTCAGATCGCTCAGTAAATGGAGATAGTAATGCAGACCGTCATGCATAACGGCGTGTCCTCCCCAGGCAAGTGTAGCCAGCGCCACGCCCCCACTCATCGTCATCAGCAGGCAGGACAATACTCTCTTATTAGTGTAAAGGAACAAAGCACCGAGTGTGGTAAACAGGGCACAGAGCCTGACAATCCAGCTAATACCCACATCAGTTTCTTCTATCACCATCTCGATAACATGGATGGATAATTCTCTGAGGTCAGTTACTCCACTCATGGCATTAGATACCAGGAGCATATTAATGCCAGTAAGAATGATGCCTGTAACAACAGCAAAAGTTATAAACGACCTGAAATTAGTCAGGTTATAGGTTTCATGTCTGACACCGCTTATTCCATATATCTGAAAAAATGGCAATCCAAATATTACCATCAAATCCAGATAAAGAAGAAAACGAATAACAATCATAATCAGGTCGTTCATAATATTACTTCACTGTAAAGGTGTAATTACCGGTAATAGGGTGCGTATCTGAAGAAACCGCGCGCCAGTCAACACGATAAGTGCCAGCGGGTAAAGGCTCTCGCGGAATAATGACCATCGATTTAGGGTCAGCGCCTGGCGCCACTTTTGCCGCGACCGGCATCGGAGAATGTGATGACATGCCTTTCATACCCGTCATCGTTAATTTTGCACCTGAGAATTTCACGGTCAGATTTTCCGAGAAATTAAGCTGAATCTTTTCCGGGGCCGCTACGGCTGAATCAGCCTGTGGCACAGAGCTTTTTAATTCCGGATGGGCCATAGCAGAGAAAGCAACGCCCATAACGAGGCCACCTGTAAGAATGGCTTTATTTAAAATCGACATTTTATTTACCTGTTTAGTTGAGTGTTTTATATCAGTGCGTTAAAACCAGATTCTGGCTCCCGCCAGGAATACTACCTGATGGTCTTTCTCACCTTCTCTTTTCGCCATATCGGATGTTTTCCCGTAAAGTTGATTCCAGGAAACGCCTATATAGGGTGCAAACTCACGGCGTATTTCATAGCGCAGCCGGAGCCCCAGCTCTGTGTCAGTCAGTCCCCTGCCGCGACCCCGCGATTCATCATCCTGACTGTAGAAATTCACCTCATAGGATGGCTGGAGTATGAGCCGGTTAGTCAGTAAAACGTCGTATTCTCCTCCCAGACGAAGGGCTGCTTTTCCGCCATTACTGACAAAACCCGTAATTTCAGACTCAAAATTATAGAGTGCCAGCCCCTGAAAACCGACAGCAGCCCAGGTCCGGGCAGAAGCAGGTCTGAAATCCTGCCTGACACCCGCAACCAAATCCCACCATGGGCCAACCGCATGTCCCCAGAGTAACTGCGCTTCAGCCGCCTCCGTTTCCCCATTGCTTCGTTCACCTTCACTCTTTAGCCAAATCCGATCTGTGTCGCCTCCAATCCAGCTGTTAACACTCCAGCTGAAATTGTTGGTGTTATCCGACCGTTGCCATTCCAGTTGATCCAGCAGAACCAGATAATTAATCGCACTGTCGTGAATCGCATGCCCCTGTAAATTGCCGAATGCAGCCTTCCGGTCGGCATCGGTAACAGGCGGAATTGGCGTTCTGCTCTCAGTTACAATGGGCTCCATTGACGTCATCTCAGTGAAATTCTCATCTGCTGGCATCTGCATGGCAGACATGTCGTGCCCGGCGTGGGGATCTGCAGAGACGGAGCCCGCCGCAATAGAAAGCTGTGAGGTAAACAAACCGGCGACCAGAACAGGTATGGCCTTCAAATTTCTCTTCATTCGCATCATTCCTCCACCCGGACTTCACGAAACATTCCCATTTCCATGTGATAGAGCAAATGGCAGTGATACGCCCAGCGGCCAAGCGCATCTGCTGTCACTCTGTAACTGCGTTTTGTACCAGGGGGAACATCTATTGTGTGTTTACGAACCATGAAATTACCGTTTTCATCTTCCAGATCGCTCCACATACCATGCAGGTGAATGGGGTGAGTCATCATGGTATCGTTGATCAGCGTGATCCTGAGCCGCTCACCGTATTTCAGCAGCACCGGTGCGGCATCTGAAAACTTGATTCCGTTAAATGACCAGGCAAACTTTTCCATGTGGCCGGTTAAATGCAGTTCTATGGTACGGCCAGGTTCACGTCCGTCAGGATCCTCAAAGCGGCTTTTCAAATCCGCGTACGTGAGAACCTTTCTTCCGTTATTTCGAAGACCAATACCCGGATCATTTAACTTCGGAGAGACGCTCATCGCCTGCATATCAACCAGTGGGTTATCCGTTTCTGACGCAGGATGACTTTGCATACCCGGCATTCCGGCCATCCGGGAATGATCCATACCGGCCATGCTGCTGTGATCCATGGGCGCGGAGGATGTCCCGCTATCCGGAAGGTCAGCACCGTCCATAGACATCATCTCTCCGCTGTTATCCATGCCTCCCATCTGGCTGTGGTCCATTCCTGCCATATCATGTCCCATTCCCCCCATACCCATATCTTCCATGGTCAACAGAGGACGGGGATCGAGGGGGGGAACGGCAGCACTTAACCCCTCTCTCGTGGCCAGTGTCCCTCGAGCGTAACCGGTCCTGTCCATGGATTGTGCGAAGATGGTATAGGCCTCACCCTGAGGCTCCACAATGACATCATAGGTTTCGGCAACGGCAATCCTGAATTCGTCAACGGTAACCGGGTTTACATACTGGCCATCTGCAGCCACGACCGTCATTTTCAGCCCGGGGATACGGATATCGAAATAGGTCATTGCCGAGCCGTTGATAAACCGTAAGCGTATCTTTTCACCGGGACGGAACAGTCCGGTCCAGTTTTTCAGCGGGGCCTGCCCGTTCATGAGATAGGTGTAGGTGTAGCCACTGACATCCGCGAGGTCAGTCGGATTCATTTTCATTTCAGCCCACATTTTCCGATCGGCAATGGTGGCTGACAGCCCCCTGGTATTCACGTCGCGGAAAAAAGAGCCAACGGTTGGTTTATTGAAATTGTAGTAATCCGACTGTTTTTTTAATTTTTTCAGCAGGCTGTGAGGATTTTCATCGGTCCAGTCAGACAACATGACCACATGCTCACGATCGTAAGTAAACGGTTCTGGCTCCCCGGCATCGATGATAATGGCACCGTATACCCCCTCCTGTTCCTGCAGACCGGAATGGCTGTGGTACCAGTAAGTCCCGTTCTGCTTAACCTTAAAGGTGTAAACGTAGGTATCATCAGGCTCTATGCCCATAAAACTCAGCCCCGGAACACCATCCATATTGGCCGGAAGAATAATGCCGTGCCAGTGAATGGACGTCTGTTCATTAAGACGGTTTTTGACCTTCAGGGTAATGGTGTCACCTTCTTTCCAGCGAAGAACGGGCCCCGGCAGGCCTCCATTGATTGTTTTGGCCTGACGCTCACTGCCCGTGATATTGACGGCCGTTTCACCAATGGTCAGGTCAAACTGAGTACCCTGCAGGGATGCGGCAACTGGCAGGCTCAGACTGGAACGCGCATTGAAACTCCATACGCCAAGACTTCCGGCTACGCCAGAGAGGGTTAACCCCTTCAGGAAAGTTCGTCGAGACGTTTTCAACAGCATGCGC
This sequence comes from Enterobacter cloacae complex sp. SHL021, assembly GCF_049237765.1. Taxonomy (NCBI): domain Bacteria; kingdom Pseudomonadati; phylum Pseudomonadota; class Gammaproteobacteria; order Enterobacterales; family Enterobacteriaceae; genus Enterobacter; species Enterobacter cloacae complex sp. SHL021. Next base: position 18,241 of record NZ_JBMKJG010000030.1, on the reverse strand, counting down.
ATTCCCTTATTTAAAGTATGGTTACTGACAGAATTCGAGAACCGATTTAAATTAAATTACTGGTTCATCCACTTACAATGAAATGAATCTAGCACACCTTAAGAAACAAATTCATTACAATCGTGTAATGTACATAGCTGTATTACATTTACGTCATCTTCCCCACAGGTTGATTATTTTTATATATGATCATAAGGACATCTTTTATGTACCTCAGAAGGTAATTACACATGAATATATTAATCACGACCACTGCGTTTACAGCTTTATTTTGTGGGGCAGCTTTTGCTCAGTCCAGTGATATTGCCCATGAAGCACATCGATTTGTTAATAATGCCTCAGCCGTCAGTCATGTGAATTCCTCGACGCATGAAAACTTACCGGACAGGGTTAATAAAAACAACACGCCCTCATTCTCTGAAATGAATGAACATGAAAGGGCCATTGTTGCTCATTCATTTATGAACAACAGCGCGTCCTATGCGCATCAGAAAATGATTGAGGAACATAAAAAAATGCTGTCCGGCAGTGATGCAAATTCAAAGACCTCGTCTTCTTCTTTTAACGAACTGAATGCCGGAGAAAAAGCCGCTCTCGTGCATGAGCAGGTCAATAATGCCGGTGCGGAAGCACATCAGACGCAGGCAAGAAAGCTTCGCGGGCTGTATTCGACCAGGTAACTGCAGGCGGGTTAGTGCTTAGCGTCAGGTGCGCAGCAGGGCTTTACTGACGGGTTACGTAGCAGGACATGAGCCCCATATTGCTCTGCCGTAACCTGTTTCAGTCCCGTTAATCATCACCGTCGGGCTGGTCATACAGTTCCCAGAGCTTCAGGAGCAAACGGGAAACAAGATATGTTACAAAAATGACGACCATCAACGGTGCTCCCGATTAACTGACAGATGACACGCCTCCTGAAAACCCCTAGCATACGCCGCAGTGTTCATGCTAACGGCGAATTCCAGTAAATGTATTCTACCGATGTCGTAAAAGAAAATGCCTACCTTTCAGCCACCCGCTCGGGGCTGGAATCGAACGAGATCGCTACTCTTCAGCGCTCCTTGCCTTCCCGGTTTAATCTGCGGCATTTGAAAAAAAATGAATCATTAAAACTCGTACTGCAAAAGAAAGCGGGAAAATCACGTGTCGTGGCCTATAAATTTACGTCCGGTTCATTTAATTACACGGCGTATCGTATATCAGATAAAAAGTTCTATAACCTTTCCGATACTTCCGGGAAAGGCAGTCTCGATTATCCGTTACCGGCCACAGCAAGACTCAGTTCGCCTTTCAATCCTGCAAGACTTAACCCGGTATCGGGAAAAGTGAGTCCCCATAATGGCATTGATTATTCCATGCCCATGAACACGAAAATAGTCAGCGTCATCGACGGAAAAATCACACGGGCCGAATACAACAGTACCATGGGATATTTTGTTGAAGTAACGGGAAAAGCCGGTGTTAAAACTCGCTATCTCCACCTCAATAAAATACTCGTTACTAAAGGGGCCAGGGTTACACGGGGAGGTGCTATTGCGTTATCCGGTAACAGCGGACGTTCATCCGGTCCTCATCTGCATTACGAGCTGGTCATCAATAACAACCCTGTTAACTCTCTGGCGTTCCGGGCAGCGGCACCCGCTGATAACAAACTCGAACAGCATGCCTTTGCGCATGCCAGAGACTACGAACGATACCTGGACTGATAACGGGACCGCGACGCGGCCCCGTCTGCCGGATTAATTTTTTTTATCGTTTTCACTTCCGTGATGTTGATGATCTCCATGCCCTCCGTGGCCGTGGAAAAGATGCATTAGCGGGCAGACCAGCAATAACAGATATGGCCAGTAACCTGCCACATGTGACCAGTGTTCGCGCAGGAGGGCAAATGCCGCGATCGCGGCGACAGCAATAAGCGCATAGGTGGTACTTTTCATACTGGACTCCTTCTGTTCGTAACTGACCCTTCACTCAGTGTTATTTCCCGAGCCTGACACTTTTCAGACGCAACGCATTCACAATGACGCTGACGGAGGAAAGAGCCATGGCCGCCGCCGCAATAACTGGCGACAGCAGTATTCCATACACAGGATAAAGCAGACCTGCAGCCACAGGCACGCCAAGTGCGTTGTAGATAAATGCAAAAAACAGATTCTGACGGATATTTTTCATGGTGATCTCTGACAGATGACGGGCCCTGTTCAGTATCATCAAGTCGCCTTTGAGAAGGGTGACTCCGGCACTTTCAATTGCCACATCTGTACCCGTTCCCATGGCTATACCCACGTCAGCCGCTGCCAGCGCCGGGGCATCATTCACACCGTCTCCGGCCATCGCAACCACATGGCCAGACTCTTTCAGTCGGGTTATCACTGCTTTTTTGCCATCCGGCAGAATTCCGGCTTCAACCTCATCTATTCCCAGTTTCCGTGCGACTGCTTCAGCAGTAAGCTGGTTATCCCCGGTGAGCATAACGATGCGGATCCCCGCCTGACGCAAAGCTTTAAGCGCATCCGGCGTGGTTGTTTTCACGGGATCCGAGATAGCTATCAGGCCTGCAAGGTCCCCGTCTGTGGCCACATAGATAACGGTAGCGCCTTCCATCCGCAACGTATCCGCAACGGCCTTTTGATTATCAATAACTATACTGTTTTCCTGCATAGCCAGTTCATTACCAATAACAACCCGTTGACCTTCGACATCGCCTGAGACACCTTTACCCGACGGTGCATCGAAATGAGTGACTGCGGGTATTGCGATCCCCTTTTCCTGTGCTGCTTTAACTACTGCCATACCCAGCGGATGCTGCGAGCCTTTTTCCACTGCGGCTGTTACACGCAAAAGAGATGTTTCCCCACCCGGATTGAGACTGATAATCCCTGTCACCGTAGGCGAACCTTCCGTGAGCGTGCCTGTTTTGTCGACAACCAGCGTGTCCACTTTTTCAAGACGCTCAAGGGCTTCGGCATTCCTGATTAACACCCCGGCCTGGGCTCCTTTGCCCACCCCCACCATTATCGACATCGGCGTGGCCAGCCCCAGCGCGCAGGGACAGGCAATAATCAGGACCGACACAGCCGCAATGAGACCGTGCGCCATCCTGGGCTCGGGCCCCCAGACAGACCAGATCACGAAAGCAACAACCGCGATAAGTATCACCAGAGGAACAAACCAGCCTGAAACGCTGTCAGCCATTCTCTGGATGGGGGCACGCGAACGCTGTGCATCAGCGACCATCTGAACAATTCGTGAGAGCATTGTTTCATCACCGACTTTCTCTGCACGGATGATGAGACTCCCTGTCTGATTAATGGTCCCCCCGATGACAGGGTCACCCTCCGTTTTGGTAACCGGCATAGATTCCCCGGTCACCATCGATTCATCAACGGTTGTTTTGCCTTCGATCACGATACCGTCGACCGGAATACTCTCTCCAGGTCTGATGCGGAGCTTATCGCCAGGCAGGACATCTTCCGCATTAATATCCGTTTCATGACCGTCATGATCCAGCCGTCTGGCGGTTTTGGGGGCAAGGTTCAGAAGCGCAGTAATGGCGCCTGAGGTTTGTTCCCGTGCCCGCAGCTCAAGAACCTGTCCCAGCAGAACAAGCACCGTAATAACTGCTGCGGCTTCAAAATAAACGGCCACCAGGCCATCCATGTTTCTGAACGATGCAGGAAACCAGGAGGGGAAGACGGTTGCAATGACGCTGTAAACCCAGGCTACGCCGGTCCCCATTGCAACAAGGGTAAACATATTCAGGGAGCGGTTACGTAACGACATTCCGGCCCGGGCGAAGAATGGCCAGCCACACCACAACACGACAGGGGAGGCCAGAAGCAGCTGCAGCCATGTGTTGTACTGTGGCGGTACTGTATTCCTCAACTCGGGAAACAGATGAGATCCCATTTCGAGTACCAGAACCGGAAACGCCAGCAACAACCCCAGCCAGAAGCGTCTTGTCATGTCGTGAAGTTCATCACTCGGCCCCGTGGATGCCGTAGCTACGAGCGGCTCCAGTGCCATTCCACAGACAGGACAGCTTCCGGGACCACTGCGGCGTATCTCCGGGTGCATCGGACATGTCCACACACCTTCAGAATTCTCTTTTTCCGCCTGGTGGTGAGGCTGTTTTATCTGATCAGGGCTGACTTCGTGATGATCGTGGTGATGGTGATGGGAATGTTCACTGGCATCTTCGGTAAGATAACGATCGGGATGGGCTTTAAATTTACTCTCACAGCTGGCGGAGCAGAAATAAAGTTGATGGTCCTGGTATCGAATGCTGCTGTGCGCCCTGTCGGGCAGGATGGCCATCCCGCACACGGGATCTCTCACCTTATGCAATACGTGGCCCTCGTCCGGGGATAATGTCTGCTCAGAAGCAGTCTGGTTGTTGTGTTGCACTGCATTGTCATTTTTCACAGTAACTCTCCTTATGCATACCGAAGCATCTTCTGTCTTCAGGGTATGTCATGGATGCGATTACCACGAATATCGCCGGCACAGGAGTGCCTGCTACCGGCGTCCCGTTATCAGCCGTTCCGCTGACTATTCGATTCGCTGGAAGACTTTTTTACTTCCATCCGGTGAGAATGCGATAACATCGTAAGCCTCTTTTCGGGCTCCCATCTCCATTCCAGGACTTCCTGCTGGCATACCGGGGGTGGCGAGACCGTATATACCTGAACCAGACTGCATTGCCTTATGTATCGTTGTCGCAGGCACATGGCCTTCAATGATCAAATTACCGGCAACCGCGGAATGACAACTTCGCAGTCCTGCAGGAATAGCATGCTTTTCTTTCAGGGCTGACAGCGCCTGATCATTCATGACGTGAGTTCGTACTTCAAACCCGTCTTTTTCCATCGCCTTGCCCCACAGGGAACAACAGCCACAGTTTTCAGATTTGTACATATCAATCACTTTTTCACTCGCCATCGCGGGCAGTGAAAGGCCGAGAGCCAGCGCCATCAGAACCACTTTTTTCATACTCACCTCTGTATATTATCGATTTAAACCCTGACGTCAGGGTGAATCAGTAAAGAAGGACACCCACAGGGGGTGCCCTTTCAGGTTCAGGACACGCTTTTTTTATGTCTGCGCAGCCAGATTAATTTGTAGGCGGCAGGAATAATGAACAGGGACAGCAGCGGAGCCGTGATCATCCCACCAATCATGGGTGCCGCGATACGGCTCATGACTTCTGAACCTGCACCGGTTCCCCAGAGTATTGGCAGCAGACCCGCAATGATCACCGCCACGGTCATGGCTTTCGGCCGGACACGCAGTACGGCACCATGATAGAGGGCTTCATCAAGGCCTTCCGGTGTGAACGTCTCTTTACGGGACAATTCCGGGTGCGCTTCAATGGCATGACGCAGATACATCAGCATGACCACGCCAAACTCTGCTGCCACCCCGGCCAGAGCGATAAACCCCGTTCCGGTTGCGACAGACATATGGAAGCCCTGCCAGTACAGGAACCATATCCCGCCAACCAGGGCGAACGGCAGGCTCATCAGGATCAGCAGGGCTTCATCAACCCGGCGGAATGCCAGATACAACAGGATGAAGATGATCATCACCGTCATCGGCACCATCAGCTTCAGTTTCTTGTTGGCATGCTCAAGCAGTTCAAACTGTCCGGAGAATGACACGCTGGTACCCGGTCTCAGTTTCACTTTCTGACTGATCGCCGTTTTAATGTCATTAACCACCGACACCATATCCCTGCCGCGCGCGTCAATGTAAATCCAGCTGGCTGGACGGGCATTTTCCGTTTTCAGCATAGTCGGCCCGGAAACGACCTTAATATCCGCAACATCGCCCAGCGTGATCTGCTGCTTCATCGGGGTCAGGATCGGCATCTGTTTCAGGGCCTGCGGGCTGTTCCGGTAATCCTGCGGATAGCGGATATTAATCGGGTACCGGGCCACGCCTTCAACCGTTTCCCCTACCGTCGCGCCGCCGATGGCTGATGAGATGAACAGCTGCACATCGCCCACCGTCATTCCGTAGCGGGAGGCTTTTTCCCGGTTGATATCCACATCAATGTAGCGCCCGCCTTCCAGTCGCTCTGCGAGAGCAGACACTACGCCGGGTACGGTTTTGGCGACCGCTTCGATACTCTGCGCCGTTGCATCGATATCGGACAGAACCGTTCCGGACACCTTGATACCTATCGGGCTTTTGATCCCGGTTGAGAGCATATCAATACGGTTACGGATTGGCGGCACCCAGAGGTTTGCCAGCCCCGGTAAACGGACGGTCCTGTCGAGTTCTTCAATAATCTTGTCAATCGTCATGCCTGGACGCCACTGATCCTCAGGTTTGAGCTGGATCGTGGTTTCAACCATTTCGAGCGGTGCGGAATCCGTGGCGGTCTCTGCTTTACCGGTCTTGCCAAATACAGAGGCCACTTCAGGAACGCTTTTGATTAACTTGTCCGTCGTCTGCAGGAGCGCTGCAGCTTCAGCCGGAGAGACACCCGGCAGGGTCGACGGCATATACAACAGGTCGCCCTCGTTAATCTTCGGCAGAAACTCACCGCCCACCTGGCTCAGCGGCCAGATAACGGTGAAAATGGACAAGGCCGCAACCAGCAGGGTTGTTTTTGGCCAGTGGAGAACCCGCAACAGCAATGGATGATACGCTTTGATCAGTACCCGGTTCAGGGGGTTACTGGTCTCTGCAGGAATTTTCCCCCGGATCCAGAATCCCATCAGAATCGGAATGACGATGATGGCCAGCGCGGCCGCGCCCGCCATGGAGTACGTTTTCGTGAATGCCAGCGGGCCAAACAGACGTCCTTCCTGACCTTCCAGGGTAAAGATAGGAATAAAGGACAGGGTGATGATCAGCAGGCTGATAAACAGTGCGGGTCCCACTTCAACGGAGGCATCGGTAATCACCTTCCAGCGGGTGGCGTTGTCAATCTGCTCACCCGGATGCTGATGATCCCACTCCTCAAGCCGCTTATGCGCATTCTCAATCATCACAATGGCGGCATCCACCATCGCACCGACGGCAATCGCTATCCCTCCCAGCGACATGATATTGGCGTTCAGTCCCTGGAAGTGCATGACGATAAAGGCGATACACAGACCAAGCGGCAGAGAGATAATCGCCACCAGGGCAGAACGTACGTGCCACAGGAACAGGGCACAGACGATGGCCACCACGATAAACTCTTCCAGAAGTTTGGAACTGAGGTTATCAATCGCCCGGTCGATGAGCTGGCTGCGATCGTAGGTGGTCACGATTTCAACGCCTTCCGGCAGGCTGGCCTTCAGCGTCTCAAGTTTATCCCTCACTGCCGTGATAACGTCGCGTGCATTTTTACCCGACCGCAGGATCACCACGCCGCCAGCGACTTCGCCCTGGCCGTTCAGCTCGGCAATACCACGCCGCATTTCAGGCCCGGTCTGCACGCGGGCAACATCCCGCAGATAAACCGGCACGCCGTTCTCGCCTGTTTTCAGGACGATGTTATTAAAATCATCAATGCTCTGAAGATAACCGCTGGCACGGACCATATACTCAGCTTCGGCCATTTCAACGGATGAGCCACCGGCCTCCTGGTTAGACGATTCAAGGGCCTGTTTCACTTCGGGCAGGCTGATACCATACTGAGACAATTTTACCGGATTGACCTGAATCTGGTACTGTTTCACCACGCCGCCAACCGAAGCGACCTCAGCCACGTTCGGGATGGTTTTCAGCTCAAATTTCAGGAACCAGTCCTGCAGAGAACGCAGTTCTGAAAGGTCGTGTTTTCCGCTGCGATCGACAAGGGCATATTCAAATATCCAGCCCACCCCCGTGGCGTCCGGACCGATTTCAGAACTCACACCGGCGGGCAGTTTTCCCTGTACCTGGTTCAGGTACTCCAGCACGCGGGAACGGGCCCAGTACAGATCGGTGCCGTCTTCAAAAATGACATACACATACGAATCACCGAACTGTGAAAAACCACGCACGGTTTTTGCGCCAGGCACGGACAGCATGGTGGTGGTAAGTGGATAGGTGACCTGGTTTTCTACAATCTGCGGGGCCTGGCCGGGATAGCTGGTTTTGATAATGACCTGCACATCTGACAGGTCAGGCAAGGCATCGACAGGCGTGTTAATAATCGTCCATGTGCCCCAGATGCTGAGAAACAGGGCCCCCATCATGACCAGGAAACGGTTGGCGACAGAGCGCCGGATAATCCATTCAATCATCGTCGTCTCCTCAGTGCCCTGAATGCATATTTACAGGCTGGTCAGACATTGCTGGCATACTGCTTTCTGTTTTTTCAGGGTGGCGCATACGTTCCAGTGCGCCCGTAATATTGGCTTCAGAGTCAATGAGGAACAGGCCACTGACCACCACGGTATCGCCTTCATTCAGGCCGGAGCCGATGCCGGACTGTTGCTGTGACTCATGCAGAACGTGGATCTGTTTCGGCACAAACTTGCCTTCATCATCAACAGTAATCACGCGCTGTTCTTTGCCGGTATCGATAACGGCCTGGCTTGGTATCAGCAGCATCTCCTGGCTTCTGGTATTCAGTTTCAGATAGGCATTCATGCCCGGCTTGAGAAACTCATCCTTATTAGAAACCTGGAGACGGACCTGAAGCGTACGGGTTGTCTGATCCACGCTGGGAAGAATATTCCATTTTTCGACATGGAATGTTTTATCCGGATAAGCCGGTACCGAAATTTCAAACTGCGACGTATCTTTCAGCAGATAGGCGATAGATTCTGGCACTGCAGCGCTGATCCAGACCGGGTCCATTCCCTGAATCTGAGCCACCACCTTATCTTTCGAAATATTCATGCCGGTGCGCAGGTCAAATGCAGTAATGACACCATCAATAGGTGCTTTAATGGTAAAACGGGTCTGAATGCTCCGGGTAGAACGCAGTCTCTGAATATCCTCTTCCGGCATACCTGCCAGGCGAAGCCGTTCCAGAACGCCTTTAATTTGCGTGGAAGTACCACCGGTGCTGGATAACAGAAGGAATTCACTCTGTGCTTCCACCCAGTCCGGAATGGTAATATCGATAAGTGGCGTCCCCTTCTTCACATGATCGCCAATCGTCATGGGGTAGACTTTTTCGACAAACCCGTCAGAACGCGCCTGCACAATAACAAACTGATACTCGTTATAGCTGACATTAGCCGGGATTGTCTGAGAATAATTCAGCATTCCTCGCGTGACTTTTTGCGTTTTTAATCCCAGATTCTGAACCTGGGTTGGGTCGATACGGATCCCGCCACTGCTTTTATCGCCACTGTCATCAGCATATTTTGGCACCAGGTCCATATCCATAAAGGGCGATTTTCCGGGTTTATCAAATTTGGTATCCGGTTTCATTGGGTCATACCAGAAAAGCACCTTTCGTTCCGGTGCCTTTTGTTCTGTTTTTTCTGTCTTTTGTGCTGAGTTTACATACTGCCAGGCAGTAACCGATATCAGCCCCCCTGCTATGAGGCTGCTGATAATTATTGCAGCATATTTTATCTTTAAAGAAGCCATACAATTTTCCGCTAAAAAATCAAAACACCTGGCATATGCGCCTGACGGTTAACTCACACATATACCTATGTGAATGTACAGGCGCACAGGATGTAATCGCTCCGGACAGCCAATCAGGACTGCGTCACGTTAATGCTTTTGAGTAAGGAGATATTGCCCTGCTGAATAAACGAGAAATCGACATGGTTGCCTGTTTTCAGGGCATTAATAGCATCGTCTGCATTAACAAAAGTAAAGCGCATGGTCATTGCAGGCCAGCCCACCGCTGGAATTGCTTCATGCGAAATGGTGATTTTCTTAGTATTCATATCAATGTCTTTAACGACACCGGTGCCCTTGATAACTTGCTGTACCGAAGCATCACTGGCAGTATTCATATCGCCATGCTGATGTGTTTCAGCATGAAGACCGGCAGAAAACATGACAGAGAAGGCACCAAATAAAACGGCTTTAAGTGAATTACGCATTTTAATTTCCTGATTAATTAAATAAATTTACTCTACCCAACCGCCACCCAGCGCGGTAAACAGATTAATTTCGTTAACCTGCCGGGAATAGGTAAGATCGAGAATGGTTTGCTGGGTAGCGAAGAGGGAACGTTCTGCATCCAGCACTTCGATGTAACTGACAGCACCACTTGCATACAATCCTCTGGCACGCTGGAGAGTTATCTGAAGTGAATCAAGATAACGCTGCTGTGACTCAAGTTGCTGGCTAAGGCTGTCGCGCAGCGCAAGCGTGTCGGAAACATCCTTAAAGGCTGACTGAATTTTTTGTTCGTAATTAACCACCGACTGTTGCTGGCGAATTTCAGCCAGCTTCAGATTGGCTTTATTCCTGCCAGCATTAAATATAGGAATTTCAATTTTAGGGATAAAATTCCACATTCCACTTCCTGACGTAAACAGGCTGGACAGCTCCGTACTGCTTGCGGAAAGACCACTGGTCAGGGTAATTGAGGGGAAAAAGGCCGCTCGCGCTGCGCCAATATTGGCATCAGCCGCTTTCAGCTGATATTCCGCTTCCATAATATCCGGTCGCTGCAGCAAAATTTGTGAAGACAGATTTGGTGGCAATTTTACTGGGGCTATCTCCCCGCCTTTCATCCCTTTTTCTGACGGAAGTGCGCGGTACGTTCCCAGCACCAGTTGCAGGGCATTGTTTGCCTGAGCCAGATCGCCTTCTCGTTTGGCTATTTCGGCGCGGGTACTTTCGATTTGTCCTCGCGCCTGTTCAAGTGCCAGAACGTTCGTACTCCCGGTCACGAGCTGCTGCTCAACGAAAGCATAGGACTGTTGATAATTTTTCAGCGTTTCCCGCGCAATACGAAGTTGTTCGTACGCCAGTTGCTGGCTGAAATAGCTTTGTGAAACGTTGGATACCAGCAGGATGTGTACGGCCCGACGGGCTTCTTCGCTGGCAAAGTAGTTCTGGCGATCAGCATCACTCATGTTCTTAAGTTTGCCGAAAAAATCGAGCTCATAGCTGAGCTCCAGTCTCGCGTCGTACTCCTGTGTGGTCGGCTTGTCACCTTTCAGACCACCGCTGTATGTTATCCCGGATGAGGCATTCAGCTGGGGATAACGATCTGCATCCGTGACGTTGAACTGGGCTCGGGCCTCTTCAACCTTCAGGGCAGCCATTCTCAAATCACGGTTATTAGTCAGAGCTTCACCGATCAACCGGGTAACCTGGGGATCGACAAAAAAGTTACGCCAGCCCGTATCCTGATAGCCATTTACCGCTGGCGTCAGGCTGTTATGGGACAGTGAAAACTGCTGGGGTACCGGTGCTGCGGGCCGCTGATATTCAGGCGCAAGCGACACGCAGCCTGCCAGGATGAATATCGTGCTAATGCTGAGTAATTTTAATTTGAACATAACGCTTCTCGTCCAGGCAGACCTGGTAAATGGTTCAAATGAAGTCCAGAGTATTGATAGGGGTACTTTACCTAACGCTCTCTGTTTGCCGGGTGACAGGATAATGACAATGTTGTCATTTTTGCTGTAATCCGTTGATAACGATCGTGGGCGCAATAGAATGACATTAGCAGCCAGCCGGGGAGCAAGATGAAAATATTGATCGTCGAAGACGAAATTAAAACAGGTGAATATCTCAGCAAAGGGCTTACAGAGGCAGGGTTCGTAGTGGATCACGCTGATAATGGTCTTACCGGATATCATCTCGCCATGACAGCCGAGTATGATTTAGTCATTCTGGATATCATGCTACCTGATGTGAACGGCTGGGATATCATCCGCATGCTGCGCACTGCCGGAAAGGGTATGCCGGTCTTACTGCTGACAGCCCTCGGCACGATCGAACATAGGGTCAAAGGACTGGAACTGGGTGCGGACGATTATCTGGTTAAACCCTTTGCGTTTGCCGAACTGCTCGCCCGGGTGAGAACCCTTCTGAGGCGGGGAAACACGATGATCACGGAAAGCCAGTTTAAGGTGGCTGACCTCTCGATTGATCTCGTATCCAGAAAAGTCAGTCGCGCCGGAAACCGCATTGTGCTCACCAGTAAAGAGTTCAGCCTGCTGGAATTCTTCATTCGCCATCAGGGAGAGGTTCTTCCCCGCTCCCTGATTGCCTCTCAGGTCTGGGACATGAATTTTGACAGCGACACTAATGCGATCGATGTCGCAGTAAAGCGACTCCGCGCTAAAATAGACAACGATTACGAGACAAAGCTGATCCAGACAGTCCGGGGCGTGGGCTACATGCTGGAGGTCCCGGATGCATAGCAAACCTTCCAGACGCCCTTTCTCACTCGCTCTGCGGCTGACCTTTTTTATCAGCCTGTCCACGATACTGGCTTTTATCGCATTCACCTGGTTTATGCTGCATTCTGTTGAAAATCATTTTGCCGAGCAGGATGTCAGCGATCTTCAACAAATCAGCACCACACTGAACCGTATACTGCAGTCCCCGGTGGATCCGGATGATAAAAAAATAAGCAAAATAAAGGAATCAATTGCCAGCTACCGCAACGTTGCCCTTTTGCTCCTCAATCCCAGGGGGGAAGTGCTCTTTAGCTCAGCTCAGGGGGCGGCACTACGCCCGGCAGTGAATTCAGCAGATTTTAGCGAGCACAGCCGCGCACGGGATGTCTTTCTCTGGACGGTGGAGGATCCTGCGGGACCGATGGATACCGGGTCCGAAATGAAGATGGAAACATACAGGATTATCGCCTCCTCTGGTCAGGCGATATTTCAGGGCAAACAGCAGAACTATGTCATGCTGACTGGCCTATCCATTAATTTCCATCTCCATTACCTCGATGCGCTGAAAAAGAACCTGATTGCGATTGCCGTCGTGATAAGCCTGTTGATTGTTCTGATCATTCGAATCGCTGTCCGTCAGGGGCACCTGCCCCTTCGTAATGTCAGCAATGCCATTAAAAACATCACCTCCGAGAATCTTGATGCGCGACTGGAACCGACACGCGTTCCCATTGAGCTGGAGCAACTGGTTATCTCGTTCAATCATATGATTGGAAAGATTGAGGATGTCTTTACCCGCCAGGCCAATTTCTCTGCCGATATCGCGCATGAGATCAGAACGCCCATCACCAATCTGGTGACGCAGACTGAAATCGCACTGAGTCAGGATCGAACACAGAGGGAACTTGAGGATGTCCTCTATTCCAGTCTTGAAGAGTATAACCGGATGACCAAAATGGTCAGCGATATGCTGTTCCTGGCACAGGCAGATAATAATCAGCTGATACCTGACAGGGTCATGTTTGACCTCAGAGCGGAAGTCATGAAAGTCTTCGAGTTTTTCGAAGCCTGGGCCGAAGAACGCAATATCACGCTCAAATTTAACGGGATGCCCTGCCTGGTTGAGGGAGATCCACAAATGTTCAGAAGGGCGATCAATAATCTGTTATCCAATGCCCTGCGTTATACCCCGGAGGGACAGGCAATCACCGTCTCAATAAGAGAGCAGGAGAGCTTTTTTGACCTTGTGATTGAAAATCCGGGGAAACCAATCCCTGAAGAGCATTTATCAAGGTTGTTTGACCGTTTTTATCGGGTGGATCCGTCCAGACAACGAAAAGGAGAAGGCAGCGGCATCGGCCTTGCGATTGTGAAGTCAATCGTGGAAGCACATCACGGAAGAGTGCAGGTGGAATCGGACGTACACTCAACGCGTTTTATCTTATCCGTGCCCAGACTGGAGAAAATGATTCCGGACACCCAGTGCTGGGAATAAAGATTTAAATGACAAAGATGTCATTAGCCTGTCATGCAGCAAACAGAAGCCATTCGATATAATTAGTGCAACTTATCAGGAAGGCTGGATTGCTTTATCAATATCCGGCGTCAGTGGACGCCAGGAAATGAATATCCAGTCCCCTCCCGGAGAAATAAACACTTCCGAACCTGTTTCAGTTATGGAACTGAAAACACCGGTTGTACTCCCCCGGACATCACTAATTAAGAAATGGAGAGTTATCATGAAAAATATCGTATTAGCATCCTTGCTGGGCTTTGGCTTAATTTCTTCGGCCTGGGCCACTGAAACCGTGAATATCCATGAGCGGGTCAACAATGCACAGGCACCTGCTCACCAGATGCAGTCTGCTGCGGCTCCTGTCGGGATCCAGGGGACTGCACCTCGTATGGCCGGTATGGACCAGCATGAACAGGCCATTATTGCTCATGAAACCATGACGAACGGGTCGGCGGATGCGCACCAGAAAATGGTGGAAAGTCATCAGAGGATGATGGGAAGTCAGACCGTTTCCCCTACCGGGCCGTCGAAGTCATTAGCGGCAATGAATGAGCATGAAAGAGCTGCAGTTGCCCATGAATTTATGAATAACGGTCAGTCTGGCCCACATCAGGCCATGGCCGAAGCGCATCGTCGCATGCTCAGTGCAGGCTGACGGCGAGGGAAGTATCTGTGCTGTCCTTATTTCCTTGATAGATTTTTCCGTAACCGGATATATGGCAACATCTTTGCCCCCTACAGGGGGCATTTTTATCAGATTCTGCTACAGTTAACGGGCATCAACGCTAAAAGGATATTTTTTATGAAAGCCAGAAACACTTTATTTGCAGTATTAATGTTATCCCTGCCAGCGATTTCAGCAGAACATTCAGAAATGAAAATGACTGATATGTCTACCTCGGCTTCGTCACAGGAATATATGGCTGGCATGAAAGACATGCATGACAAAATGATGGCTGCCGTAAATGAGTCCGATCCCGACAAGGCTTTTGCGAAAGGCATGGTAGCGCACCATGAAGGGGCAATAGCAATGGCTGAGACCGAGCTCAAATACGGAAAAGATCCGAAAATGAGAAAGCTCGCGCAGGACATCATTAAAGCTCAAAAAGGTGAAATTGAGCAGATGAATAAATGGCTTGATAGTCAAAAGTAAACATTGTAGAAATGTCACGACAAGCGTGATTTTACATCGTTCCTGGGCGCGGGAGTCGGTTAATCTTTATATAATTCAAACCCGATTAATTTCGGGTTTTTACTACTCTGTACTCCGGTCCTTTGTTGAGGACCGGAATATATGCACCTGAGATGCTTATTTAATACATTATCTCGTCATGGATACAATGTCGCTCAGGATCTCAACCAGCTCGCTTCTCTCCTGCGTTCCGTCATGATAGGTTGATCTTGAGATGATTCTTTCTGATGTCATCTGAGGCCAGAATTTATCTAGTACATTATCGGGTTTCATTCCCACAGCCCGGCCGATTATTTTTTTAGCGTCACAGGTGTCCGTAAACGTGACGGCTACACCAGTAATTTCCTCGATAAGATCCGGGCACAGATAGTTTTCTATCTCACGTTTGCGCGTAGCGAAAAATACCTTACCGGCCTCCTCTACTTCTTTTTTACGCTTCTGGATGGACAGAACCTGTGCAGGGTCTCCCCCAATATCGGAGTCCAGAAATACGCACCAGGGAAGCCCCAGATCTTTGGCCAGATTCAATGTAACCCAGTGTTTGACGCTACCACACCCTCCTATGAGGACTGGCACTATTTTCACGTCCTCCAGAGAGGCTGGCAGCGCACCTGACTGTTTTAATGAACTGGCCGCATGCCTCAGGAAAGTAACATCCGACTTTCCCTCTACCAGAACAATCCCCTGCGCCCTTTCCATACCGGTCTCTGGCAGCACCCCCAGGCTTTCAGTGGCTTCCTTCAGCACTGCGTCATCCGGCATTTTTACTACGGGTTCACCCGCCTCATTTCGGGTAACATAACGTACGCCTTCGACAGGGATTAATCCGGCCAGCGCCGGGACATGGGTGGTGACGATAATCTGACGGTGCGGCTGGCCTGCCAGTGCCAGTAACGCTTTCATCAGCATCATCTGATAGTTCGGATGCTGTGACGTTTCAGGCTCCTCTATGGCATAAATCACATTTCTGGGCGTCCCCGCGACATTCTTTTCAGCCTCAGCCCGAAAAAAATTCAACAGGATAAGCCTCCTTATCCCGCTGCCGCGCTTATTGATGGGGATGCCATTTTCCCCGTCCAGGGTGAAATTGAAGGTCCACTTGGGTTTCTCCTTAAATCGTGGAGTCAGTTCACTGGCGAGTTCGGGGGCCATTTCACGTAATTTATCCAGCGTTCTCTGTGCGACATCCAGGACGCTGTCCTGAATCTCATTTTCCAGCGCTGTAATTTTGTCCTGCAGCGCAGCCTGAGCGTCTTTTACGGCCTGCTGTAAGGGGTTTTTAGCTTCGGAATCCCCGTCGCTGCTTTCCCTGTCGGCTTTGAAAATCGCATACGTGGGCAGCAAATCGAGGATCTTACCCCATAATGATTTTGTGTCGGTTCCGAACTCTTTATCGACATCCAGCATAATTTCCGAACAGGTATAGGGGGCTGCGGCTTCCCTGATGGCCTGACGCCATAACGATGCAGTGCGTTTATCCGCCACATTTTTTTCAACTTCTTTTCCCACCGCCTTGAGCTCAGAAATTTTCATGCCCAGTAAATTTCTCAGGGGCTCCTCATCCGGGTGGATGCAGCGGATGCAGGTCTGCTCCGGTTTTCCTGAGGTCGTTGCTTTAAACGTTTTGACGATTTCAAAATTGCCGTCCTCATTCAGCAGATGTTCTGAGGCGAGCGTGGTCTGCACCCTGTCGTCGATCATGATAAAATCGGGCAGGTCATCAAATTCACAGGCTATTTCAAAACGGCCGTCCCCTTCTCTTAGGCTGAAACAGTTCATGTCATTCTTGTCAGCCTTCATTCCTTCTGTTTCAAAAAAAATAGCCAGCGCTTCCAGAAGCGTTGATTTCCCAAAGTCATTACGACCGACAATACCCGTCATGCTTTCATCAATAATGATTTCAGTAGAGTTTCTGTAGCCTCTGAAGTTTTTCAGTTTTAATTTTCTGAGCCGCATATGAAGTCCTGTGTGTAAGAAAGCGTTTTGCTGCAACCTGAATACAAAATATATTTTCAAATGCCTGCCAACAAGCAGGGATAACCGTTATTCAGAATATCTTAACGACATTTCGGGATTATGATCTGGTCGCGCTTTCAGAACTTTACTGCCCCTCAAAACACCGGAAACTAACTTGTGGTTGGTTACATGGCAAAGTTAAAACTCCAGAATCACGGGTAATGATTTCAATGCTTATTATATTTTTTGGAATTGACTCATGAGCTTTATAATTTAAATGATAATAATAACCATTCTTTTATGCGTAATATTTGCTACTGACACTGATGAATTTAAAAGAAGATAGATTTTCATTTACGGATTATTTCCTAAATTCATCGATAATGTGATCGACATAAAATTTTCACTGAAGAATGAAGAGATAATTTAAGGCCGAGCGAAATAGCTCAAAATGGTGTATTTAACATAACAGAAGAAATGAAAGGCTCTATCGCAACCTGATACTTCAGGCCGCTAAGGGGTTAATCTTGTTGAAGAAAAATTAGACCGGGAAGCGCCAGGCGTCACCATTTCTCCCGCCTGGCTGGAAGTGAAGAATAATTGTGCATAGCTCCGTATTCGGGCTTTGCATCTGACAATGGTTCCCTGGATGAAAGTACGATCTCCACTCCAAGGACGCTGAACACCCTAAACAAACGCTCAAAACCCGCACTTGCAGGGTTGGCCTCTAGTCGGGCATAAGTTTGCTGTGTTATACCCAAACGTTCAGAAACATCTTTTTGCGTCAGTCCATTGGCTTTGCGAAAGCCGATTAAAACAGGACGTAACTGATTCAAAGTCTTCAAAGCGTATTGAGTGTTCATAAGTGACCTTCCGTATCGACGAGTTAACAAGCATAACGCAGGGATTTACAGCATATAGGCTGTAATGCTCATTAACAGACTATAGGCTGTAATACGAATCCTGCCAAGATGCGGCATCTTTCAAATACAAGGCCGTATTGGGTAAGCAGTACACCGTTATATAGCACCCCTTGCCCCTTTGCTGGAGAGGGACCCACGTGATCGCAGGTCTTTTAGACGTTGTTGCTAACCGGCATCATACACAGGTGGTAACCCCCAGGGAAACTCTATGAGTGATAATTTATTCCTGCCCCAGTCAAAATATAAAACCTTATCTAACTAGCTTTCTTAGTATTTTATAAATGAAGTGAAATTAGCGAAGAAGTTGGTGATGCTGCCAACTTACTGATTTAGTGTATGATGGTGTTTTTGAGGTGCTCCAGTGGCTTCTGTTTCTATCAGCTGTCCCTCCTGTTCA
>NZ_JBMKJG010000029.1:0-64195 GCF_049237765.1 Enterobacter cloacae complex sp. SHL021 | reverse complement strand
TTGTTAGCGCAACCAGTAGATCACACTTCATCGTGCTTTTCATTTTTCTGGGGAACCCTCAGCCCTGTGGGAGAGGGTCAGGGTGAGGGCATCAGCGCTGCGCGTTAAGCTCAGCAATATCTTTCGGCGTGGTGCGACAGCATCCACCGATTAATCTGGCACCGGCCTCCAGCCACTGAGGCAAATACCCCGCCAGCGTCTCGCACGCTTCACCGTGATGGTGCCAGGTTTTGGTCACCGCATCATAATGCTCGCCCGAGTTCGGATAGACCACCAGCGGCAGTGTCGTCAGGCTGTGCAGGTGTTTCAGCGCCGCGGTCGTGTTTTCCAGCGCGATACAGTTGATGCCCAGCGCCACGACCTGCGAATTATCTTTCAGGGCCGCGACAACTTCCCGCAGCGGTGTCCCGTCGCTCAGGTGCTCGCTGTCGCGCAGGGTAAACGAGAACCATGCCCGGGCGCGGGGATACTCAGCCACAAGTGCTGCCAGCGCCTTGATCTCCTCAAAGGAGGGTAGCGTTTCGCAAGCCAGCAGATCCGCCCCCGCATCCAGCAACGCCTCAATGCGCGGACGATGAAACGCGGTAAACTCTTCGGCGCGACGCACATAATCACCGCGATACTCAGAGCCATCCGCCAGATAGGCGCCATACGGCCCAACGGACCCCGCCACCAGCAGCGTGCCCGCATGCGGATTTTCCGCCAGATACGCTTCACGCGCCTTACGCGCCAGCTCCACGCTTTTGCCGACCAACGTGCGGGACTGCACCTCGTCCAGACCGCGCGCCGCAAAGCCCGCAGGCGTGGCCTGATAGCTGGCGGTGATCGCCACCTGCGCACCCGCACGGTAGTAGTCGAGGTGGACTTCACGGATAAGCTCCGGGTTTTCCATCAATACTTTGGCAGACCAGAGGTTGTCTGCAAGGTTGCACCCGCGCGCTTCCAGTTCAGTTGCCATTGCGCCATCCAGCACCACAAACGGCTGCTTTTCAAGGAGGGCGGTAAGCGGATTATTCTGCGACATGTTCAGGCTCCTGCGATGTCAGGTTTCGGGTCAGGTAGTAGGCACCATAACACAGGGCGACGAACGGCAGGCCACAATAAAGGGCAATGCGCTGGCTCGGATCAAACCACAGGCCGATACATGCCACCACGCAGAGGATAAACCCGAGCACCGGCACCAGCGGATACCACGGCGCGCGATAGTGCAAAGCAGACAGCGGCTGTCCGGACTGCAGATGACGACGACGGAAGACAAAGTGCGACGCGCAGATGCTGATCCACACCGCCACCACCGCAAAACCGGAAATGGCCGACAGCGCCACAAACACCGTGTCCGGCGCAACCACGCTTGAGAAGAGCGCCAGCACGCCACCGAGCATGGAAACGGAGAGCGCCGTCAGCGGCACGCCGTTTTTATTGACGCGGGCAAAGCAGCGCGGCAGCGTTTTCTCGTTAGAAAGCGACCACAGCATGCGCCCTGAGGCGTACAAGCCGGAGTTTGCCGCCGAGAGGATCGCGGTCAAAATCACAAAGTTAAAGATATCTGCCGCATACGGGATCCCGACTTTTTCAAACACCAGCACAAACGGGCTCTTTTCCACCCCGGCCTGCTGCATCGGGATCAGCGCCGCCAGCACAAACACGGTGCCGATAAAGAAGATGATCAACCGGGCAATGGTCGCACGGATCGCCACCGGAATAACCTTATGCGGGTTTTCCGTTTCGCCCGCCGCAATGCCGATAAGCTCGGTGCCGGAGAAGGCAAAGTTCACCGCCACCATGGTCATCAGGATCGGCAGGCCGCCATGCGGGAACCAGCCTTCAGCGGTAATGTTGCTCAGACCCGGCGCAGGCGAACCGTCCTGCATTGGAATAAAGCCAAAGATCGCCGCGCCGCCAAGAATAATAAAGGCGATGATGGTGATAACTTTCACCAGCGAGAACCAGAATTCGCCCTCGGCAAAGAAACGCGTGGAGATAACGTTAAGGCCAAAAATCACCACGCAGAAGACCACGCACCATACCCAGACGGGCACCTGTGGGAACCAGTACTGCATACAGAACCCGGCGGCGGTAAAGCTCGATCCTAGCGCCACCGTCCAGGTGAGCCAGTACAGCCACGCCACGGTATAGCCCGTCGCCGGGCCGAGGTAACGAGCGGCATAAACGTGAAACGCGCCGGTTTCCGGCATCGCCACCGACAGCTCGCCCAGACACTGCATCACCAGCCAGACCACCAGTGCGCCAATGAGATAGGCCAGCAGCGTGCCTGCTGCCCCGGTTGTCGAAATGATATAACCGGTATTAAAGAATAACCCTGTGCCAATCACGCCACCCAGCGAGAGCATAATCAGGTGGCGTGTTTTCATGGTGCGCTTTAGCTGCCCATTTTCTTGTTGTGTTTGCATATTACCTTCTATACGTATGGACATCTAAACATCCAAAGAAGGTGTGTTATACCGCGATTAACATAAAAAAGCTAGACGACCAGACGCAACCGGGCGCGTCGCGCACTGAGTCGGGGATGGGTTGTGAGGATCACATACAGAATCGGACGCCAGGCCATAAGCACCTCCGCAAGCAGATACTTACAGCATGGCGCGGACGGCTGTGATTCTGGCTCAGACAAAAGTCGTATCTGTCCGCTACCAGCTAAACCCTCTGCATGCTTCGCGCAGGCGAATCAAAAACTGACGCGCGTTGGTGGTCATCGCCGACTTTTGCGACCACACCGCGCAATACTGCGCCGACGGCAGTTGGGTGATGGGCAACGCCACCAGCTTGTCATCAAGCTGCAGCGGCTGACACATCGCCCGCGCGACCACCGTCAGATAGTCCGCGTTAAGCACCATATTCAGCCCCGTGATGACGGAATCGGTGCGCAGCGGGGTGATATCCACCTGTCGATAAAAATGGCTGAGCTCATTTTGTAGCTGCTGGTAGTAGCCCATGGATGACTCCGGCAGCAGCCATTTGGCCTGACGCAGCGCCATCAGATCGCGGGCTTCTGCCAGTGGGTGCCCCTTGCGCGCGATGATGCAAAACGGCGAGGTAAACAGCGGTTCGATCATCACCCCTTCCGGCGGCGCCATCGGATCCACCGAGCCGATAGCCATATCTATTTCACCGTTTCGTACGCCAGGCAGGAGCGAGGAGAGCTGCCCCTCCTTCACCGTCAGCAAGACCTGGGGCAGCGTTTTCTTGAACGCCTCGGCCACATCAGGAAAGACGGTCAGCGCAATAAGCGAAGAGAACCCCACCGTCAGACGCCCGTGAGTAAAATGGTTAATCTGCTCCACTTCATCCGCCGCACGCCGCAGCTCTTCAAGCACCCACTCCGCCCGTTGGGAAAACGCCATTCCCGCCTCGGTAAGGGCAATCCCCTCTTTGCTGCGCAATAAAAGTTGGGTGCCTAAAGTTTGCTCAAGCTCACGCAATGTACGGCTCAAACCGGGCTGCGAAACACCCAGTTCCCGTGCGGCCGAACGGATACTGCCGCTGCGCGCCACCTGACGAAAGGCCTGAAGATGGCCGAGTTTTGGCAGATATTTCATCGCTCGCCCTATAACAAAAAAGCATCACCTATAGCAAAATTATATCTTCCCGCCTGTCTGGTAAACCCCTAGATTCAGAGTGCACACAACCATTCTCATCACACTCTGACGTCAGGCGGAAAACACAATGAAAAGCCAGTCACAGATGATTTTTTTGCTTTTTATCGGCTATGTCGTGGTCTACATCGATAAAACCGTAATGGGTTTTGCCCTGCTGCCGATCGAAAAAGAGTTCGGGCTTACCACCGCGCAGCTGGGCTATATCACCGGGATCTTCTTTCTCGCCTACTCTCTCTTTCAGGTGCCTGCTGGCTGGCTAAACGACCGAATCGGCTACAAAACCATGCTGATCCTTTCTCTGTGCGCGCTGGGGATCTTCGCCCTCTGCTTTGGCGCGCTGGGTATGAGCGTTGGCCTGCTGCTGGTGTTTCGCTTTCTCTCCGGCGTGGGGCATTCCGGCTATCCCTGCTCCTGCGCGAAAGCGGTGTTCAGCAATTTTACGCTGGAAAAACGCACCTTCGCCCAGTCGGTACTGCTCTCCTCCGCCGGGCTGGCGATGACCGTCGGGCCGATTGTGGCCGTCTCGGCGCTGGAACACCTGGGCTGGCACACCTCGTTTGTGGCATTAGGGATCGTTGCCTGCGCCATCGCCCTGTTGATCGCCTTGCGCGTGCCGTATCAGAAACCCGCGCCACGCCAGGCCGCACATGGGCAACGCGAGGCGCTGTGGCGTAACCCCACGGTGCTGCTGCTGTTTTTCTCGGTGTTTTGCATCAATATCCCAAGCTATGGCCTGTTGGCCTGGCTGCCTAAATTCTTTGTCCAGAGCATGGGCATGCCGATTGAGGTGTCCGGTTATATCGTGGCGGCTGGCGGCGCGGGGATCTGGCTTTCGTCGTTGTGCACCGGCTGGCTGGTCGGAAAATACTTCCACCACCGCGAGCCACAGGTGATTTTGATCTGCGCACTGGTGAGCGCTGCTGCCATTCTCGGCATCTTCCACACCGCCACGGCGGTGAGTGCCAGCATCCTGCTGTTTGTGGGGGAGATCTTCCTGATGGCCACCTTTGTGACCGCGTTTACCCTGCCAATGAAACGCCTGCCGGAGAACATCATGGGCTCGGCCATCGGGCTGATAAACACCGGAGGGACGCTGGGGGGCTTCGTTTCACCGGTTGTTATTGGCTATCTCGTTGGAAAAAGCCACAGTTATGAAAGCGCATTTATTTTCTTGTCACTGGCAATGGTGTGCGCGGGCGTGGCGATAGTGCCATTGATAAAAAAACCTGCGCCCTCACTGCCGGTGACTGACTGAAGGAGACTGTCATGAAAAGTAGCACTGAAAACCTTATCCGCGACGTTCACGACGAGGTGATCCGCTGGCGCAGGCATATTCATGCCAACCCGGATCTCTCATTTCAGGAAAAGCCGACCGCAGATTTTATCGCCCGTGAACTGGCGAATCTGCCGGAGCTGACGATTAGCCGCCCGCTGGAGAACAGCGTGGTGGCGGTATTACAGGGTGAAAAACCCGGCCCGATGTGGGCACTGCGTGCTGATATCGACGCCCTGCCGCTGCAGGAAGAGAGCGGTGAAGCATTCAGCTCAACCAAACCCGGCGTAATGCACGCCTGCGGTCACGATGCCCACACCGCCATGCTGATGGGCGCGGCGAAAGTGCTTTGCCACCTGCGCAGCCAGCTGTGCGGCAGCATCAAGTTTATCTTCCAGCCTGCCGAAGAAGTGCCGCCGGGCGGCGCGCGCGAACTGGTGGAGAAAGGCGTGGTTGACGATGTCGAGAAGATCTTCGGTCTGCACGTTTTCCCGACCAGTCCTACCGGTAACATTACGCTGAAAGAAGGGGTCTATGTCGCCTCCAGCGATAATTTTGATATCACGATTTTCGGCCGGGGCGGACATGGCTCAATGCCGCAGTTCTGCATCGACCCGGTGGTAATCGGCGCTGAAGTTGTCACCGCGCTGCAAAACGTGGTGGCGCGTAATCTCGACCCGATTAACGCCCCGGTGCTGACCATCGCGACCTTCCAGGCCGGTGACAGCTATAACGTGATTCCGGACAGCGCCCGCCTGGCCGGAACGGTGCGTACTCATAATCAGCAGGTACGCGAGCAGGTACCGCAGCTGGTGCAGCGTATTGTCGAGGGCGTCGTCAGTGCCCACGGCGCGCGCTGTGAGATCCGCTGGCAGCAGGGTTACGCCGTTGGCAACAACCATGCCGACACCAATGCCATCGCCAAAGCGGCGATTGCAGCGCACTTCGAAGAAGGAACGCTGCAGCTTGCCGATCGGGCCCTGTTCGGAAGCGAGGATTTCTCCTCCTATCAGGAGAAAGTCCCGGGAACGTTTCTGTTCATCGGCTGCGGCAACGAGGAAAAAGGCGCGGTCTGGAACGTCCACAATCCACACTTTCGCATCGACGAAGCTGCGCTGGCGGTGGGCGTGAAAACGCACGTTGCGCTGGTGAGCCCGCTGTTTGAGGAGATTTGACCCCTCCCATCCTGACATTGCCCGGCGGCGCGTCGCCTGCGCCCCCCGGCGCAATGGTTGGTAAATCCGTCAATCAGTTCTATAGTCGTCACAGTTTCTTAGTAACCAGGACTGACTGATGCGCTTTAACGGACTGACCAAAGGTTTCTTTATCTTTATTCTCGCCCTCGTGACGTGGGCGTTTTTCGACGTGCTGTCGCCCTACTTTTCCGCCATTCTGTGGGCCGCCATTCTGACCGTTATCTTTAACCCGGTAAAAAACAAGCTGCGCGCCGCGCTGGGGGATCGCAACGGGCTGGCCTCGCTGCTGACCATCGGCATTATCTGCCTGATTGTCTTTATCCCGTTGATGGTGATCTTCTCCTCGCTCGCCATAGAGCTGAACGTGGTGTACACCAAACTGCAGGAGAACAACACCCAGTTCCCGGAGGTGGTGGCGAGCATCTTTAACCATCTGCCGGACTGGGCCAGCGGTTTCCTCGCGGATCACAACCTGACCAACGCCGCGCAGATCCAGAAAAAACTCTCCGATGTCGCTCTGCAGGGCGGGCAGTATCTGGCGGGCAGCGCGTTTCTGATCGGCAAAGGGACGTTCGGCTTTGCCATTAGCTTCGGCATCATGCTGTATCTGCTGTTCTTCCTGCTGAAAGACGGGCCGTTCCTGGTGCGCCAGATCCTCGACTCCCTGCCTCTGTCCGATTTCGCCAAGCAGCACCTGTTCGCCAAGTTTGTCGGCGTCTCGCGGGCGACGGTAAAAGGCACGGCGGTTGTCGCTGTGGTTCAGGGTACGCTTGGCGGGATTGCGTTTGCCATTGCCGGTATCGACGGCAGCATCCTCTGGGGAGCACTGATGGCCTTCCTCTCCCTGGTGCCTGCGGTGGGGTCGGCGATTGTCTGGGTTCCGGCCGCCATTTTCCTCTTCGCGACGCATCAGATCTGGCAGGGGCTGTTCATTGTCGGCTTCTTCGTGATTATCGTCGGGCTGGTGGACAATATCCTGCGCCCGCTGCTGGTAGGCAAAGACACCAAAATGCCGGACTACCTGATTTTGATCACCACGCTCGGTGGTATGGAGCTGTACGGCATTAACGGTTTTGTGATTGGCCCGCTGATTGCCGCGCTGTTTATCGCCTGCTGGAACCTCTTCTCCGGGCGCGATCACGAAGGCAATGCCGAGGAGCTGGACGCAGACTTTATCGAAGAGGGAAGAAACCCTCGGGATCTCTGAAAGCAGACATTCCGAAAGGCGGCCGCATGCCGCCTTTTTTTTCGCCATAAATCAGCGGTTTTCTATAATCTTAAAAGAACGCTCTTCCATTTTTGTCGCAGAGGAAATCAACAGGTGCGAATCGCCACGATCACAAACTGGGCTTATGGCGTCACGGTGTGCCTGACCATTGCCTCCGGCATCGTCATGCTGATGGCTTCCCATGCCGATAACATCGAACGTGAAGCCGTTAAACAACGGCAAATCTTCGATCAGATTACGGAAGAGATCGAGATAGATACCTGGATGCTCTCCGATCTGGCGCGCCTTTACGTGATCAAAAAAGAGCCCGATGTACTTAAGAAATATCAGACGAAAGAAGCTGAACTGAAGAATATTGAACACACGCTGCGCCAGCTCAAAAACACGGGAGCATCGGGCGAAGAGCTGGGACTGCTGTATGACGGACTGAAAATAGTAGACGAACTCCAGGATGAACAGCAGGCGGCCATTGACGGCATCGCCCGGGGCGAAGAACAGCAGGCCGTTGCGCTGCTTTTTGGTAACAGCTATGAGCTGGAACTCGAACGGGCACAGAACAATATTGAACGCTTTCGTATGCTGCTGGACAAACGCATTATTGCCGACGTGCAGGCTGCGACCAAAACGTCGAAAACGCTTCGCACTGCCTCTGAGGTGATGGTCGGCCTGACCGCCCTGCTCTTCTTGTTTGTGATGGGCTTTATCCTCAAGCGCCGCGTGCTCCGTCCGGTGGTACGTCTGAGTGACGTGGTTCATCGTCTGGCATCGCAGGATTACGCCGTCGAAACGCCAAACTTCACCCAGGTTGATGAAATAGGCGATATGGCGCAGGCCATCCGCATCTTCCGCGAGAACGGGCTGGCAAGGCAGCGGCTGGAAAAAGAGCGCGATGCTGACTGGGCCATCCGCGAGCTGCTGGCGCGAATGACCCAGCGGCTTCAGGGCTGTGAAAACTTTGCCGACGTGATGAATGTGGCGGAGCTGTTTGCGCCCAATATCGCGCCGGGGGTTTCCGGGCGTCTGTATATTCTGGAGCGCGATCCGTGGCAAATGCGCTGCGCGGCTGAATGGCTGTCGCCTGAAGGGGAGAAAAATCCCTTCCATCCTGACGAATGCTGGGCCGTCCGGCGTGGTCAAAGCCATCCGCCGGTGAACGGCGAGCCGGATATCGGCTGTTATCATCTGCCTGAATCACAGGCACAGCAATCATTGTGCGTTCCGTTAATTGCTCAGGGCGAAGCGATTGGGTTGCTCTCATTCCAGAACATCACGCCTGAAACGGCACCGTCCCGCGCTTATCTGGAGCTGATGGCTGAAGCGCTCGGCCTGGCGCTGGCCAACCAACGTCTGCGCGATGCCCTGCTGGAAAAAGCCCTCTTCGATCCGCTCACCGGCTTGCGTAACCGTCATCATCTGGAAGATACCCTGCGCACCCAAATGGCGCAGGCGGTGCGCAATGAAGAGCCGGTAAGCTGCCTGATGATCGACATCGACCACTTTAAAAGCATCAATGATCGCTTTGGTCATGAAGCGGGCGATCAGGTCATCAAAAGCGTGGCCACCATCATACAACGCGCCGTACACGACAGCGGGCTGGCATTCCGCTATGGCGGCGAAGAGTTTCTGGTGTTGCTTTCCGGCGTCGATGAAGAGGCGGCGCAGGCGTGCGCCAAAGAGATTTATAACGGCGTGCATGAACTGTCGCTGCGCTATGGGCTTTCAGAGATTGGCCCGGTGGATGTGTCGATTGGCGTCGCCAGCTATCCGCAGCACGCTCAGAGCGATAACCTGCTGCGCGCTGCCGACGTGGCCTTATACCGGGCGAAAGAGCTGGGCCGTTCGCGTATTGTGAGCTTTGGGATGCTGGAAGCGGGCTGACGGTGATTTTCGCGCCCTGAGCTTCACCGATTCAGGCGCGCGTGATCGCCCAGAGCACCACAATCCCCAGCGCATTACTCCGTTTTTCCACGTACAGGGTAGAGTTGGAATAAACGTTACCCTTCGGGTTACAGATGCGGATCTCTTTTTTTAACTCCGGCTCGTAGACTTCTGCCCCCGAGCAGCTGTGGCGGGTACTGGATTCATACCGGTAAGGTTTGCTCCATGAGGAATAGTCTCCCTCCAGTAGCCAGGCCGTTGTAAAAATCACGAACATGGCAACCGGCAGGCTGCAAATGAAGAAGCCGAGGTATAGTTTTATCGCGCCAGCAACACGCTTGCCTTTGAGTCGTCCCTTTCTGATAAAAATAACCATCGGCACCAGCGCCAGCAGCAACGCCCCTCCGGCCAGATACTGCTCCCCGCGGATCGTAAGGTACGTCACGCGATAAACGTTAACTGACCAGACCACAAAACCAGATAGCAGGGCTATACCGCCCGCGATGAGTGGGAGCCAAAAGGTATAAGTCTCTTTTTTCATGGTGGACATATCCTTGTCATTTTTGGTTGGTGAGAAGATCAATCATCGCCCGGGTGGCCGCCGACTGGCGTCGGTGTGGCGCGAAGAGCACGGAGAACGGCCGCGACCGTCCACGCAGGTGTGGCAGCACCTCGACTAACTGCCCGCGCTGTATCCTGTCGCGGACGATAAATTCATAGCTCTGACAGATCCCCATCCCCTGCTCTGCCAGCGAAACCACGCCGAGTACATCGTCTGAGATTTCGATAGTTGAACCCGGCAGCCAGTCAATATCACGTTCCTCATCACGAAACACCCATGGGGCAATGCGCCCGGTACGCGGCATGATAAAGGGCAGACAGGTGTGGCAATGCAACTCCTCCAGCGTCTGCGGGCTCCCCATGCGGTGCAGGTAATCAGGCGATGCAACCAGCAGCAGCGCTGCGTCTTCCAGCTTGCGCGCGACTAACCCACTGTCGGGCAACTGCCCCAGGCGAATCGCCAGATCGAATCCCTCCGCAATCAGATCAACGTTGCGATTGGTGATGTTCAGCTCCACCTGGACGCGTGGGTAGTGTTGGGCAAAGCGCGCCAGCAGCGGCGGCAGACGGTAGTGCCCATAGGTGGTTGGAACGCTCATTCGCACGCGACCGGTCAGATCGCCTTCCTGGCCCCGCCCCTCGCGTTCGGCGTCATCAAGCAGTGCAAACGCAGACCGCGCCTGCTCCAGATAACGGCGTCCGGCCTCCGTCAGCCCCACGCGGCGGGTCGTTCGCTGTAATAACTGCCGTCCAAGACGCGCTTCCAGGCGGGAAACCGCACGGCTCAGGACAGAGGGTGTGGTGGAAAGGACAACCGCTGCGGCCGTAAAAGAGCCGTGTTCAACGACAGTAATGAAGACTTCAACGTCTCCGAGATAATCGAATTTGCGGCTCATTTTGCTCTTTCAGGAACAAATGTTTTTCAATCTTGCTAATTTATCCCCTCCGGAGTGATGAGTAAAGTGAGCTGCATTCATCACCAGAGGGTAAACACTATGGATCTTCAACTCACCGGTAAGACCGCGCTGGTTACGGGCGCAACCGCAGGCATTGGTTTGGCCATCGCCCGCACGCTCGCTCAAGAAGGGGTTGCCGTCACCCTTACCGGACGCGACCCGGCAAAGCTGCAAAAAGCCGCGGCCACCATCACCGACGCGACGCCTGACGCACAGGTCTCCACCGTTGTCGTTGACCTCGGTACCATGAATGGAGCAGAAACCCTGTTCGCCGCCTGCCCTGATACCGATATTCTGATTAATAACCTGGGGTTCTACGAAGCCAAAGCCTTCGCGGATATTAACGACGAAGACTGGCTGCGCATGTTCAACACCAATGTGATGTCCGGCGTCCGCCTCTCACGCCACTACTTCCCGCGCATGCTGGAACGGAACTGGGGACGGGTGATTTTTATATCCAGCGAAGTGGGCGCCTTTACGCCGCCAGACATGGTGCATTACGGCGTCAGCAAATCAGCGCAGCTTGCTGTTTCGCGCGGTATGGCCGAACTGACCCGGGGAACCGGCGTGACGGTTAACAGCGTGCTGCCGTCGGCGACGCGCTCGGACGGCATTATTGAGTACCTTCGCCAGACCGCGTCTGCCCCGGATATGACCGATCGGGAGATCGAAGCGCATTTCTTCCAGACCTACCGCCCCAGCTCGTTGATTGCCAGAATGATTGAGGCAGACGAGATCGCGGCGATGGTCGCTCTGTTAGCCAGCCCACTGGGCGCGGCATCCAACGGGGCGGCTGTACGCGTCGAGGGCGGCACGTTCCGTTCCATCCTTTAATGCTGAACTCACCGGAGCCTTTTCATGTTCATTCGCACCCGTAGTCTGTCCGCCATTGCGCTGGCGGCGCTGATCGCTTTCCCGAGTCTCGCCAGTGCGGCGACGCTCCAGCCCCTGGAACGCTGGCGCAGCTATGCTGGCGTGAGCTGGGATACCCCGCAGAATGGGCAAACGCCGACGCGGTTTTCCGGCTCGGTTAACGCGCCCATTGCCGGTATCCATTTTGATGCAAAGGGCCGGGCCTTTGTCAGTACGCCCCGGCTGGTTTCTGCCGCCGCCCCCGCCACGCTGAGCATTCTGGATACGACTGTTCAGTCCGGCCCTGCCCGCCTGACGGCGTTTCCGTCACGCGAGGGGAACGCGGTAAACACCGATCCCGCGCAGAACCTGCGCAACGTGCTTGGCTTTTATATTGATCGTCAAAACGGCTGGCTATGGGCGCTGGACATGGGGTTTGTCGCAGGCGAAGCGGAGTCGCCCGTGGGCTCGCAGAAACTGGTCGTGCTGGATCTCAACACGGGCCGCACCCTTAAACGTATCGCCCTGGATGGCGTGGCGGACCGCAAAGCCAGCTTCCTGAACGATGTGGTTGTCGATGAGAAACGCCGTGTCGCCTATATCTCCGACAGCGGCTCGCGGAGCGCACCGGAAAACCGCGTGGGCCTTATCGTCGTTGATTTCGCCACCGGCACGGCGCGACGCGTGCTCGACCGTCACCCTGCGCTACAGATTGAGCCGGGCGTCAAGGTGGTTTCACACGGTGCGGAGGTCTGGCCGGGTAAACCCTTATTAATTGGCATCAACGGTATTGCGCTCTCCCCGGATGCGGACACGCTGTACTGGACGGTCACAACGGGAACCCATGCCTGGGCAGTGCCCACGGCATTGCTGAGGCAGGCAGGATCAACCGATGCGCAGATTGCCGCCAGTATCCAGGATCTTGGCGTGGTGGGCGGTAACACCGACGGTCTTGTAACCGATGCAAAGGGCAACCTCTATATCACGGATGTCACCCGCAACGGCATTGTCCGGTTTGATCCGAAGCACCGCGCTATGTCGCTTATCGCCGCCAGCGAAGACGTTTACTGGCCAGACACACCGGCAATCCGTCCGGACGGGGATTTGATCTTTACCTCGAGTCGCCTCAATGACCACTTCGCGGGGGCCGTTAAACCCGGAGAGGAACGCTATGATTTGTGGCGTTTGCCTCTCGGTACCTGGCAGAATAAAAGCGAACAATAAAATGCCCGTGCAGGGCGAATACTGAATGACTGCGACGCCACCCATCGGGTGGCGTTCATTTTGCGTTTACTGTCAGCCTGGCAAAAAAGATAAACTTTTCGTGATATTCTTTTGTTAACCCACACGCCTTATATAATCAAATTAACCCGGTCTGACGCACGCGTTAAATCTATTACCCTCCATGACGGGTATTTATTCTGGGTTAGTCCTGCCGAGATGAGATAAAAATAATCGTCTCATCTTTCATCCTTAAATTAATCACTGTTGCGCACACTCGTAATATGCGCGTGGCGTGCATTACTGTTTTGCAATGGAAAAACGTCTATGTCGAAACTGGATTTGAGATCCAAAAAAACCTGGGGAGCGCTGGCGTCTATCGCCGTTGTCGCGGGCACACTGGCAGGCGCATTTGCGTGGACAGCAGGATGGTTTGGATCACGTACTGTCAGTCAGGCACTGGTCGGTGAAACACCAACGCCATTTCCGCCAGGCTTTCGCCGCGCACATGGCAAAGGGATCTGTTTTGCCGGAACGTTCGTTCCGAATGGTTCCGCAGTTTCGCTGTCATCCTCTCGTCTCTTCTCGCAGCAGAAAGTTCCCGTGGTGGGACGATTCTCCATTGGTACTGGCGATCCCCATGCTCCGGATAGCACGACGAAAACCCTGAGCATGGCACTGCTGCTGAAGACGGACGATAAACAGCAATGGCGGATGGCGATGAACAACGAGCCTTATTTCGCCACCCACAACCCGGAAGGATTCCTGGCCTTGCGCAAAGCAACCGCTGTTGACGCGGCCACCGGCAAGCCGGATCCGCAACGTATCGCAGACTTTTTGCAAGCGTACCCGGAAGCGGAAAAATACCTTAAATGGGCGGCACAAAAACCCGCTCCCGGCAGCTTCGCCGGTGCGACGTTTTACAGCATTAACGCCTTCTACCTGGTGAACGCGCAGGGGGATAGACAACCGGTTCGCTGGATGATGCGCCCGCACGATCCTTTCATGTCGCTGAGCGATGAACAACGGCAGAAAGCCGATGACAACTTCCTGTTTGAACACCTGCAACAGAGGCTGGAGCAGAAGCCCCTTTACTGGGATTACGTTCTACAGCTCGCACAACCGGGCGATCCGGTGGATGACCCTTCTCAGCCATGGCCGAACGATCGCAAGCAACTCGTGGCCGGCACGCTGGAAGTGACTCGTGTCGAAGCGCAATCCCAGGGTGCGTGCCGCGACGTTAACTTTGACCCCTCGATCGTTCCTGCGGGTGTGGCGGTATCGAACGATCCCATCTTAAACGCGCGTTCCGCTGCCTATTCGCACTCGTTCAGTCGCCGTGAGCGGGAAATCGGCTACGGCAAGGCAACCGAAGCCGTGCAAAAGCAGGAGGTTAAATGAACACGAATAAAGGTATGCGAGAGCACGCGCCACAGCATTTCAACACCCTGGCGCGAAGCCTGCACTGGCTGATGGCGGCGATGATCCTGGCCATGCTGTTCATCGGCGCCGCCATGATGACGTCATTACATCATCGGATTTGGTTAATTGACCTGCACCGGCCCCTGGGTATCGCCATTTTACTGCTGGCGGTGATTCGTCTGGCCAACCGTGTGTTTAGCCGGACGCCCCCTCTCCCGGCCGATTTGCCCGTATGGCAGGTCTTTGCAGCCAAAGCCTCGCACTGGGTGCTGTACGCGTTAATGCTGACAATGCCGCTACTGGGCTGGGCACAGCTGTCGGCAGCGGGAGTACCCATCGTGATGTTTGATGGATTCAACCTGCCGCCTATCGTTCCAGCCAATCCGGCCGTTTATGCGTGGTGCCATGACGCCCATCGTCTTCTGGCCAGGGTACTTTTTGCGGTGGTGCTGGTCCATCTTTCTGCTGCACTCGTTCATGCATGGATCTACCGGGACGCGGTTTTTGCCAGCATGGCGAAAGGCGGTAAGCCGTCTCAGAAACCCTGAAGAGGACAACATTATTGATGCGGGTCAAAGGAAGATGGCTGGCTGACTAAAGAACAGGGCTATGCGGTCGATATTTATCAGGATACTTGTCAGCCTGTTTCGCAGGCTGACAACAACTCCGGGCGATATTAACGGCCCTTTTCTGCTCAGAGTCATTCACGCGGCCACCTGAGTAAAATTATCTCATGGAGAGAAAATGAAAGTTCGTCTTCTGGCAATTGTATCTGCATCCTTAATTCTTGCGGGCTGTGCTGGCTCGGTGAAACCCGACACCGTGAAAGCGGCTAATGGCAGCGCAATTGATATTTACAGCGTTTCTGCACTACCGGAACTGAATGACAACCGTATTGCCGATAACACACTACGTGAAGTGACCCCGACGCATGCCGCAACAGGTATGGGGCTTGCCGTTCTCGGCGCGTTAACCGGTAACATTAACTCCGGTGACTTTGATAAAGAGAACTATAAAGGTACAGCGATCGAAACCCTGCAAAACCCGACGAACAGCTGGTTTGTTCCTAAAGCGAAACAAAATATCAGCAAGTGGCTGAACGAAAAAAGCAATGGCCACGTTTACAAGCAGCCACTCTATATTGGTAAAGCAACCTGGGCGCTGATCTATAAAGACGCCACCGCGACCACACCTCTCTATCAGCTGAAATACAAAGTCCTGTTCTATAAACGCCCGGAAAGCGGAAATATGTTCTCTGCATTTACGGTAGCGGAATGCGCCCCTACGCCAGTTGAAGCGCCACTGAGCGACTGGAGTGCAAATAATTACCAAAAAGTGACCACTCAAACCGAAAGCTATATGAAGAGCTGTCTGCTGGAACTGGATAACCAGCTGCCGCGTTTGCTGAAGCTGTAATGTGATTTGCTGTACGGCCCGCTTCGTGCGGGCTTGTATCGAGTATGCTCATCCTGAAATACCATGAGGTTTCAGGATGAGAAAGATTAATACCATTAGCCTGACAACCCAGGCAATTAAAGGTGCCAAGAGTGGGCATACTTTTAATCAGTTGCAACGTGACAAAAAACGCTGTGAGACACCTACCGGCCTTTCATGATTTTATGCGCTTTCCATGCAAGGCTAATAGGTATGAGATACCAAACCGCAATAACGCCAAAAACTGCAACAGGTAAGTAATATAACAAAAGAGAGAATGCATAGAAGACGGGAAGGAAAATCAGCGGTGTCAGAATAAGAACCAGACAAATAACCCCGCCATAAAAACGCTTGCTTAGATCATCCACTAATGTTGAAAGCGTTTCGTTGGCATTTTCATCTCTGCTCAGTACACCTTTCAGACGAGATAATTGCTTATTA
Organism: Enterobacter cloacae complex sp. SHL021; assembly: GCF_049237765.1. NCBI lineage: Bacteria > Pseudomonadati > Pseudomonadota > Gammaproteobacteria > Enterobacterales > Enterobacteriaceae > Enterobacter > Enterobacter cloacae complex sp. SHL021. The sequence goes on along the minus strand of NZ_JBMKJG010000029.1, from coordinate 48,116 downwards.
GTGAAACCACTATCTTGCAGGTCCTTTTCTGTAAGTTCACTGGCCACATGCCCGCCTTGTTCATGATTATTATGCTTATAAAGAATAACTTGAAGGTGAGCCTTTTTAAACAGCATCGTAACTCTCTGGCTAGCGTTTGTGCATTACGTTCTCGCGGCCTGACAGATTCATTGCCCGGTGTCATGCCTGCCGGGAATACAACATTCTGGCGCCGCGCCTCCCCTTCGTGATCACATTTTTCCCCCCTGGCTATTCACTTACTAAAAAGAGGTGTTATCATTCACCTCGTAAATACCTTTCAACTCTACCGAGGCTTTGATGCTGGAGAATGTAATCATCTGATAATCAGCACCCCGCCCTTTCAGGCCGGACTGATTATCAATGCGCTGAAATCGAATGCGGACACCGCTGTGTGTTTGCACGTTTTGCACATGATGATTAAACAGGTTTTCCAGTATGAATTTATCCCGTCAGGAACAACGTACCTTACACGTTCTCGCTAAAGGTGGACGTATTGTGCACGTCCGCGATGCATCTGGCCGCGTCACTTCTGTTGAATGCTACAGCCGGGAAGGGCTTCTGCTCACCGACTGCACACTCGCCGTCTTTAAAAAACTCAAAACCAAAAAGCTGATCAAATCCGTCAACGGTCAGCCCTACCGCATCAATACCACCGGGCTGAACAACGTTCGCGCCCAGCCTGATAATCGATAAGGAGAGGATTATGGATATCCCACGTATTTTTACTATCAGCGAAAGTGAACACCGCATTCACAACCCCTTCACGCCAGAGAAGTACGCCACGCTGGGCCGCGTGTTACGCATGAAGCCAGGCGCGCGCATTCTCGATCTCGGCAGCGGCTCGGGAGAGATGCTGTGTACCTGGGCACGTGACTACGGCATTACCGGTACCGGCATCGACATGAGCCCGCTCTTCACCGCTCAGGCAAAGCTGCGCGCAGAAGAGCTTGGCGTCAGTGAACACGTTCATTTTATTCATAACGACGCGGCGGGCTATGTCGCGGATGAAAAATGCGACGTGGCGGCCTGCGTAGGGGCCACCTGGATTGCGGGCGGCGTCGCCGGGATGATCGAACTGCTGGCAAAGAGCCTTAAGCCAGGCGGAGTGGTGCTTATCGGCGAACCGTACTGGCGTCAGCTGCCTGCAACGGAAGAGATTGCCCAGGCCTGTGGCGTCTCGTCGGTGGCCGATTTCCTCACCCTGCCCGACCTTGTCGCCTCTTTCGATGAACAGGGCTATGACCTGGTCGAAATGGTACTGGCAGACCAGGAAGGCTGGGATCGGTATGAAGCGGCTAAATGGCTGACCATGCGCCGCTGGCTGGAGAAGAACCCTGACGATGACTTTGCGCATGAGGTTCGGGCAGAGCTGACGAATGCGCCTAAACGCCATGTGACGTATACGCGGGAATACTTTGGCTGGGGCGTGTTTGCCTTAATCGCACGATAAAAAGGAGCAGGCGATATAACCCAAAGGTTATATCGCCTTTTTGCAGAGTGCGCACAATATTATGCCTGTCGTATTTAATTATCGTTAATTGTTCCCTTTATTCGTCATCGTAATTACGGGTGGTTATTCTTTTACTGGCGCGAGATGAATACCAGGGGATCGTCTATTGAGAAAAACCGATGAGGCGAATATATTGCCCGTAAAACAGCCAGGCACATTAATGAAGGAAGCATGATGGATATTGCGCTGCTTAACAGGGGATGGAACAGAACCTGGTCAGATACGATGGTGAATCTGGAAGCCCGAAAGGTCATCGAAACTGCAAATCGACTGTCAGCTTACTATTTACAAGATGGTCTAACACGTATCAAGTTTGTTGAGGAAATAAAACAGGTCGTAGAAAAAGAGTTCGCGACAGCACGGCGGGCGAAAGCCGATGAAGAATGCATTGAGTGCATCCAAAATCTGCGTGCTGAAAAAGAGAATCTTCTTGAGCAAGAGCGCTTGTTAAGAACCAGGTCCGCTCAGCTTTATGCGAAAGTCGAGTTCGTCAGAGAAAATAACAAGATAGTCGGATATGTTATTTCAGCTGTGAATGTGGTGCTTTCAGGGATGGTTTTCTTTGGTGGTTTTATGATGTTATCCACTATGGGGCCAATTGGTATGCTGGCTGGGGCAGTCCTGATTGCCGATGGTATGAACGGATTAACGAAAGAAGTGCTCAACTTTGATCAGCCAGCAGGACATAAACCCTCGCAAGGTATCATTGCTGACTCCGCGATGCATACCGCCCAATTTATGGGATTTAATCCTAACACGGGCCTGGCTCTCTATAATGGTGTTTCTCTTGTAGCCAGTGTGTACAGCATTGTAGGACTCGCTCGAAAAACTGGAGCCTGGAGATTATTCCGCTGGCTTACACACGATTACTATCGCAAAGTCAGCACAATGAGCACTCCTACGCTAACAATGAAGATTGTCGGTTATGGTGTTAAAGCAAAAGTGATTTTCGACCTGGTGACAACAGAAAATGGAACCAGTTAATCCTTGATAGCTTTTCGGTAACGCCAGGATTTATAGGAAATTACCGGCGGCTGTGCAAAGGACATAATGGCAACCCCAAAGATCATCGCCAGCCCCCATGCAATTACTCTATCAGGTGAGCTGAAGACAACAAGTAGTAATAGGATAAAGGTACAAACAGCCACCACTCCCGCCAAGGTAACAAATCGTCTGGCGAGGTCATTTATGGCCTCTCCAAGCGTTCCCCCATATTTTTCAATATTGCTTTTTATTTTCTGCAATTCGGGCTGCGTAAACCCTGAACGTAACAAAGCCTCATCAGTCACTTTCATATCGTCTCGTCCCTTATCTCCCAGAAGTGCTTTCTCATCCGCTGATTGTGAAAATAATCATACTGATGGACTTTACAGCAATCCACTTGATGTTTGTGCAATGTATCAAATTTCAGGCAATAGAAGCTATAAAGCCCCGTTAGTGTTACAAGCAACAAGCGAAGCGTAGCGACTGCATCAGTGTTCAGAAGGAGCACACCTTATCAGGGTGCTCGTGTACCTTTCGGAGCGTGAGCGAAGCGCTGGCAGAGACTGCGTATCGTGTGCAGGTACGTTACCACTATTCACATGTTTACGTGGTTTGATCTTACCCAGCAATAGTGGGCACGCGACTAAGTGAGTTGGACTGACCCCGCCCCGGTAGACGATCCTGCCCTATAGTAACACTCCTCGCAAGGGCAAAAAAACCGCTTCAGGATGCAGATTGGTTCATGAGTTTGCCTGCAAATGAAATAGCCCGGGAGACGGAAAAACTGACAAAAAGCCTTTCCTCCGACTGGCAGTCACGAATAATCGACCTTTACCAAAAAATGCAGGCCTGGGAGGAGGCCAGACAGGCCGAAGAAGCAGCCATTGAGAACTTCAGGGCTCTGCGCCAGCATCAGACCGAAACTGAGCAGGCCAGCAAAGACAATAGGGCGCAGTTCAGGGAATTGCTTAACCAGAGCGGCGGCATCGTAACACCGGAGAGGAAAGCTCTTCGGGCTGAGTATCTGGAACAACAGGAAACAGCCACAGAACTGGCCGGGCTGATTACTGAAAAAGAAGAGCTGCTGCCGGTACTGGCTGACGCGACCGCATGTAAGGCAAACGCCTATGTGAACTGCCATCATGGCATCACTGAGGAGCGTATCGATAAGCTTTTACGAGACTTTTTTATTTTCCACGGTGCCGAATTGAGCAGCCTGCTCAGGATGAAGTACAGACAATTTGAGCGGAATAGCTCAGCGCATATACCGGGCATTATTGAAGGGACAAATGATGCAGATACGTTGTATCGTGAATTTATCCTGAATCTAATGCTGAAGTGGAAGAATGAAATATTGCCGTTGAGATTCCGGGACGACGTGATGAGTCTGACCGGTTCAGCACCGGTATCAGGATCACATGACGACAGAAAAAAAAGAAAGCTGTTCTGACCTGAACAGAAAAGCTCACTTAAGCCCGGCCAGTGCCGGGTTTTTTTATGTCTGTAGCCTGACTGCATGTCTATACTGCATGAAATCGCATGACTTTATGCACTTGCATTTTCACTTCCTAGGCCAGATAAGGCGCGGTTAAGAGCCTATCATGCAACTGCATGAAAACCACTCCATAAAGTGGACAGGCGTGGCGGGGCTACGAGCGCGCCATTTGGGGTAAAAGCGTAATAAATTCCTTTTTGTTCCTGCTGGCATTTTTACAACCCAAGAGTCTTATTCTAATATGTTTAGTCAGGTTCTCTAATAAAGAAAGGACTAACTTTTCTTCGATCATCTATAAATATATTCATATAATCCTTAGCTCTAGAAAAAGCCACGTACATTAATCTATTAGCAATATCGCGAGCATATTCATTTCCTTTTTCAAAAGATGATTGATGAGGCACCACCTGATCATGATACCCAATAGAGATTACATAATCATATTCCTCACCCTTCGAACCATGTATAGTAGATACAGAGACAACATTTTTGTCTTTGTTAATCATCTTACTAATTGCGCCCATACCAGCCCTGATTTTTGCCACAGAAGCCGCTGCATTACATATTTTGTAATCTGTCTCAAGTTTAATGGATTTTTGATACTTCATTTCTAAAAAATCATATAACTCCCTCAACCACAATATGAAATTATTTTTTACTGACTGAAACTCCTTTAAATCACGCTTAAGTTGTAATGGCGTCAAATGACTCAATTCAGGAACAGAATCAACAATTTTCCTTGCAAGAGAACTTCTTCTTTGGTAGTTAATAACATTTACATCCAAAACAACCAAACTTATCAACTCGTAAAATACAGTATTCCTAGCACAATATAGGGGGTTTGTTGATTGAAAATCATAAACGAAGTTTTCTGAAAGGTCATATAAAGCATTAATTAGCGCCATAAGATAGTACTTATCAGGCCCTATAATAGCAATACCGGAAACGCTATTATATTTTGCCTGGTATTGATTTATTAAATTAAACACTCTTTGTGGCAATTCATCTTGAGAAATATCTTTGATTATTGGAGATTTCCCCTCAAATTCACGCAGAGAAGTAACATCATTTCGCGAAGCAGAATATTTTTTGTAATATTTAACCAGTAATTCAGAAGATCGATAGCATCCAGACAAAGTTTCATGCTTTAATTCAGATAATTGCAACTCAGATTTAATTATATCTTTATCCTTTATAGAAACGCCAAGATCTTGATAAATGGCTTGGTCATTATCACCGACAATAAATACTGAGACGCGATTATACCTAGTTATATATGACAATGCTTTAAGCTAAATCAGGCTTGTATCTTGTGATTCATCTAAATAAATATTACCAATTAACTTGGAAAGGTGCTCACATATGTTTTGATTGTTTTCAAGAAATTCCACTCCAAGCTTAATAATATCATCAAAATCAATCAGTCTATTATTTTCCTTAAAGGCATTATACTCCTGAATTACAAGTAACTCTTTGTTCTTATTATCTAACGAATGGCAATAAGGTTCCACAAATGCGTTACCTTGCTCATCACAATTATAACGTATTCTTACTCCTAGCTTTTTATCAGTTTCTATGCTCTGGATTATTTTTCTTTGTTTATATTCTGAAAGTAAAGAAAATCCATCTTTTAACCTTGATATAGCTCCAGCATACTTTTTAACAACCCACTCTAAAAGAAAAGAATGAATAGTCCCGCACCAAACTCTATCTACCTCTATACTTAGATTATCTATCCTGCTAGAGATCTCATCAGCTGCTGCGTTAGTGTGAGTTAACACAATATGCCAACGAAAACCTTCGTTTCGATATAAATTATCCTCTAACATACCAATCAATAGTTTTGTTTTACCAGCCCCAGGGCAAGCGCTGACCAATAGATTATCTTTAATATTAATTAATTGTCTCTTTTGATCATCCATGATGAACCTCAAGCAAAGAAGTTAAAGGATCGTTAGGGTAATGTGCTTTAAATATGTCCAAAGCAGCATCTATGTTATCTATAATAAATGCTAAATCATCCTGTCCCAATATATTATTTAATAAATCAGTCCCATCTCTATTCTTAATAACCTCACTACGATATCGAACCATCTTTGCTAGAGTGAATTTATTAAAATCACCAGTGAACCCTAACGACTGACAGAGTGCCTTAGGGATAGGAAAATCTGCATTAAGCTTGTCAACAAGCATCATTGCAAACCAACCTTTTTTATGCTTATTAGCTAACTTTAAAGCGTAGCAGCCTATTTTTTGTCTATCAGAGGATTGGAATGCTTCTTGGTATGGTATGTAATATGCTCTTTTCTCAAATGATTCAGCGGCTATCTCATCAAAGTATCTTACGGCGCCTGATAGCACTAAATCAATTTCGAAAGTATACTTAGAAAAATAGGCACGAATAAAAGCGTTATTTCTAACTATTTTATCTAGAATTACTTTACGAGCGACACCAGACTCTGCTGAGTTCACAGCTTTATTATAGTCATCTTGAGATAAATAATCAGGCTTATTATCTCCATACAAATTTATGTCGTCATCGGTCAAAATTGCACATTTCTTTTTAATTCGGTCTGAGTGAAATAAAGATGATAGCAATTCAAACCCAGTACCCCGTACAGATATCAAGGATATGCCAAGTTCGTCAAGTGTAATACCGAAACTATTTTTAACGAGATGAGGTATTAATATTTCTTCAGCATCACCTTCAATTAGGATAACATTCTTGGCAAAGAGAATATCTGTTCTTATGGCATCAAGGAATCTTTCAATGCGATTAATTTTCTCTTTTTCCAATCCGTTAGATGGAGAGCAAGAAATTGTTTCAAGACCATTTTTTACAAGCACATTTGTAGTGGATATATTTGATACTGAAGATATATGAGTTGAATGAGTAGATATAAAAACTTGCGTTTTGTTATTTTTCAGATTGCTAAATAAAGATTTTTGTATGTGCGTATGAATATGAGCCTCAGGCTCTTCAATTATTAAAAAATTAGCTAAGAGGTTTTTACTGATACCTTCTTCGTACTCATACAATTTCAAAGCTAAATATATTAAATTAGCGCCACCAAGACTCATCTCTGATAGCTCTGATACATATCCTTCACAAAGAGAGTCGCCAGCCTTGAGTTGAAGAACCTTTACCAACTCTTTTAGCTCACAGGGCAATTCAGATGTAACATTCAAAACTGGCGAGTAAGTGGTACCAACAGCATTAGTGATTGATAATAATATGCCCTCAGAAAGTCTCTTAACCTCTTCAATCGATGATATTCTGTCATTCACGCTCTTGATGTTTTCGCTCAATGTGTCATCATTATCAATTCCTTTAGAAACATATTCTAAAAGCTTTTGAAATGGGTTGAATCGATTATTCTTAAGTTCACTTACCACATCTCTCAAAGCACGAGCATAAGTACAACTGATATTATCCTGAATATTATACCCACGTTGTCTATTACCAATTAAATCAATCCGCTCTAATTTTGGGTCAGGGAATAAATAATCATTAAAATCACCAACCACATGAGTGTATAATCCATCATCGCTAAAATCTGCTGTGCCTTGACATAACACTAAGGATTCATACGTGGTCTTATCAATCGAATATTGTTCTTTCAGTATGTTATATGCGCTTCTACGCTCATCAACATCTCCAATATCATTTAAATTGAAAAGTTGTTCTCTGATGTAAAACTGCGGTCTGTAAATATAAGTTATTCGCCCTGTTCCACCACCATTAACGGTAGTATTTAATTGACATAGTAACTCTGACTCTTCATCCCCACCTATTTCATCAAACTCCAAACTAATTATAACCCAATGACCAAACGCTGTCCCTAGCCCTCGATGAAAGTCATTTTCTACAAGATATCGCTTATAATATGGCAAGGTATCGTCAAGTATAAGTCTCATCGCCTCAAAGACATTTGTTTTCCCCGATGAATTTTCACCTACAATTGTATTGACGCATTCTTTTTTGAAGGAAAGAGACGTTGCCTTAAAATTTCTAAAATTTCTTACCGAGAGGGTCTTAATAAACATATGCTTTTCATCCCTTAAATATAAAATCAGAATACCATTGCATCATTTTTTTTCTACCAATGAGATATTGAGCATGGTTATAAATACCTCTGATTGAATTTTTGTCAACATGGGCCAACTGAAGCTCAATCCAAGCAGTATCAAAATCATGATCGTGAAGAATAGTAGAAAAAGTATGCCGAAAGCCATGACCAGTCACTCTCCCAACATAGCCAATTCGCTTGATTAATTGATTAACACTAGCTTCACTCATAGGTTTGTTCGGATCATTCCGCCCTGGAAAAACATAACGATAGTTCCCTGTCATGACTTTGAGTTCATGGAGTAAATTTAACGCTTGAGTCGATAATGGCACAAGATGTGACCTACGCATTTTCATCCTTTCAGCAGGAATTTCCCAAATAGCGTTATCCAGATCAAATTCTTGCCATAATGCCGCGCGTAATTCGATGGTTCTCACGCCCGTAATCATCAGTAATTTCGTTGCAATCTGGACAAGCTTACTCCCGGAGTAACCCTCTAAGGCGCGCAGAAAATCAGGTATCTCATCAGCTTTTAGGAATGGGAAATGATTGGATTGGTGTACTTCGAGAGCGCTGGAGAGATCAGCCGCAGGATTGTACTCCGCCTGCCTGTTGCAATTGCGTAGCGAAACACTTCGGAGCAACGCTGCCGCACTTTGCACATTTTCTCCAACGCACCACGTTTCTCAATTTTACGCAGAACGTTCAGCAGCTCTAGCGGTTTAATCTCTCCCACTGGCCTTGTTCCGACATAAGGGAAAATGTCGTTCTTAAACGCTTCCACGATGTCTGATGCGTATCCTGCTGACCATTTAGCAGACTTCATTTGATGCCACTCTCTCGCTATCTTTTCGAACGAGCTTTCAGACTCTGTTTGCAAAGCAATCTTCTGCTCTTTTCGAACTTCACTCGGATTTTTTCCTTCGGCAACCAGTTTTCGGGCATTGACACAACGGGAACGGGCATCTGTAAGTGTGATGGTTGGATACACACCCAGCGAGATCATTTTTGGTTTACCTGCAAAACGATAACGGAACCGCCAGCTCTTGCTTCCATTGGTTTCTATAAGCAATGACAACCCTTGCCCATTTCCAAATGTATAGGCGGCTTAGCGCGGCGAATCTGCATATCGTTTAAAGGCATGTGTATAGGAATCAAAGATCGAACAGGATTCCTATACACAATCCGCCTCGGATTCTACTGGATGGTTACGGATAGTGAAGGACTAATAGGAAATAAATCCTTTATAAATCAGGTTATTAAAGGATTAATACACGCGTTTGAGGAAATTGAAATGGTGCCGATAATAGGAGTCGAACCTACGACCTTCGCATTACGAATGCGCTGCTCTACCAACTGAGCTATATCGGCCCTGGGAGGCCGGTTACGAGCGTAACCACGGGGCAAAAGGTTAGATCTATCCGGGTGATGCGTCAATGCCCTTTTGAATCAAACGGCTATTTTTGCATCACCCGTGATTATTTACGCACGAATCGTATCGTCGCCGATGCCGATCCACTTATAGGTGGTCAACGCTTCCAGGCCCATCGGACCACGCGCGTGCAGTTTCTGCGTGCTCACAGCCACTTCCGCGCCCAGACCAAACTGTCCACCGTCGGTGAAGCGGGTTGATGCGTTCACGTACACGGCAGAAGAATCCACTTCATTAACAAAGCGGTCGGCGTTGCGCAGCGTGCGCGTCAGGATGGCGTCAGAGTGCTGAGTACCATGCTCACGGATGTGCGCGATAGCGTCGTCGAGATCGGCTACGATCTTCACGTTCAGATCCAAAGACAGGAACTCGTCGTCATACTGCTCCGCGTTTACCGGCACCACCGTCGCCGGGCCGTCTTTCAGCAGCGCCAGCGCCTTCTCGTCCGCGTGCAGCGTGACGCCACTCTCGGCCATCTGCTTGCTCAAGGCTGGCAGGAAGGTGTTTGCGATACCCTGATGCACCAGCAGCGTTTCCACCGTATTACAGGTGCTTGGACGCTGGGTCTTGGCATTCACGATAATCTTCAGCGCCGGTGTAATTTCGGCGCTCTCGTCCACCACGATATGGCACACGCCGATACCGCCGGTGATCACCGGGATCGTCGACTGCTCGCGGCATAGCTTGTGCAGGCCCGCGCCACCGCGTGGGATCAGCATGTCGATGTATTTGTCCATGCGCAGCATCTCGTTCACCAGCGCACGGTCCGGGCTTTCGATGGCCTGCACGGCACCTGCCGGTAAGCCGCACTCCTGCAGCGCCTGCTGGATGACCTTCACCGTCGCGGCGTTGGTGCGCCAGGTCTCTTTCCCGCCGCGCAGAATAGCGGCGTTACCGGTCTTCAGGCACAGGGAAGCGACATCCACCGTCACGTTCGGGCGGGCTTCATAAATCACGCCGATAACGCCGAGCGGCACGCGGCGGCGCTCCAGACGTAAACCGCTGTCGAGCAGTCCACCGTCGATCACCTGCCCGACCGGATCGGCCAGATTACAAACCTGACGGACATCGTCGGCGATGCCTTTCAGGCGTGCCGGGGTCAACGCCAGACGGTCGAGCATCGCTTCGCTCAGGCCATTACGACGCGCTTCCAGCAGATCCTGTTCATTGGCGAGGAGGATTTCCTGCGACTGCGATTCCAGATAATCAGCGATTTTTTCCAGCACGCGGTTTTTCTCGCGGCTGGAAAGGAGCGCCAGTTTGTAAGAGGCGGCCTTGGCGGCGGCACCCATTTGTTCCAGCATGTTCTGGCTCCTTAACGAATAATCATGTCGTCACGATGCACGGCAACCGGGCCATACTCGTAACCCAGAATGGCGTCGATCTGCTGCGAGTGGTGACCCGCAATACGGCGCAGAGCATCGCTGTTGTAGCGGCTGACGCCGTGAGCGATGTCGCGACCTTCAAGGTTACGGATACGGATCACTTCACCACGGGAGAAGTTGCCTGTCACGTTTTTAATTCCTTTAGGAAGCAATGAACTCCCTCTTTCCAGAATCGCCGCGGTCGCCCCTTCATCCACGGTCAGTTCACCTGCCGGCGGCGCGCCGAAAATCCAGCGTTTGCGGTTTTCCAGCGGGGATTCCTGGGCGTGGAAGCGCGTGCCGACGGAAATGCCTTCCATCACGTCGCCAATGACGCCAGGACGGCTGCCCGCCGCAATGATGGTGTCGATCCCGGCGCGGCAGGCCACATCCGCCGCCTGCAGTTTAGTGCCCATGCCACCCGTTCCCAGGCCAGAGACGCTGTCGCCGGCGATGGCGCGTAGCGCATCGTCAATGCCGTGCACATCGGTAATCAGTTCAGCTTCCGGGTTGGAGCGCGGGTCTGCGGTAAACAGCCCCTGCTGGTCGGTCAGGAGCAAGAGCTTGTCGGCACCGGCCAGGATCGCCGCCAGCGCAGAGAGGTTATCGTTATCACCCACTTTGATTTCAGCGGTAGCCACGGCGTCGTTTTCGTTAATCACCGGGACGATATTGTTGTCCAGCAGCGCGCGCAGCGTATCGCGGGCGTTAAGGAAGCGTTCTCTGTCTTCCATATCCGCGCGCGTCAGCAGCATCTGCCCGACGTGAATGCCATAGATTGAGAACAACTGTTCCCAGAGTTGAATGAGTCGGCTTTGTCCCACGGCGGCCAGCAGCTGTTTAGAGGCGATCGTCGCGGGGAGTTCGGGGTACCCCAGATGTTCACGCCCGGCGGCAATCGCCCCGGAGGTCACAATAACAATACGATGCCCTGCGGCATGCAGCTGAGCGCATTGACGTACAAGCTCAACAATGTGGGCGCGATTTAGGCGGCGCGATCCGCCTGTTAAAACACTGGTGCCGAGTTTTACCACCAGCGTCTGGCTGTCACTCATGATTCTCTGCCGTTCAACGATAAGGGAAAGTGATGTCGAACGAACGTTTTAACAGGTGTCAGGCCCGTTGCCAACTGCCACAGCACATCGCGAAACACTTTGTTGCGCGGGATCAGGAAGCGTAGCGGCGGATTTTGACAATTTTATTACCGAAATAATAAATCACAGTTTTTTAAAATTAATCTTAATTTGTCATAAAAGTTTCATTCCGTAACGTTAAAACCCTTTCTGTTTTTTCACGGGACTTAAGCATGAGCTTATCGTCCAGCGAATTTTTAAGCGCGTTTATAAGACAGGATCGAAAATGAAAAAGAGCACTCTGGCATTAATGGTTATGGGCGTTGTGGCTTCCGCATCTGTTCACGCTGCCGAAGTTTATAATAAAAACGGCAACAAACTGGACGTGTACGGCAAAGTTAAAGCAATGCACTACATCAGCGATGACGATTCAAAAGATGGTGACCAGACATACGTGCGTTTCGGTTTTAAAGGTGAAACTCAGATTAACGATCAGCTGACGGGCTATGGCCGTTGGGAAGCGGAATTTGCAGGCAACAAAGCAGAGAGCGATTCCACTCAGAAAACGCGTCTGGCATTCGCCGGTCTGAAGCTGAAAGACTTTGGTTCTCTGGATTACGGTCGTAACCTGGGCGCGCTGTATGACGTGGAAGCGTGGACCGATATGTTCCCTGAGTTTGGCGGCGACTCTTCCGCGCAGACCGATAACTTCATGACCAAGCGTGCAAGCGGTCTTGCCACTTACCGTAACACCGACTTCTTTGGCGCGGTTGATGGTCTGGATATGACCCTGCAATATCAGGGTAAAAACGAAAACCGCGACGTCAAAAAACAGAACGGTGACGGTTTTGGTACGTCTCTGACCTATGACTTTGGCGGCAGCGATTTCGCGGTAAGCGGCGCGTACACCAACTCTGACCGTACCAACGCGCAGAACCTGCTTACCCGTGGCGAAGGCAAAAAAGCCGAAGCCTGGGCAACCGGTCTGAAATATGATGCGAACGATATCTACCTGGCGGCGATGTACTCCGAAACCCGCAATATGACCCCAATTTCGGGCGGCTTTGCCAATAAAGCGCAGAACTTTGAAGTGGTCGCACAATATCAGTTCGATTTCGGTCTGCGTCCATCCCTGGGTTATGTCCAGTCTAAAGGCAAGGATATCGAAGGTATTGGCGATGAAGATCTGGTGAAATATATCGACGTCGGCGCGACCTATTATTTCAACAAAAATATGTCCGCGTTTGTTGATTATAAAATCAACCAGATTGATGACGATAACAAACTGGGCGTGAGCAGCGATGATATCGTTGCCCTGGGTATGACCTACCAGTTCTGAGTCGGCAGTAATAAAAAAACCGGCATTAAGCCGGTTTTTTTGTGCCCGGTGGCGCTGCGCTTACCGGGCCTACGGGATCATCACCCGGCATTATTTCATCTTTACGCCGTCAATTTCGCCTTTTCACTGGAAAAATCATCGGCAGGCTCAAGCTTCAGGTCCAGCGTGGCCAGTAAATCGCGCGCCTTGTCGTGGAACTCTTTCAGGGTATATTCCAGGCGGTCAATCACTTCCTGATCTTTGATGGTGGTGGCCTGCCAGTTGCCGTCTTTATTAAACAGGCCAAACTGGTAGCTATAGGTAAAACGTTTCTCTTCTGCTTCCATTTCCATCCACCAGCCCCAGAATTCACGTTTTTCGGGTGCAGGCTTCACGTTGACGCATACAGCCAGGCAGTCGAAAAAAAAGCGATTCTCTTCACACTGCTCTTCTCGAATATACGGGCCAAGAGCCATGAACTTCTTAATCAATCTACTTTTCGGGTGTCCACTCGGTAACGTCATTACGATCTCCTTTTGTGAAGCCACTGTTTTACCAAACCATCAAAATTTAGCAATCTCTTAACACAATCTCTGGGCGATCCAACGCGTAATCTCTTTTAATGCTTTGTCAAAATTCTGATACACCGGGCTGAAGGGAACTTCCAGCAATTTGCCATCCGCAGATGACGATGTGATTAAGCGTGACTCCTCTTCCGGGCTGAACGGATCGTTTTTCCAGAAGCCGGACAGCATCGGCGTTGGACACCGGCGTCCCAGCAGGCCCTGCGTTTTTAACGAATAGCGATTGAGTTCCACGCGCAGCGCTTCGTCTGAAGCATCATGCATGCCAAGGCGGCTGGCCAGCACGTCGAGGTACATTTCCGGCACGCTGCCCTGACGGGCAGGATCGCTGAGCAGAGCGTGAACCACCGGCCCAAGACAGGCTACGGCCTTCAGGCGTGACGCCTCAAGATAGGCCAGACGCACGGCCACGTTCGCCCCAAAGCGGAAACCAAACGCCGCGACGCGGGTGTGGTCGACCCAGGGAATGTTTTCCAGCGCTTTCAGCGCATACTGGTGCAGAAGACTGGAATCCTGCGTCAGTTTCCATTTGGAGGAAAAACCGATAGAGGGCATATCAAGCGTCAGCATCGCGATCCCTTTTGGGGCGAAGTAACGCTCATACAGGCTGTAATAGTCGATTTGCAGCGAATCCAGCCCACCGCACATCAGCACGGTCGGAAACGGGCCGTCGCCTTCAGGCATATGCAGGAACCCAGTCACGGGCGCGCCGCCGGGGATGGTGAACTCAAGCTCGCGCATCCGGCCCGGCAAGCGTTGGGCAGCCTCTTCATAGGCACGGTTTGCCAGCGCCTGCGCCTGCTCTGCCAGCTCATCCCCTTTTAAGTGCGGATAGGCGGCAATGGCGTAAAGATTGGCTGCGTGCAGCCAGTGCTTGCCGCTGAGGGTGGCGTCCTCTTCCTGGCTGGCTTTTTGCTGCCAGAGCATCGCCTGTTTCGACCATTCGTAGATCCAGTTGCCGCCGCGGTAACCCACCACCGTATCGTAGAGTTCGCTGTCGGTACGCTCGGCTTCACTCATGACGATACGCGCCTGCACATCGAGGATTTCACGCGGATCAATACCACGCCAGATCCACATCAGGCGGTTAATCATGCGATACCAGTGAGGCACGTTTTTACCGTCTAATGCAGACTGGACGGCAGGCTGGTTCCCCGGATTGAAGCGACGCACCAGCGTCGAGGTTTCAGGGTGCTTGAAACGGGGTTTGAAGAGTGTCTCGGTGAGATTCGCCTGCGTCATTGCGTTGCCTCCATGGATACGTCATATAGTGTCCATTGTAACGCGTGGCAGAATAAAAAGAACAACGCCCGGCATAGCCGGGCGTGTAAAGTTACGTACGGAAATTAACGGCCGGAAATAGGCGGTACAAAGACCACGCCCATGTCCCATGGCTGTTCAATCCAGGTATCCTGTGGGATATCAATCACGTAATCATCCACCAGTGGGCGGCCCGCTGGTTTCGCGAAGATGGTGACGAAGTGCGCTTTTGGGTACATTTCGCGGATAGCCACCGCGGTACCGCCGGTATCCACCAGGTCATCAATAACGATGAAACCTTCACCGTCGCCTTCCGCGCGTTTCAGCACTTTCAGCTCACGCTGGTTGTCGTGGTCATAGCTGGAGATGCAGACGGTATCGACATGACGAATACCCAGCTCACGCGCCAGCAGCGCCCCCGGTACCAGACCGCCACGGCTAACGGCAATAATGCCTTTCCACTGTTCAGAAGGCATCAGACGCGCGGCCAGTTTGCGTGCGTGGATCTGCAACATGTCCCAGGTGACGACGTATTTTTCGCTCATGTGAAGTGTCCCAGCCTGTTTTTATACGGCTTAAAAAGTGTTCGAGGGGGAAATAGGTTGCGCGAGATTATAGAGATCTGACGCACTAAAAACCAGTGTTTAGCGCCCTCTGCCTGAGTTTTTACATGCTTTATGCTACCAGCCATCGGAGAAAGTGGTATTCTCAGTTGCATCTCGCAAGCCTGACTTGTGGTAACTATTAACCTGCTAACCCTGTGACCTGCAACTCGCTTTGCAGGGCATCGACAAGGAGACTTATCGTGTCTGAACTGTCTCAATTATCTCCCCAGCCGCTGTGGGATATTTTTGCCAAAATCTGCTCCATTCCACACCCGTCTTACCATGAAGAACAGCTTGCCGAACATATTATGGGTTGGGCGAAGGAAAAAGGTCTGCACGCTGAACGCGACCAGGTTGGCAACATTCTGATCCGCAAACCGGCGACCGCAGGCATGGAAAACCGTAAACCGGTTGTGCTGCAGGCGCACCTGGACATGGTGCCACAGAAAAACAACGACACCGTTCACGACTTCACGAAAGACCCGATCCAGCCGTACATCGACGGCGACTGGGTGAAAGCACGCGGCACCACGCTGGGTGCAGATAACGGTATCGGTATGGCCTCTGCGCTGGCGGTACTGGCGGACGACAGCGTTCAGCACGGTCCACTGGAAGTGCTGCTGACCATGACCGAAGAAGCGGGCATGGACGGTGCGTTCGGTCTGCAGGCGAACTGGCTGCAGGCGGATATTCTGATCAACACCGACTCTGAAGAAGAAGGCGAGATCTACATGGGCTGCGCGGGCGGGATTGATTTTATCTCTACCCTGCCGCTCTCCCGTGAAGCGGTGCCTGCTGGCTTCCAGACCTTCAAGCTGACGCTGAAAGGGCTGAAAGGCGGCCACTCCGGCGGTGATATTCACTTAGGCCTGGGCAACGCCAACAAACTGCTGGCACGCTTCCTGGCGGGCCACGCGGCTGAGCTGGACCTGCGTCTGGTCGATTTCAACGGCGGTACGCTGCGCAACGCAATCCCACGTGAAGCGTTCGCGACGGTAGCCGTTCCAGCTGCCAAAGCGGACGAGCTGAAAAAGCTCTCCAGCGTCTATCTGGATATCCTGAAAAACGAACTGTCCGCGAAAGAGAAGAACCTGACCGTAGTGCTGGAGTCTGTGTCCACGGATAAAGCCGCGCTGACCACCCTGTCTCGTGACACCTTTATTCAGCTGTTGAACGCGACGCCAAACGGCGTGATCCGCAACTCAGACGTCGCGAAAGGGGTGGTTGAAACCTCTCTGAACGTGGGCGTGGTCACCATGGGCGACGACAGCGCAGAGATCATCTGCCTGATCCGATCGCTTATCGACACCGGTAAAGAGTACGTAGTGAGCATGCTGGAATCTCTGGGCACGCTGGCCGGAGCGAAAACCTCTGCCAAAGGCAGCTACCCAGGCTGGCAGCCGGACGCAAGCTCTCCGGTGATGGCACTGGTGCGTGAAACATACCAGCGTCTGTTCAACAGCACCCCAAACATTCAGGTGATCCACGCGGGTCTGGAATGTGGTCTGTTCAAGAAGCCGTACCCGAACATGGATATGGTCTCCATTGGGCCAACCATTACCGGGCCGCACTCACCGGATGAGCAGGTTCACATTGAAAGCGTGGGCCATTACTGGACCCTGCTGACTGAACTGCTGAAAGCGATTCCTGCTAAGTAACACCCTCACCCCAGCCCTCTCCCAAAGGGAGAGGGTGAACAACGTCGTGCCACTGGCCTTTTTACAATCCCAATACCAGCTGACGTTCCAGCTGCGGATCCAGCAAGGTAACGTGTAACCCCACCAGCCTGACCCCTCGCCCGCCCCGACGTTCATCCCAGGCCTTTTTCGCCGTCGCGATGAGATCCTCTTTATTCAGACGCGGCCAGACGTGCTCCTGAGTCGTCTGCTGAAAATCATTGAACTTTAGCTTCACGCCCTGACGGGCAATCAGCAGGTCCGGTTTGACCTTGATTAAGCGCCGTTCCAGCTCAGGATAGAGCTGCTCCGTAATGATGGTTTCGCATTCAGACCAGTCATGAATATCTTCAATCAGTGTACGTTCAACTCCAACCGACTTTCGCAGCCGCTCGCTGCTGACACTGCGCTCGTCTATCCCCTGACTGCGCTCCCACAGCACGCGGCCAAATTTTCCAAAGCGTTTAAGCAGCATGGCTAAATCGCTGCGCTGCACATCTTCGCAGGTCCGCAGCCCCATGCTTTCCAGCTTTGCCGCAGAGACTTTGCCTACGCCCGGGATTTTGCCGAGCGGCAGCGTTTTTAAAAACGCCGGGACCTCTTCCGGGGTAATAACGTACTGGCCGTCGGGCTTGTTGAGATCGGACGCTATTTTGGCGAGGAATTTCACCGGTGCGACACCTGCCGACGCGGTCAGATTCAGCTCCTGGAAGATAGTCCGGCGGATCTCCTGCGCCATCAGCGTCGCGGAGCCGTGACAGTGCACGCTGTCGGTGACATCAAGATAAGCTTCGTCCAGCGACAGAGGTTCAATTAGTGAGGTGTAGCGAGAGAAGATTTCGCGGATATGCAGGGACGCTTCTTTGTACGCCTCAAACCGACCGGGTAAAAGCGTGAGATGAGGACAGAGCTTAAGGGCCATGGCGGTAGGCATGGCGCTGCGCACGCCAAATTTGCGCGCAGGATAGTTGGCGGTGCTGATTACACCGCGCTGGACACGGCTACCGCCAATGGCAATAGGAATATCCCGCAGCGCCGGGTTGTCACGCATCTCCACTGCGGCAAAAAAACAGTCCATATCGACATGGATTATTTTGCGCATTACGACCACCACACATGTATTTATATACAGTATATCAAAGTCTAAAAAATGCGACAGCAGATTTACCTTCTCTTATTTGTCATAAAAATATGATACAAAAAACAACACGTAACTTGTTGTATATATTAATTTTTTATGTGAATAAGGATATAAATTCATGAGAAAAATACTCGCGCTCTCTCTGCTGCTCGTGACGGGAACGAGCTACGCTGGCCCACAGATCGTTGCCCACCGGGGCGGAACAGCCGATGCGCCAGAAAACACAGTACAAGCGATCAAACTGGCCTTAGAGAATCAGGCTCAGGCAGTCTGGATAACCGTGCAGCTCAGTAAAGATGGCGTTCCGGTCCTGTATCGTCCTTCTGATTTAAAAGCGCTGACGAACAAAACAGGCAAAATCTCGGACTACACGCTTGCGGAGTTATCGGCAGTTGACGCTGGATGGAGCTGGGGCGGTGAAACCCATCCGTGGCGTGGCAAAGGGTTGACGATCCCCACCCTGAAAAGCGTGCTGGAAACCGGGCCACAAACCCGGTTTTATATTGATATCAAATCACCTGACGCCGATCCGGCCACGATGGGAAAAGCGCTTCTTGCGGTGCTTAATGAGACCCAGAGTCTGGGGCGGGTGAGGGTTTATTCTACTGAGGACCGTTATCTTGCCTCGCTTCCGGCAGCAATCCCACGCTTTGTTACCCGCAGTGAAACGCGCTCCAGGCTGGTAACGGTATCGCTGAGCCACCAGTGCCTGCCACCAGAGCAGACGATGCAGGAGTACTGGTACGCGCTAGAGCTGAACAGAACCGTTGACGTGGTTGAGAAATTTACCCTTGGTGAAGGGGTGTCCCGCTCAACCCTCACCTGGGATAAAGAATCCATGGACTGTTTCCGCTCGCAGGGCAACAGTCACGTTATCTTGCTGGGCGTGAACACCGCCGAAGATTATAAAAAGGCAGAGGCGCTGCAGGCGGATGCGGTGATGGTCGACTCGCCCGCCGACGCAAAAGCGTGGGCTAAATAAGCCAGCAGGCCGCAATAATGCGGCCTGCTGTTATCGTTACGTCGCGATTTACAAAATTCGGCGCTGCTGCTCCCGCGCCATCCTTTTTTTACGGGCATCGCACGGTTCCGGGCAGTCGCAGACCTTTTCCATGCCAATGGACGAGATCCCACCGCAGCTGCCCTGAATGCTTTTGCGCTTGATGATCCAGCCTAACGACATGCCGAATATGACCAGTACAAAGACCGCGAAGGTTGCCAGAAACGTCAGCATCATCAGCCTCCAAAATCATCCAGCAGGATGTTCTCATCTTCCACGCCCAGATCTTTAAGCATTTTGATCACGGCGGCGTTCATCACTGGCGGACCACACATATAAAACTCGCAGTCTTCCGGCGCAGGATGCTGTTTGAGGTAGTTTTCATACAGCACGTTGTGGATAAAGCCCGTATGGCCGGTCCAGTTATCTTCCGGCTGCGGATCGGAGAGCGCCACATGGAAGGTGAAGTTAGGGTTTTCACGCGCCAGCTGTTCGAACTCATCATCATAGAACATCTCACGCAGCGAACGCGCCCCGTACCAGAAGCTGATTTTACGCTGACTGCCAAGCCGCTTGAGTTGGTCGAAAATGTGCGAACGCATCGGCGCCATACCTGCACCACCGCCGATAAATACCATTTCGGCATCGGTCTCTTTCGCAAAGAACTCGCCAAACGGGCCGGAGATGGTCACCTTGTCGCCCGGTTTTAATGACCAGATATACGATGACATGACGCCCGGCGGCGCATGCGGTACCGCTGGCGGCGGCGTGGCGATACGCACGTTAAGCATGATGATACCCTTCTCTTCCGGGTAGTTCGCCATGGAGTAAGCACGAAGCGCGGGCTCTTTAACCTCAGAGACAAAGCGGAAGAGATTAAATTTATCCCAGTCGGCACGGTATTCGTCAGGCACATCGAAGTCAGCGTAGGCTACGGTGTGCTCCGGACATTCAATCTGGATATAGCCCCCCGCCCGGAACGGAACGCTCTCTCCTTCAGGCACCCGCAGTTTAAGCTCTTTGATAAAGGTGGCTTTGTTATCGTTGGAGATAACTTCGCATTCCCATTTTTTGACGCCGAAAATCTCCTCCGGCAGTTCAATTTTCATGTTCTGGCGCACCGCGACCTGACAGGCCAGACGGCAGCCCTCTTTCGCCTCACGCTTGGTGATGTGCGACAGCTCAGTGGGCAGAATATCGCCACCACCCTCTTTCACCTTTACGCGGCACTGCCCACAGGAGCCACCGCCGCCGCAGGCCGAAGAGACGAAGATGCCGTTGCCAGCAAGCGTATTCAGCAGTTTATCGCCGGCTGGCGTGCGGATCTGGTTTTGCGGTTCATCGTTGATATCGATAATGACATCGCCGGAATTCACCAGCTTCGCGCGCGCCACCAGAATCAACCCCGACAGCACCAGTACAATCAGCGTGAACATCGCCACGCCAAGCATAATTTCCATCAGTTAGCCCTTATAGCTGCACACCGGAGAAGGACATAAAGCCCAGCGCCATGAGACCGGTGGTGATAAAGGTGATCCCTAAGCCACGCAGGCCTGCAGGCACGTTGGCATATTTCATTTTTTCGCGGATCCCCGCCATGGTGACGATAGCCAGCATCCAGCCGATCCCGGAGCCGAAACCATACACAATTGATTCGCTGAAGTTGTAATCACGCTGAACCATAAACGAGACGCCACCGAAGATGGCGCAGTTCACCGCGATCAACGGCAGGAAGATCCCCAGCGCGTTGTAGAGTGACGGGAAATACTTATCAAGGATCATCTCAAGGATTTGCACCAGCGCCGCAATCACACCGATAAAGGTGATGAAGTTCAGGAAGCTGAGATCCACCCCCTCCACCAGCGCGCTGTCGCGCAGGACAAAGTTGTACACCAGGTTGTTGATCGGCACCGACAGGCCAAGCACCACGGTAACCGCTATGCCCAGGCCAAATGCTGTCGATACCTTTTTGGACACGGCAAGGAACGTACACATGCCGAGGAAGAACGCGAGCGCCATGTTTTCAACAAACACCGCGCGCACAAATAAACTCAGGTAATGAGCCATTGTCGGTTACTCCTTTTCCTGCTGTTCTGGCTTCAGGGTACGAATCAGCCAGATCAGCAAACCGATAATGAAAAATGCGCTTGGAGCCAGCAGGAACAGGCCGTTTGGCAGATACCAGCCGCCGTTCTGTACCGTGTCCAGCACCGTGATGCCAAACAGCTTACCGCTGCCAATCAACTCACGCAGGAACCCTACGGACAGCAGGATCACGCCGTAGCCGAGGCCGTTGCCGATGCCGTCCATAAAGCTCGCCAGCGGGGGCATTTTCATGGCATAGCCTTCTGCACGTCCCATCACGATACAGTTGGTGATAATCAGGCCCACAAATACCGAAAGCTGTTTCGATATTTCATAGGCAAAGGCTCGCAGCAGCTGATCGACCACGATCACCAGCGAGGCGATGATCGCCATCTGCACGATGATCCTCACGCTGTTGGGGATATGGTGGCGGATCATCGAGATAAACATGCTGGAAAACGCGGTTACCAGCGTTACTGCCAGCGTCATCACCACCGCCGTTTCCAGCTTGGTGGTCACCGCCAGGGCTGAACACACACCCAGCACCTGCAGCGTTATCGGGTTATTGGCTAAAAGTGGGCCAATCAGCACCTTTTTAACTTCTTTCAGTTCACCCGTATCAGCCATGGTTCAGCGCTCCTTCACGTACATTTTTCAGGAAAGGACCAAAACCGAGTTCGCCCATCCAGAAATCAAAACTGTGCTGCACCCCTTTGGAGGTGAGCGTGGCCCCGGATAGCCCGTCAACGGCATAGACATCGTCAGGACGCGCAGACCCTTTCATCACCTTCAGCGCAGGCGCTCCGCTGTCGTCGAGCACTTTCTTCCCGACAAACTGCGCGCGCCAGTTAGGGTTCTCCACTTCACCACCGAGCCCTGGCGTTTCGCCCTGGTCATAGTAGGTGATGCCTTTCACAGTGCGGCCATCCGTATCAAGCGCCACAAAGGCGTACATCATTGACCACAGGCCGTTGCCGTAGATGGGCAGCACCACTTCCTGCACCTGTTTTTGCTCATCACGTACGAGGTAGATTTCAGCCAGATTGCTGCGACGCTTAATGCCCGCCGGATCCTGAGATGCGTCCAGCGTCATGCTCATCTGCGGGTCTTTTAATGCCAGCGCCTGGTTATATTTCGCCGGATCTTTATCCAGCAGCTGGCCCGTTTTTAAATCCACCAGACGCGCGGTGATGCGCTCAGCAAAGACGGCCGACACATCGTCTGCACTCATCCCTTCCTGCATCAGCCCGGCTACGGCCAGGATGTTGCGCTGTTTATCCAGCGCGCGCTGCTCCTGCTGTCGCGGCTTTAACCCCACGGCAGAACCAGCCACCACAATGGAACAGACCAGACACAGCACCAGCACCACCAGCAGCGTTTTGCCGATGCTGTCGTTATTTTTGATTTCAGCCACGTGCCTTCCTCCGCTTAATGTTGGCGCGCACGACCAGATAATCGAACAGTGGTGCAAACAGGTTGGCAAACAGAATGGCCAACATCATCCCTTCCGGATAGGCCGGGTTGACCACACGAATCAGGACACACATCACCCCGATGAGCACGCCATAGCTCCATTTCCCTCTGTCAGTAAAGGAAGCAGAAACCGGATCGGTGGCCATGAACATCATGCCGAAGGCGAAACCGCCCAGCACCAGATGCCAGTACCAGGGCATGGAGAACATCGGGTTGGTGGCGGAACCGATAAGGTTGAACAGTGTGGCAGTCAGCACCATGCCGATCATGACACCGGCGACAATCCGCCAGGAGGCCACGCGACCAAACAGGATGATCGCCCCGCCAATCAAAATCATCAGCGTGGAGACCTCCCCAATGGAGCCCGGGATGTTGCCCATAAACGCATCAAACCAGGTCACGGGTTGGCCTGTCGCATTGTTCACCAGCGTTTCACCGCCGTGCGCTGCCCATTGTGAAAGCGGTGTCGCCCCAGAGAAGCCGTCCGCAGCGGTCCAGACCAGATCGCCGGAAATTTGTGCCGGATAGGCAAAGAACAAGAACGCACGCCCTGCCAGCGCAGGGTTGAGGAAGTTACGCCCGGTTCCCCCGAAGATCTCTTTCGCGATGACCACACCAAAGCTGATCCCCAGCGCGGCCTGCCAGAGCGGTAACGTTGGCGGGACAATCAGGGCAAACAGAATGGAAGTAACAAAGAAGCCTTCGTTGATCTCATGTTTACGAATAATGGCAAACAGCACTTCCCAGAACCCACCCACGATAAATACCGTGATGTAGATCGGCAGGAAGAACACCGCCCCCAGCGTCATCATGCTGATCCAGCCCGCGTCTGGGGCAAAACTCACGCCAAGCGACTGTGCCAGACGGTAATGCCAGTCAGACTGGATCACCTGCGCCAGTTGCTGAGCATCGTACAGATGATGCAGCGCCGGAATGGTCTGCAGCCCCACGTTGTACATGCCCCAGAACATTGCCGGGAAGACGGCAAACCAGACCAGAATCATCATTCGCTTCAGGTCGATGGCGTCACGAACGTGCGCCGCGCCTTTCGTCACCAGACCTGGCGTGTAGAAAATGGTCGTCGTCGCTTCATACAGCGGGTAGTACTTCTTCAGTTTACCCTCGGTAAAATGCGGCTCTATTTTTTCAAAGAGGTGTTTTAAGCCCATGGTTATCCTTCCTGCTCAATGCGGGTTAACACCTCGCGCAATACCGGTCCATATTCGTATTTTCCCGGACAGACATAGGTACAGAGCGCCAGATCTTCTTCGTCCAGCTCCAGGCAACCCAGCGCCTGGGCGCTGTCGGTGTCCCCGGCAAGCAGATCGCGCAGCAGCACGGTGGGCAGAATATCAAGCGGCATAACACGCTCGTAGTTGCCAATCGGCACCATGGCGCGCTCACCGCCGTTTGTGCTGGTGGAGAAGTTGAACAGCTTATGACGCAGGAAGTGGCCGAGCGTGGTGCGGGTGACGGAATACTTTTCTGCACCTGGCAGCACCCAGCCAAAGAGCTCTTTCTCACGCCCTTCCAGTACAATGCTCACCTGCAGATGGAAGCGTCCCAGATAGGCCTGCGGCCCAACGGCATGACGGCCGCTGAGTACCGAACCGGAAATCAGACGGTTTTCACCCGCTTTGGTTTCGTCGTCCAGCAGTTCATTGATATCCGCACCCAACAGCGTTGTCACCAGGCGCGGGTTTGCCGCCTGCGGCCCGCCAATCGCGATCACTCGCTCTGTGCAGAGCTTACCGGTGGTAAAGAGTTTGCCGATGGCAATCACGTCCTGATAGTTAAGGTGCCAGACCTGTTTTGTCAGGCTGACCGGCTCAAGGAAGTGAATATGCGTTCCCGCCAACCCCGCCGGATGCGGGCCTGCAAATTCATTGAACGTCACCTGTCCCTGCGGATGGCCGCCAAGTTTACCGGCACTGGCCTGGCACACGTGGACTTTCCCGGACGTCAGCCGCGTGAGTACGGTCAGCCCGGCATCAAAGGCCTGGCGTTGTGCCAGAATAACCGGCTGCGGGTCTGCACTGAGTGGGTTGGTGTCGATTGCCGTAACGAAGATAGCGGCCGGAACCGTGCCAGGCACAGGCGTTTTGCTGAAAGGGCGTGTGCGAAATGCGGTCCACAAACCGGCGTCCAGCAGTTGCGCCTGAACGATTTCACGGCTCAACGCCGCGAGGTCTGCGGCCTCATAATGGGCAAACTCACGCTGTTCATCCCCTTCAATGCGGATAACCACCGACTGCAACACGCGGCGTTCGCCACGGTTGATCGCCACAACGGTGCCGCTGGCAGGGGCGGTAAACATCACGCCGGGATTTTTTTTATCTTCGAAGAGCGCCTGCCCTTTAATGACGCGATCGTCCTGCTGGACCAGCATTGAGGGGCGCATCCCCACGTAATCGTCGCCCAGAATGGCAACATGGCGAACGCTTGCGCCTGCCGAAACGTGCTGTTCGGGCACGCCTGCGATGGGCAGGTCAAGTCCTTTTCTTATTTTAAACATGTGGTTAGCAAGTTTCCGTGAACAACTATTCTGAGGGCGTGAAGTGTACCATTTCCGGCGTTTTCCGGGCAGATAAAACTCAGCTGCAGGTGTCAAATTGCGAACTGATACGCAAAGTTCCTGGAGCCAGCGCGATTTTGATGGGTTATAAAGTAAAACTAATTTGTAAACTAACAGCTCCGCTCTTGCGAAAATCTATAGCGGTGCTAATGTGAGCGCTCCTAACAGATTAATCTGATTTCGGGTCTCTTTTGCCGTTCTGGCAAGTTGGTCTTAGTTTTATCAAGGAACTTGTAGTATGCGTAAAATCGCATTGTTCATTGCGATGCTCCTGATTCCGTGCGTGTCGTTTGCCGGGCTGCTCAGCAGCAACAGTTCAACCACGCCTGTGAGCAAAGAATATAAACAGCAGCTAATGGGATCCCCCGTTTATATTCAAATCTTCAAGGAAGAACGCACACTCGACCTGTTTGTGAAAATGGGTGAGACATATCAGCTGCTCGACAGCTACAAGATTTGTAACTATTCCGGTGGTCTGGGGCCAAAACAGCGTCAGGGCGATTTCAAAAGCCCGGAAGGGTTTTACAACGTTCAGCGTAACCAGCTAAAACCGGATAGCCGTTTCTATAAAGCGATTAATATCGGCTTCCCGAATGCCTTTGACCGTGCGCACGGTTACGAAGGTAAATATCTGATGATCCACGGTGCCTGTGTGTCCATCGGCTGTTACGCGATGACCGATTCCGGCATTGATGAGATTTTCCAGTTTGTCACGGGCGCACTGGTCTTTGGTCAGCCAAACGTTCAGGTCAGCATCTATCCGTTCCGCATGACCGATGCCAACATGGCGCGTCACAAGTACTCTTACTACGCGGATTTCTGGAAACAGCTAAAACCGGGCTATGACTATTTCGAGCAGACGCACAAGCCGCCTGTCGTCTCGGTTGTGGATGGCCGTTATGTGGTCAGCAAACCGCTGAGCCACGAAGTTGTCCACCCACAGCTGGCATCAAATTACACGGTCCCCGAGACAAAATAACACCCACTCGCCTGGCATAATCTTCTGCCAGGTCTCGTTGCCGGTCAGCGGCTGCGTGGCGATAACAGTGACCACATCATTTGGTGTGGTCTCTTTCTGAAAATCAATTTCCACATCCTGATCGAGCAGTTTTGCCACGCCAAACGGTGCACGGCGGGTGATCCAGAACAGGTTCGTCGAGCAGAACGCCATCACATAGCGCCCGTCAGACAACAGCATGTTAAACACGCCCTTCTCGCGCAGTTCAGACGCCAGCGACGCAATATATTTAAATACCGCCGCCATGTTGCCAGGGGTGCGCGGATAACGCTCTGTTAGCTTATGCAGCAGCCAGCAAAAGGCTTTTTCGCTGTCGGTTTCGCCAACCGGGCGAAAATTACCGGTCTCCAGCGACTTATAGCCCGTAAGTTGCCCGTTATGCGCGTAGGTCCAGTTACGGCCCCACAGCTCACGGGTAAACGGATGGGTGTTTTCGAGCGCCACTTCGCCGCGGTTTGCCTGACGAATATGGGCGATTACCGAACAGGATTTAATGGGGTAATCCTGCACCAGTTTGGCAATCGGTGAGTTAAAGCTGGGTTGTGGATCCTTGAACGTGCGACACCCTTTGCCTTCGTAGAAGGTGATACCCCAGCCGTCTTTATGCGGCCCGGTTCCCCCACCGCGCTGTACCAGCCCGGTGAAACTAAAGCAGATATCGGTTGGCACATTGGCGCTCATCCCGAGCAGTTCGCACATAGATTACCTCCACTCCACAACTGCGGGGGGCACCGGTGCCCCCCAGCGAAGCCTTACTTAACCATCTCTTTTTCGATCAGCTGGATCAGGATGTGGATCACTTTGATGTGAATTTCCTGAATGCGGTCAGCATAACCGAAGTGCGGAACACGGATTTCAACGTCCGCGGTACCGTCCATCTTACCGCCATCTTTGCCCGTCAGGGTGATGACTTTCATCCCTTTTTCACGCGCCGCCGCAATCGCTTTGATCACGTTACCAGAGTTGCCCGAAGTGGAGATACCCAGCAGCACGTCACCTTCACGACCAACCGCTTCAACGTAGCGGGAGAAGATGTAGTCGTAACCGAAATCGTTGCCCACGCAGGAGATGTGGCTCACGTCGGAGATCGCAATCGCCGGGTAGCCCGGACGGTTTTCACGATAACGCCCGGTCAGCTCTTCTGCGAAGTGCATAGCGTCGCAGTGGGACCCCCCGTTACCGCAGGAGAGCACTTTGCCACCGGCTTTGAAACTGTCGGCCAGCAGGACCGCCGCGCGCTGAATAGCGTGAATATTGGCATCATCTTTCAGAAAGTTAGCCAGCGTTTCCGCCGCTTCGTTCAGTTCGTTACGAATAAGATCCTGGTACATGAGGATAATCCTTCAGTATTGATGAGATAACACAGTGGAGTGTACCGGATAGCAATAAAAGCGAGAAGCTAAAGGGATGCGAATCGTCTGACGTTTTGCGTTTTCGTGCCGGCAAACAAACGAACAATGTGAACCAGGTTGTAATTATTTTGTAAACACATTGCTAAAGGAAATAACATCAACTACAACCATATCATCACAAGTGGTCAGACCTCCTACAAGCAAGGGAGCTTTTCTTTATGATGATTTTGAGCATTCTCGCAACCGTTGTCCTGCTCGGTGTGCTGTTCTATCACCGTGTAAGTTTATTCCTGAGCAGCCTGATTCTTCTGGCCTGGACGGCTGTGCTTGGCGTCGCAGGTCTCTGGAATATCTGGCTTTTAGTGCCGCTGGCCATCATCCTTCTGCCGTTTAACTTTGCCCCGATGCGTAAGTCGATGATCTCCGCGCCGGTATTCAAAGGTTTCCGCAAAGTGATGCCACCGATGTCGCGCACCGAGAAAGAAGCGATTGACGCCGGTACCACCTGGTGGGAAGGCGATCTGTTCCAGGGCAACCCGGACTGGAAAAAACTGCATAACTACCCGCAGCCGCGTCTGACAGCGGAAGAACAAGCCTTTATTGACGGCCCGGTAGAAGAAGCCTGCCGTATGGCCAATGACTTTGCCATCACCCATGAAATGGCCGACCTGCCGCCGGAGCTGTGGGCATACCTGAAAGAGCATCGCTTCTTCGCGATGATCATCAAAAAAGAGTATGGCGGTCTGGAATTCTCCGCGTACGCTCAGGCTCGCGTGCTGCAAAAACTGGCTGGCGTCTCCGGGATCCTGGCGATCACCGTGGGCGTACCTAACTCCTTAGGCCCGGGCGAACTGCTGCAGCATTACGGTACAAAAGAGCAGAAAGATCACTATCTGCCGCGTCTGGCACGCGGTCAGGAAATTCCATGCTTCGCACTGACCAGCCCGGAAGCGGGTTCCGATGCAGGCGCCATCCCGGATACCGGTGTGGTCTGCATGGGCGAATGGCAGGGCGAGCAGGTACTGGGTATGCGCCTGACCTGGAACAAACGCTACATTACGCTCGCGCCTGTCGCTACCGTGCTGGGCCTGGCGTTTAAACTCTCCGACCCGGAAAAACTGCTGGGTGGTGAAGAAGATCTGGGCATTACCTGTGCGCTGATCCCCACCTCTACCCCGGGCGTTGAAATTGGTCGTCGCCACTTCCCGCTGAACGTGCCGTTCCAGAACGGTCCGACCCGCGGTCAGGATATCTTTGTCCCGATTGATTACATCATCGGTGGGCCGAAAATGGCCGGTCAGGGCTGGCGTATGCTGGTGGAATGTCTGTCCGTTGGTCGCGGCATTACTCTGCCGTCGAACTCAACCGGCGGGCTGAAATCGGTGGCGATGGGGATTGGTGCCTACGCGCACATCCGTCGTCAGTTCAAAATCTCCATCGGCAAGATGGAAGGGATCGAAGAGCCGCTGGCGCGTATCGCAGGCAACGCCTACGTGATGGATGCCGCCGCGTCGTTAATTACCTACGGCATTATGCTGGGTGAAAAACCGGCCGTACTGTCCGCGATTGTGAAGTACCACTGCACCCACCGCGCACAACAGTCGATCATTGATGCAATGGATATCGCAGGTGGTAAAGGCATAATGCTCGGCGAAGGCAACTTCCTGGCGCGTGGCTATCAGGGCGCACCGATCGCCATCACCGTAGAAGGGGCAAACATCCTGACCCGCAGCATGATGATCTTCGGCCAGGGGGCGATTCGCTGCCATCCGTACGTGCTGGAAGAGATGGCCGCCGCGCAGAACAACGACGTGGATGCCTTCGACAAGCTGCTGTTCAAACATATCGGTCATGTAGGCAGCAATAAAGTGCGCAGCTTCTGGCTGGGTCTGACCCGCGGGCTGACCAGCGCCAC
Source organism: Enterobacter cloacae complex sp. SHL021 (assembly GCF_049237765.1). Classification (NCBI taxonomy): domain Bacteria; kingdom Pseudomonadati; phylum Pseudomonadota; class Gammaproteobacteria; order Enterobacterales; family Enterobacteriaceae; genus Enterobacter; species Enterobacter cloacae complex sp. SHL021. The sequence goes on along the minus strand of NZ_JBMKJG010000029.1, from coordinate 18,165 downwards.
GCCAACCCATGATGCGACAAAACGTTATTACCAGCATCTGAACCGGCTGAGCGCCAACCTGGCGCTGCTGTCCGACGTCTCCATGGCAGTGCTGGGCGGTAGCCTGAAGCGTCGCGAGCGCATCTCTGCCCGTCTGGGTGATGTGCTGAGCCAGCTCTACCTGGCTTCTGCGGTACTGAAACGCTACGACGACGAAGGCCGTCAGGAAGCGGATCTGCCGCTGGTGCACTGGGGGGTGCAGGATGCGCTGTATCAGGCCGAGCAGGCGATTGACGATCTGCTGGTGAACTTCCCTAACCGTCTGGTGGCAGGTGCCCTGCGCGTGGCGATCTTCCCGACCGGTCGTCATCATCTGGCGCCGTCTGACAAGCTGGATCATAAAGTGGCGAAAATCCTGCAGGTACCGAGCGCAACCCGCTCACGTATCGGCCGCGGTCAGTATCTGGCGCCAACGCCACATAACCCGGTGGGTCTGCTGGAAGAGGCGCTGCTGGACGTGATGGCCGCCGACCCGATTCACCAGAAGATCTGTAAACAGCTGGGCAAAAACCTGCCGTTTACCCGCCTGGATGAACTGGCGAAACAGGCGCTGGCGGGTGGCATCATTGACAACAGCGAAGCCGCACTCCTGGTGAAAGCCGAAGAGAGCCGTCTGCGCAGCATTAACGTCGATGATTTCGAACCGGACGAGCTGGCGACACAGCCGGTAAAGCTGCCGGAGAAACACCGCAAACCTGAAGCCGCTTAACGCGTTTCGTCCTGAAAAACCCCGCCACGTGCGGGGTTTTTTATTGCCATCTTTTCTCTTTATGTCGTGCTACAGTGTCAAAAAGGGTCGTTTGAGGAGTCTGAATTGTGCCTGGTCTGAAGATTTCTATTTTGCAGCAACCTTTAGTGTGGATGGATGGCCCTGCCAACCTGCGCCACTTTGATCGTCAACTGGAAGGCATTACCGGGCGCGATGTGATTGTCCTGCCGGAGATGTTCACCACGGGCTTCGCGATGGAAGCCGCACAACAGTCGATGCCGCAGGATGAGGTGGTCGCCTGGATGCACGCCAAAGCGCAGCAGACCAACGCGCTAATCGCCGGGAGTGCCGCCCTGCAAACGGAACGCGGCCCGGTGAACCGCTTCCTGCTGGTTGAGCCGGAGGGGAAGGTCCATTTTTACGATAAACGTCACCTGTTCCGCATGGCCGATGAGCATCATCATTATCAAGCCGGCAACGAACGCGTGGTGTTTGAATGGCGCGGCTGGCGTATTCTGCCGCTGGTCTGCTACGACCTGCGCTTCCCGGTCTGGTCGCGCAACCGCAACGATTACGACCTGGCGCTGTATGTCGCCAACTGGCCTGCGCCGCGCTCCCTGCACTGGCAGTCGCTGCTGGTGGCACGCGCAATTGAAAACCAGGCGTACGTGGTGGGGTGTAACCGCGTGGGAACAGACGGCAACGGACATCACTACCGGGGCGATAGCCGGGTGGTGAATCCGCAGGGCGAGATCATCGCCACCGCCGAACCGCATCAGGCGACGCGCATTGATGCCGAGCTGTCGTTGACGGCGCTGAAGGAGTATCGCGAGAAGTTCCCCGCCTGGCAGGATGCGGATCCGTTTAGTATTGGCTGAAAAAAGCCGGGTGGCGGCTATGCCTTACCCGGCCTACAAAAAGCACAGCGTAGGCCCGGTAAGCGCAGCGCCACCGGGCGTTAATCAACTCACCAGCGCCTGCCCGTCTTTGCGGCTCTCCGTCGCGGCCACGTAGTGCCCTTCCGGCATCCGGTAAATCACCTGCGCACCGCCAAAGTTATACTCCTGGAGCGGATCTTCCACGACGATGTGGTGGCCACGTTCACGCAGGGCAGCAATGGTGTTGCGATCGAACGTCGATTCGACGATCACCTCCCGGCCCTGCACCACGCGCCAGCGCGGGGCGTCGATTGCTGCCTGCGGGTTTTGCCCGTGCAGCATGATCCGCAGCGCCATCTGCATATGCCCTTGCGCCTGCATTGGCCCACCCATCACACCAAAAGACATCAGCGGCTGGCCGTTGCCGTCCATCGCAAAACCCGGAATGATGGTGTGGAACGGACGCTTGCTGCCCGCCAGCGCGTTCGGGTGCTTCGGATCCAGCACAAATCCGCAGCCGCGGTTTTGCAGGCTGATGCCGGTATCCGGTACCACAATCCCTGAACCAAAGCCCATATAGTTGGACTGGATAAACGAAACCATCATCCCGCTGGCATCCGCGGTGCTGATGTAGACCGTGCCGCTCTGCGTCGGCGAACCGTACTCAAAATCCGAGGCTTTATCAGGGTCGATAAGCGCCGCGCGCGATTTCAGATAATGGTCGCTCAGCAGCTCTTTAGCCGCAAACTCCATGTGCGCTTCATCCGCCACGTAGCGGTCGAGATCCGCCAGCGCCAGCTTCATCGCCTCAATGGATAAATGCAGGGATTGCACGGAGTCCGGATGATGGTGCTCAATGCCGCACTGCTCCAGAATGCCGAGCGCAATCAACGTGGCGATCCCCTGCCCGTTCGGCGGTAGCTCCTGCACCGAACCGCCGGCAAAGTCGCGCGACAACAGATCCACCCAGTCCACACGATGGTTCGCCAGATCCTCAGCCGTCAGATGGGCGCCGTGCGCTTTGGCGAAGGCGGCAATTTTCTGCGCCAGCTCGCCCCGATAAAACGCCTCGCCGTTGGTTTTTGCAATCAGCTCCAGCGAGTTCGCCTGCGCCGGGTTACGGAAGATCTCCCCTACGCGCGGGGCGCGGCCTTCCGGTGCGAAGCAGGCGCTAAAGCCCGGCTGGTCTTTGAGTTTGTTATAACCGCGCTGCCAGAGATGGCCAATCAGCGGCGAAACCGGGAAACCGTTACGCGCATACTCAATGGCAGGCTGCGCCAGCGTGGTCAGCGGCAGCGTGCCAAAACGTTCCGCCAGCGCCACCCAGCCCGATACCGCACCGGGCACGGTTACCGCATCCCAGCCGATTTCCGGCATCGCCGTTTTGCCAGCGAACAGATCCGCATGCCAGCTCGCAGGCGAGCGGCCAGAGGCGTTCAGGCCGTGGAGCTTTTCGCCATCCCAGACGATGGCGAAGGCATCGCTGCCAATCCCGTTACCGGTGGGTTCAACCACCGTCAGCGCCATCGCGGTGGCGACAGCCGCATCAACGGCGTTGCCGCCCAGCTGCAGCATCTTCATTCCCGCCTGCGCCGCCAGCGGCTGCGAGGTGGCAACCGCGTTATGGCCCATCATCGGCGGGCGTCGTGAAGCGTAACCGGACGTAAAATCAAGCGCTTTGGTCATCATGACTCCTTAGTCGTGGCGCGGATCGAGCGCATCGCGCAGCCCGTCGCCGAGTAAATTAAAGCCCTGCACGGCAAGGAAAATCGCCACGCCGGGGAAGACGGACATCCAGGGCGCCTGCTCAAGGAAGCCTTTGGCGGTGTTAAGCATTGAGCCCCAGGAGGGGTTCGGCGGCTGCTGCCCCAGACCCAGAAACGAGAGACTGGCTTCGGCGATAATCGCCGAGGCAATGGCCAGCGTGGCCTGCACCAGAATGGGTGACATCACGTTCGGCAGGACATATTTGATGATGATCCAGCGATCCGGCAGGCCAATTGCCCGCGCGCCGTCGATGTACTCTTCGTTGCGAATGGCGATCACCTGGCCGCGCGTGAGACGGGCGAAGATCGGCATCGCGGAAAGGCCAATGGCGATCATGGCATTGGTCAGGCTTGGCCCTAAAAACGCCCCGAGGGCGATCGCCATGATCAGAAACGGACAGGCCAGCAGCGCTTCGATAACGCGTGAGATCACCCCATCCCACATCTTCTGAAAGTAACCAGCCACCAGCCCCAGCGGCACGCCGATGATCACGGCGATGGCCACCGACATACACCCCGCCATCAGCGAGGTTCTGGCTCCCCAGATAATGCGGGATAAAATATCGCGCCCCAGCTCGTCGGTGCCGAACCAGTACATCGCCGAGGGCGCTTTACGCACCGCGAGGAAATTCGCCTTCACCGGATCGAACGGCGCGATCCACGGTGCAAGCAGCGCCACCAGCACAAAGAAGCCCACAATCACCGCGCCGATCACCGCGCTTTTATTGGCGAGAAATTTCTTCAGCACCCGGTTCTGCGCGCGGGGCAGAACCGGCGCAACGGTTTGAGTTGTCAGTTCCGCCATGGTTAACCTCGCATTTTCGGATTGATGAGAACGTACAGCACATCGGCCAGCAGGTTCAGCAACAGGAAGCCAATCGCCACGATCAGCACCACGCCCTGCACCACCGCGTAGTCGCGGTTAAACACCGAGTCGACGATCATTTTGCCAAATCCCGGAATGGTGAAGACCTGCTCGGTCAGCACCGCGCCGCCCAGCAGCTCGCCGAACAGCAGCGTGGTAAGCGTGATCACCGGTACCAGCGCGTTGCGAAACGCATGCTTGATAATGACGGCTTTTGGCAGCAGCCCTTTGGCCCGCGCGGTGCGGATGTAGTCAGCTTTGAGCACGGCGATCATGGAGGCGCGGGTATGGCGCATCAGCGTGGCCGCCAGCCCGGTGCCGAGCACGGCGGCAGGCAGCAGCAACGTCCGCAGGTTCTGCACCGGATCTTCACTAAACGGCACAAACCCGGACGCCGGCAGCCACTGCAGATTGACCGAAAAGACCAGTATCAGCAGGATCCCGAGCCAGAAGTGCGGTATCGAGATCCCGGAGATCGCCACAAAGTTCGCCCCGTGATCGACCCAGCTGTTTTTGTTCACCGCCGCGAGGATCCCCATGCTGATGCCGAACACCAGGGCGATGATCATCGCCAGCAGCGACAGCTCCAGCGTGACCGGCAGTTTGCTGGCGATAAGCTCGGTCACCGGTTCGTGCGTGCGTAAGGAGACCCCAAGATCGCCCTGCAGCGCGCGCGTCAGCCAGTGGAAATACTGCACCGGGATGGGCGCATCCAGATTGAGTTCAGCGCGCAGCTGGGCGATCACCGCCGGATCGCGCTCCTCGCCCGCCATGGCGATGAGCGGATCGCCGGGCAGCAGCTTCTGCAGCCCGAACACCATCATACTCACCAGCAATAGCGTCGGAATGGCCAGCAGTAGCCGTTTGCAAATCAGTTCCAGCATGGTCTCTCCTCGGGACGGTTATTTCGCCAGCGTCACACCGGCCAGACGCACGATGCCGTCCGGGTACGGCTTAAAGCCCTGCACGCTTTTGTTCAGGCCGAAAATGCGCGGCTCAAAGTAGAGGTAGGCAATCGGCATGTCGGTTTGCAGCTGCTTCACTACCTTGTCGTACAGCGGCTGGCGAACGGCTTTATCGTTGCTGAGACGCGCCTGGGTCAGCCACTCATCGACCTGCGCGTTGCTGTAACGGCCGTCGTTAGCGTCCCTTTGCTGTGGATAAAACCGTAGATGCTGCCATCCGGGTCCGGGCGTCCTGACCAGCCGGAGAAGCTCAGCTGGTAATCACCGCTCTGCTGGCGATCGAGCAGCGTGGCGAACTCGGTCATCTGCAGATTCAGGGTAAAGCCCGCCTCGGCCACCATCGCCTGCAATACCTGGCCGACCTGCTGCGAGGTTGGGTTGTTCGGCACCAGCAGATTCACGTTCAGCGGCGTCGCGACGCCTGCGGCTTTAAGCAGCGCTTTCGCCTTGTCGACGTCACGCGGGGGCACCGGCAGGTTGACGTGATACGGGCTTACCGTCGAAAACGGCTGGTTGGCAGGCGTATAGAGTCCTTCAAAGACCACCTGATTGAGCGCATCGCGGTCAATGGCCTGAGAGAACGCTTCACGCACGCGGGCGTCCTTGAACGGATCGTTCGCTGGCACCTTGCCATTATTGATATTGAAGGTGATGCCCTGATACCCGAGGCCGGTCACCTTCGCCAGCGCCAGCTTGCTGTCGGCTTCGACGGTTTTAACGTCGCTGGCAGCAATGCCCTCGGTCAGATCGAGATCGCCCGCGCGCAGGTTCGCCAGACGCACGGAGGCATCCGGGATCGGCAGGTAGATGATCTTGTCGAAGTGGTAAGCGTCTTTATTCCAGTAGTTGTCGAAACGAGTCAGAACAATGCGGTCCTGGGAGACGCGGCTGTCGAATTTATAAGGACCGGAGCAGACGGGATGGGCGGCAAAGTCCGGCTTTTTCGCCGCTTCGGGGGCCATCACTGCCTACCACCGCTGTACCAATCAGGTGTTTGCCGGAAGAGTCGGTGGTGTAGACAAAGACGGTGTTCCCTGCTTCACCGATACCACTGATGAGCGGTTTGCTGTCATCGGTGATGTCACCGCTGGCTACATTGCCCTGACGATCGCCTACGTCATCCGCAACGGCGGTAATATTCAGAACATTTGCTGAAGCATCAGGCGCGGTAGTGTCAACTTCAAACTCCAGCGCTTCCGAGGGGTCGCTGGTATTGCCCGCCTTATCCGTCTGCGTAACGGTGATGCTGTGGTCGCCTTCACCCAGCGGTTTCTCTGGTTTCAGCGTCCAGTTGCCTTTATCGTCAATAACGGTTGTGCCAAGCACCTCGTCACCATCATAAATGGTCACGGTGTCGCCCGGTTCGCCTTTACCGCTGAATACCGGACGGGTTTCATCCGTGACGTCACCGCCTTTCAGCTGGCCCGTAATCGGCCCGGTATTATCCAGGGAATCGGCCATATCCGGTTTGGCTGGCGGCGTGGTATCCACAATAATCTGAATCGGATCGGAAGGATCGCCTTCATTGCCGAGCGGATCTTCCTCAACGACCACGACATTATGTTCACCCTCGGCAAGTTCATCCTTAGGTGTAAATGACCATTTACCTTCGTCGTCGACGATAACCGAGCCGATCTCTTTATCATTGTCTTTGATAATGATGGTATTGCCCGGTGTTCCCTCTCCACTGAAAGAAGGCTGACTGTCATCCGTCACATCGCCCGGTTTGAGCGGACCGGTTACCGGACCGGTATTGTCAATCACCTCAGGCGTTTCTGCTTTTCCCGGAGGTTCAGTCAATACAATAAAATCACGCTCATCAGACGGTTCGCTGACGTTACCCGCTTTATCCGTCTGGCTGACCGTGATGCTGTGGCTACCGTCAGTGAGGTTTTCGGACGGTTTGAAATACCAACGGCCATCCTCATTAACGGTGGTTTCGCCGATCTTTTTACCGTTATCGTAAATTGCGATCGTTGCGCCAGCTTCACCGGTGCCGCTCATTTCCGGTTGAGGATCGTCGGTGTAAGCATCATCATGAATTTCACCGGTGGTTTTACCCACTTTGTCCATGATGTGTTCAATCGTTGGCGCTTTTGGCGCAACCGTATCAACAACGATGACAATCGGGTCTGATGGAGGACTCGCGTTGCCGTCAGGATCTTTTTCCACGACGGTCAGCTCGTGCTCGCCTTCGCCCAGTGGCTTATCAGGCGTATAGCTCCACTCGCCTTCATCATCGACGATAACGGAGCCGATCTCTTTGTCGTTATCGTAGATATGGATGGTATCACCAGGCTTACCTTTACCGGTCAGCGTCGGCGTTGAGTCATCGGTCGTATCACCTGATTTTAACGGGCCTTTGATTGAGCCTTCATCATCCATTGTGGTGCCGATGCTCGGCTTATCAGGCGTGGAGTGGTTATCGCCGTCGTCTTTGTCCATCTCAGACAGCGCGAAAGCAGCCCCTACACCCGCCGCCGCAAGTGCAAACCATCCCAGCATGCCAAACAGCATGTCGTTGTCGTCATCCGGTGCCGTCAGAAGAGGCCCACCCGCGCCTAACGGTTCTCCGCCTAACGCCACAGGAGACATGCTGCCGTCAGCCATCAGATAGCCGGTGTCGTAGCTTTCGCCCGACAGAGGAACATAGGCGTAGAGTAATCCATCTTCCGCCATGCCCATCAGCACCGGGTTGTTAGGATCACCATTGAAGTAATCTTCAATAATTATGCTTGGCTGTGTATCGCCTTCCTGGATAATGTGCAGCGCCTTGTCTACGCGCTGCAGCGTAATATTTTCTGGAGCGAAGTCGTCGTTAATATTCTTCAATAAATATTTATTGCCGGGGATAAGTTTTACCTTAACCGTCCGGCCTGCATCTGCGGTCAACAACCGAGTTTTTCCGTCTCCGTTATTGACCGCTAAAATGACTTTATTGTCCGTCATACTTAAAGTCCTTGGTGAATTTCACTCACTAAATTGTGGATATATAAACTTTTTTGTTGATACACCCTGAACTACCTTACGTTGAAACCTTTCTGAGATAATTCATGTCCACAGGGTTCATCGACATGATGCTTAAAACTATCATGTCTGACCTCTTTATATGGGTAGGAAAAAACCACGCAACGGTCTACGCCGCATTAGGAATAGTTGACATCAAAAAGCTATTAATGAGTGAACAAGGAAGGAGGAGGAAAAGAATAATTAACGGTTAAGAACTTACACGAAAAGAATAATAAATCAAATTGATTATTTTAATAAAAATAACAGAATGAGATTTTTAATAAAAAATAAATTAAACAGGAACTCAGCCGTTCACCGCGTGACGACAGCAACGGGCCGGGTAGACGAGAGAAATTCAGGATTGAGGAAACGCAGAAATGAAAAAGGCCCACGTTATAAATAACGTGGGCCTGAATAGTGGCGGAACGGACGGGACTCGAACCCGCGACCCCCTGCGTGACAGGCAGGTATTCTAACCGACTGAACTACCGCTCCGCTGTGTTCCCTTGGGAACGAGGCGCATATTACGGTTTGCCTCTGAACTCGTCAACGCTTTTTCTCACGTTTTGAATCGTTTGCTGCAAAAATCACCCGAACGGTGATTTTACAGGCATTCTGGCATGCCTTACGCACGCCACATACAGCTTCCGCCCTTCTTCTGGACCAGATCCAGACGAGATTCGTGGTTGAGAAGCTCTTCATCACTCGCTAAAACAACCCGCAAGCGGCTGGCCTGGCGAACAACACGCTGAATTCCCGCTTCGCCCTGCGTCTGCTGAGATTCATTCTCCATGCTGAACTTCATTGACGTTTGACCGCCGGTCATCGCCAGATAGACATCCGCCAGGATCTGGGCATCGAGCAATGCCCCGTGCAGCGTTCGCTTGGTGTTGTCTATTTCATAACGTGAACAGAGCGCATCGAGGCTGTTACGCTTGCCGGGGAACATCTTCCTGGCCAGCGCCAGGCTGTCAGTGACCTTGCAGAAGGTGTTCGTTTTGGGGATATCGCGCTGCAGTTTACTAAACTCGTAGTCCATAAAGCCGATATCGAACGAGGCGTTGTGAATGACGAGCTCTGCGCCTTTGATGTAGTCCAGAAATTCGTCCGCCACCTCCGCGAAGGTCGGTTTATCCAGCAAGAACTCATCGGCAATACCATGAACGCCGAACGCTTCGGGATCCACCAGCCGATCGGGTTTGAGATAGACGTGGAAGTTGTTCCCCGTCAGACGACGGTTCACCACTTCAACAGCACCGATCTCAATGATCTTGTGCCCTTCGTAGTGCGCGCCGATCTGGTTCATACCGGTGGTTTCGGTATCAAGAACAATCTGGCGAGTAATTGCAGTGCTCATAGCGGTCATTTATGTCAGACTTATCGTTTAACTGAACGTTTCAAATACAGGAAGTCTACCAGAGATGCGTAAACAGGTAGAAATTTTCACCGATGGATCTTGTCTCGGTAACCCAGGGCCTGGCGGCTATGGCGCGATTATGCGCTATCGTCAGCACGAAAAAACTTTTAGTGAAGGGTATTTCCTGACCACCAACAACCGCATGGAGTTGATGGCGGCCATCGTGGCGCTGGAAGCCTTAAAAGAACATTGTGACGTGGTGCTCAGTACCGACAGCCAGTACGTGCGCCAGGGGATCACCCAGTGGATCCACAACTGGAAAAAACGCGGCTGGAAGACGGCAGATAAGAAGCCCGTCAAGAATGTCGATCTCTGGAAACGGCTGGATGCGGCGCTGGGCCAGCATAATATTAAGTGGGAATGGGTAAAAGGCCATGCCGGCCACCCGGAAAACGAGCGCTGCGATGAACTGGCGCGGACGGCGGCCGCTAACCCGGCACATGAGGACGCGGGCTATCAGCCTGAATCCTGATTACGGTGTTCTGTACTGCCGCGTGGCCCCCACGGTCTGGCGGATTGGCGTTTTGGTTTTGCTCTGCTTCATCGGGTTAAGCGTCAGGGGAATGGTTCGCTTACGCGCAACGATAAACTGCATGCAGCCTAATGCGGGCAAATGGGTACTCAGCAAAACGCCCCCTTTTCTGGCCCAGGGCAGTACCTGAAATCCGCCGTAGCTGAGCACTTCAAAATTCAGCAGCGAAAGCCAGTCCAGCTGGCGCATCATGGTGAACATCCGGCTGTTATAAGGAGGAGTGCGGCGTAATACGGGCACCAGCTTGCGTAGCCCCATCAGGCTCAGCGGATTAAACCCGCTTATCACCAGCCAGCCGTCATCTATCAGCACGCGATCGGCTTCACGCAGCATGCGATGAGGATCGCTGCACCAGGGTATCGTATGCGCCAGCAGGCACGCATCAACCGACTTTTCCGCAAACGGCAGATGTAAAGGGTCTGCCTTCACCTGAACGGGCGATCCGCCGAGAGAGACATGGACCTGATGTGAGATAGCGCAGCTTTCGGTATTGATTTCCGCGCTGAGATTGCCAATCTTAAGCAGGTGAAAGCCATACATTTTCGCGAGCCAGGGCTTAAGCTGTAGTTCTAATGCTTCGCGATAGTATTCACCCCAGGGCAATTCCGCCCAACGTTCCGGTGCTGCGACAGTCTGAGGTATCCTTGCCGGTTTCATCAAAACACCCGCCACGCTATAAGAGGTAATGTATGAATCTTATCAGTATTCCTGCCTTTGAGGACAATTACATCTGGGTTTTAGTCGATGACGCGCGTCGATGCGTCATTGTCGACCCCGGAGAGGCCGCCCCGGTTCTGCAGGCAATAAAAGAGAACGGCTGGCAGCCTGAAGCCATCCTCCTGACCCACCATCACCACGATCATACCGGCGGTGTGCCTGAGCTGCGCGCCCGGTTCCCGCATCTGGTGGTTTACGGACCGGCAGAGGCACAAGATAAGGGAATCACGCAAGTAGTCGAAGAAGGCAAAAATATCCTCATACGTGAGTGGGAGTTTTCCGTATTTGCTACACCAGGTCACACTTTGGGACATCTGTGTTTCTACAGCAAACCTTATCTGTTTTGTGGCGATACGCTGTTTTCTGGCGGCTGTGGAAGACTGTTTGAAGGCACGCCAGCCCAGATGTATCAATCTTTACAAAAAATTAATGCCCTGCCTGACGATACTGTAATTTGTTGCGCGCATGAGTATACATTAGGAAATATGAAGTTTTCTGCCAGCATTTTACCTGAGGATCGTGCGATTCAGGATTACTATCAGAAAGTGAAGGAGTTACGTGCAAAAAACCAAAAAACACTACCCGTAATTCTGAAAAACGAGCGTAAAATTAATTTATTTCTTAGAACAGATGACATTGATTTAATTAATAAAATTAACCAAGAAACAAAATTGCAACAACCAGAACAGCGATTTGCATGGTTAAGGTCAAAGAAAGATAACTTCAGATAATTGCGGGTTGCCTTTTCAAAATTTCGCCGTTATCATCGCTCGTCTTTTAAGCAACTATTGACACACACATGAAGGCAAAAGCGATCTTACTCGCCTCTGTCCTGCTTGTTGGTTGCCAGTCGCAGAACGGCAGCAACGTACAACAGCACGCACAGAGCCTTTCTGCAGCTGGTCAAGGGGAAGCAGGGAAGTTTACAAGCTCAGCGCGTTGGTTGGACGATGGGACATCTTTCGCGCAGGATCAAAACTTGTGGACCTCTATTGGCGACGAGCTAAAGATGGGAATTCCGGAAAACAGCCGGATTCGCGAACAGAAACAGAAGTATTTAAGAAATAAGAGCTATCTCCACGATGTAACGTTACGGGCAGAGCCGTATATGTACTGGATAGCCGGGCAAGTTAAGAAACGTAACATGCCTATGGAGCTGGTACTCCTACCCATAGTGGAGAGCGCTTTTGACCCACACGCGACGTCTGGCGCCAATGCCGCAGGTATTTGGCAGATCATTCCGAGCACCGGGCGAAATTACGGTTTGAAACAGACCCGTAACTATGATGCGCGTCGCGATGTTGTCGCTTCCACGACAGCCGCTCTCGACATGATGCAACGTCTGAACAAGATGTTTGACGGCGACTGGTTGTTAACGGTTGCGGCGTATAATAGTGGCGAAGGTCGTGTACTGAAGGCAATGAAAGCGAATAAAGCACGGGGTAAATCCACCGATTTTTGGTCGCTCTCACTGCCACAGGAAACGAAGATTTACGTACCGAAGATGCTGGCATTGAGTGATATTCTCAAAAACAGCAAGCGTTACGGTGTACAACTGCCAACACCAGACGAAAGTCGTGCACTGGCGCGCGTTCGCCTCAGCAACCCGGTTGATATTCAACAGGTTGCCGATATGACGGGTATGTCAGTAAGTAAACTGAAAACCTTTAACGCGGGTGTTAAAGGCTCAACGCTGGGGGCGAGTGGCCCACAGTATGTGATGGTTCCGCAGAAACATGCTGAACAGTTACGTGAGTCTTTAGCGTCTGGTGAAATTGCCGCCGTTCAGTCAACGCTGATTGCGGATGCATCATCAGTCAACAGCCGCAGCTATAAGGTTCGTAGCGGTGATACGCTTTCGGGCATTGCATCACGTCTTGGCGTGACAGCAAAAGATCTGCAGCAGTGGAATAACCTGCGCAGCTCAGGCCTGAGAGTGGGTCAGACACTGACGGTGGGTGCGGGTAGCAGCGCACAGCGTCTCGCCAATAACAGCGATAGCATTACCTATCGCGTGCGTAAAGGCGATTCACTGTCCAGTATCGCAAAACGACACGGCGTGAACATTAAGGATGTGATGCGCTGGAATAATGATACTGACAATCTGCAACCAGGCGACCAGCTGACACTGTTTGTGAAAAACAGCGCCACGCCAGACTCCTGATTACACGATACAAAGATAAAAAGGCACCGATTCCCCTCGGTGCTTTTTTTTTACTTCGCTTTTTGCGCTTCAACCATGATGGTATCGCTGGTAAACGAACCGTCATCCTGCAATTCAAAGTAGGCCTTCACCTCTGAGGAAGCACTGTCCTGATACAACCGTATGGCCTGGCTTAACGCGTCCGGGGTGCGCATACGGGCGATCCACGAACTAAATTCCAGCGGTAAGCGATCGGTTATCAGTGAACGTGAAATTAAACCGGCCTCAGTGATAAACGTTAACCACTCTCCACTGGAATAATCCTGCACGTGCGAGGTGTCACGCAGCGCTTCAACCGTCTGCAGCCAGATGTTCCGTACAGGGTGACCCGGAGACATGACGTCCATAATGATGACGGTTCCGCCCGGCTTCAGCACGCGTTTGACTTCCCGTAATGCCTGGCCGACATCATGCCAGTGGTGCGCGGAGTAACGGCTGATAACAACGTCAAACGACGCCTCTTCGAAAGGTAAGGATTCGGCATAGCCCTGGCGCGTATCGACATTGTTGAGCCCTTTGGCTTTTGCCGCCTCCGCCACTACCTCCAGCATCTGGCTGGATAAATCATATGCCGTAACCTGAGCCACATGCTGCGCTGCTGTAAAGCTGGCATGCCCTGCTCCGCAGCCTAAATCCAGCACCGTCGCCTGCGGAAACGCCGAGAGACGCTCGCCGAGACGCACCAGATCGCGGCCAGAAGCATGTACGGCGCTGGTCAGATAGGCGCTTGCCTGGGAACCAAACTGTTTTTCGACGTTGTCGTGATGAGAGTATGTTGTTGTCATTGTACTGTCCTTGCGTTGGTTAAAGTAAAGGGCAGCACTCAACCGGCCTGCCCCACGGCAGACCTGACTCACCATATTAATCAGGTTTGCCGGGACTGAATTCCACTAGTAGCGGGTTGTGATCGGAGGCGCGAGTGACCAGAACAGAGGCATCATGCACGCTCAAACCACGATAGAAAACGAAATCGAGAGGACGACCGAACGCTTTCTTGCGCTGGTCATCACTAAAACGAACTTCACGCAGCGACATCTCCCGCGCAAAGCGATACAGCGCGTTCATGCGTGGACGGCTCCAGGCATTGAAATCCCCGGCCATAATAATAGGCCCACTGTGATGGGCTATCTGGTCACCAATCGGAAGTAACTGCTTACTATACACATCCACGCCCAGACTGAAGTTTACCGCATGGATGTTCACGACCATCAGCAGCCGCGTGTCAGGCAGTGGGTAGACCGTCACCAGCGCCGATTTTGCCAGTCGCAGGATAGGCTCGCGCTCGCGCAGCGGGCAGCAGTAAACCGGATGCGCGGCAGAAAGGGTCATCACGCCAGAGGGATGTTGCGGCAATACAAATGCGGGCACCTGGTCGGCGGCGAGATAGTTAGTGGTCGCAAACCTTACCAGCTCAGGCGTGGTTTGCGCCTCCTGCAGCAGAACCAGATGGGCATCTTTACCAAAGTTCTTGAGGACGGATAACCAATCCGCGCGCTGCTGTTTAAAGATATTCCATACCAGCACCCGAATTTTTTCATCGCTGCTTAACGGTGTACCGGCAGGTAATGCCTGGCTGAGGCTCGCAAACGACCCGGGAGGCAAGATCCTCTCCGCGGGCATTCCGGCAACATAACGCATGGCATAGGTATTTTTTCGCACTTTTGGAAACAACCTCTGTAACATGAACCAGCCCGGAAAACGGACTGGTTCTAATGTTATAGGGATTTTAGGTCACACTTTCAACGCAATTACTGAGAAACCTCTTTCCAGTTTTGTAAGCAAGCACTTACTGAGGTTTAACCAAGCGCTACGCGAGAGGGTTTATCAAGGCGCCCGCTCAGACCAATCAGCAGGAAGGCAACGAGCACAATAACGGCACCAATCCACGGGGTTTGGGTTAATCCAAAGTGCTCCACCGTCTGCCCGCCAACGATAGAGCCGATCGCGATACCAATGTTGAAGGCGGCAATGTTCAGACCAGAAGCCACATCCACCGCATTTGGCGTATAGCGTTCGGCTTTTTGTACCACGTAGACCTGCAGGCCGGGTACATTACCAAAGGCAAAGATGCCCATGACCAGTACCGTTACCAGCGCGGCGTACTGAATCGATGCCGTGAACTGGAAGAGCATCAGCAGAATCACCAGTGCCGCGAAGATAAACTTAAGCGCTGGTACAGCACCATGCTTATCCGCGAGCTTACCTCCCCAGATGTTGCCAATCGCCACAGAGATACCATACCCCAGTAAAATCCAGCTTACCGCTGCAGGAGAGAAGCCGGCCAGATCCTGCATCATTGGAGCGAGGAAGGTGAATGCCGTGAACACGCCGCCGTAGCCCAGCGCCGTAACGGCATAGATGAGCAGCAAACGAGGATGTGTGAGCACCTTAATCTGATCGCTCAGTCTTGCGCTTGTACGGCCGGGAATATTCGACGGTACCAGCAGCAGGCTGGCCACCAGTGCAATCACGCCCAGTAAAGAAACGGCGAGGAAGGTTTCACGCCAGCCGAAATGTTGCCCGATGAACGTCCCTAATGGTACGCCGGTGACCAGTGCGACGGTCAATCCGCCAAACATAATGGCAATGGCTGATGCAGCTTTCTCTTTGGGTACCAGGCTGGTTGCAATGGTGGAGCCAATCGAGAAGAACACCCCATGAGCAAGGCCAGTTAGCAGGCGGGCAATGACCAGCGTCGTGTAGTCCGGCGCCTGCCAGGCCAGTATATTGCCGGCCGTGAAGAGCACCATCAGCGCGACCAACAGTTGCTTACGCGGGAATCGCCCGGTTAATGCCGTCAGGACGGGTGCGCCGACAGCGACACCCAAAGCATAGATGGAGACCAACAGCCCGGCTGAAGGTAATGAGATAGCAAGCTGGTTAGCGATGGTAGGAACCAGTCCTACGATAACAAATTCGGTCGTGCCAATTGCAAAGGCACTGATCGTCAGGGCAAGTAGCGCCAGTGGCATAAAATACTCCGTATCATAAGGATTAAGATGACAGGCAGTATGCGCCAGTGGTTAAATAACAAAAATGGTCAAAATCTCAATAGAATTTTGCAGGTGGTGCAACAATGAAAGCAACCTCGGAAGAGCTGACAATCTTTGTCGCCGTCGTCGAAAGTGGCAGTTTTAGCCGCGCGGCAGAGCAGTTAGGGCAGGCAAACTCTGCTGTAAGCCGCTCGGTGAAAAAGCTTGAGATGAAGCTTGGGGTGAGTCTTCTCAACCGCACGACGCGGCAGTTGAGCCTGACGGAAGAAGGTGAACGGTACTTCCGCCGGGTGCAGTCTGTCTTACAGGAGATGGCTGCAGCAGAGACCGAGATCATGGAAACGCGCAGCACACCGCGTGGGCTATTGCGTATTGATGCGGCCACACCGGTAGTTCTGCACTTTCTGATGCCGCTGATTAAACCTTTCCGTGAACGCTATCCTGAGATGACGCTCTCTTTGGTCTCCTCTGAGACCTTTATCAATCTTATCGAACGTAAAGTCGATGTGGCGATCCGGGCGGGAACCCTGACGGACTCAAGCCTGCGCGCGCGTCCTCTGTTTGCCAGCTACCGTAAAATCATCGCCTCACCACAATACATAGCTGAACACGGCAAACCTGAAACCGTTGAAGAGCTGAAGCAGCATCTGTGTCTGGGTTTCACCGAGCCGTTATCACTGAATACCTGGCCTGTCGCCTGCCCTGACGGTCAGTTGCATGAGATCACCTGCGGGTTGTCGTCCAACAGCGGGGAAACGCTGAAGCAGCTGTGTCTTGAAGGAAACGGGATCGCCTGTTTGTCTGATTACATGATTGATAAAGAAATTGCGCGCGGTGATCTCGTGGAGTTAATGGCGGACAAGCGTCTGCCGGTAGAGATGCCCTTCAGTGCGGTTTACTACAGTGACAGAGCGGTGAGCACGCGTATCCGTGCCTTTATCGACTTTCTGAGCGAGCATATAAAAACAGCTCCCGAAGGAGCTGTATGAGGGTTAAGCGTACAGAGGGTGGGTCGATATTAATCCCAGTCTGGCGCTAAACCTTCCGGGCTCACCAGGCGATCGTTGCACTCCAGGGCAGCGATCGCTTTTTTGTCTTCGTCATCCAGCTGGAGATCAACAGCTAACAGGTTGCTGGCCAGGTTTTCACGCTTCGTTGAAGATGGAATAACGGCATAACCTTCGCCCATCGCCCAGGCCAGGATCACCTGTGCAGCCGTTGCGTTATGTTTATTTGCAATACGTGCAATGACCTCATCTTTCAGCGCTTTACCGTATGCCAGCGTCATGTAAGAAGTGATGTGAATGCCGTGCTGTTTGGCCCACGCCACCACATTGCGGTTTTGCAGATAAGGAGAGAGCTCAATCTGGTTGGTGGCAATGTTCTCTGCGCCAACGGCAGCGATGGCTTTTTCCATCAACGGAATGGTGAAGTTCGAAATACCAATTTGACGGGTTAAGCCCTGCTCTTTCGCTTCCAGCAGCGCCTGCATAAATTCTTCTACAGAAACGGCATCATTCGGAGATGGCCAGTGGATCAGGGTCAGATCGACATAGTCAGTACGCAGCTTCTTCAGGCTCTCTTTCAGGCTTGGGATCAGCTTGTCTTTACTGAGGTTCTCGATCCAGATTTTGGTGGTGATAAACAGTTCGTTACGCGGTACACCGCTTTCTTCAATCGCCTGGCCAACCGCAGCTTCATTTTCATAAATCTGCGCGGTATCAATTGCGCGATAGCCAAGCTCAAGGGCGGTTTTGACCGATGCGATAACAACGTCGTCTTTCAGGCGGAAAGTGCCCAGGCCTAATGCAGGGATAGTCATGTCATTCCTCGTTATTCGTAATGTTCGTTAACTGAGGAAGATTATCGCTGCTGGCGTTATGCTGAAAAAGGTCGTAAAACGCAGAGGATTTTTGCTGATTTAGCAATAATTGGTAAGCAGATAAGAAAAAAGCCCTGAGCGTTAAATCAGGGCTTTTAATAAGTGGCGGAACGGACGGGACTCGAACCCGCGACCCCCTGCGTGACAGGCAGGTATTCTAACCGACTGAACTACCGCTCCACCGAAGACT
>NZ_JBMKJG010000028.1:0-67126 GCF_049237765.1 Enterobacter cloacae complex sp. SHL021 | reverse complement strand
AGTTTCAAAACGTTCACCCGGGGTGAAATCGCGCATCTGGTGATTGATTCCACCGGGCTGAAGGTCTTTGGTGAAGGCGAATGGAAAGTCAAAAAACACGGCAAAGAACGCCGTCGTATATGGCGAAAGTTGCATCTGGCAGTTGACAGCAAAACACATGAAATCATCTGTGCAGACCTGTCGCTGAACAATGTGACGGACTCAGAAGCCTTCCCGGGTCTTATCCGGCAGACTCACAGAAAAATCAGGGCAGCATCGGCAGACGGCGCTTACGACACCCGGCTCTGTCACGATGAACTGCGGCGTAAGAAAATCAGCGCGCTTATCCCTCCCCGAAAAGGTGCGGGTTACTGGCCCGGTGAATATGCAGACCGTAACCGTGCAGTGGCTAATCAGCGAATGACCGGGAGTAATGCGCGGTGGAAATGGACAACAGACTACAACCGTCGCTCGATAGCGGAAACGGCGATGTACCGGGTAAAACAGCTGTTCGGGGGTTCACTGACGCTGCGTGACTACGATGGTCAGGTTGCGGAGGCTATGGCCCTGGTACGAGCGCTGAACAAAATGACGAAAGCAGGTATGCCTGAAAGCGTGCGTATTGCCTGAAAACACAACCCGCTACGGGGGAGACTTACCCGAAATCTGATTTATTCAACAAAGCCACGCTCGCCTGAACTTATGGCTGGATGGAGTACGTACGGGCGAATTACCCCCACGCCTTGGCCAGTTGTCCCAACAGATTGGTGCATCTGAGCGCACGATAAGCCGGGTCTTTATCAGAGATACCGGAATGAATTATCAGAACTGGCGGCAGCAGTGGAGGCTGCTAAAGGCAATGGAAATGCTGTGTGACGGATGGCAGTTAAGCTATGTGGCGCAACAGCTGGAATTTGTCAGCGACAGTGCATTCATCACGTTTTTTCGACAGCATACAGGTACGACTCCAGCACGTTATTCACTTAAGAATATTGCTGAAAAAAGTCCCCGCTGACGGTGATAAATCAATAAAAAAACAATATCCTAAGTTTTTGTATTTTCTATTAAGGTCGATTTTTGACCTCAACGTACAATAATTTTCGATATCCAAACTGGCCCCAATAAATGCGCCGAAGGCGCATGAAGGCGCCCTCTGTCGCTGAATACTGCACCTCCGTAAATGGCGCCGTAGCCCGGCGCAGCCGGTATCAGTTTTGATAGGTTCCACCAATCCATCACTTCGCCCTGCTAAGCCATAACCCGCAGACAGGCGGCACAGGAAATGATGTGCGCCGTCGGAGTGGTCACGACAAGGCTTCGCCGCAGTCGGGGCGTATCTCCGCGTTAGCGGGCCGTTAGGACCGCTTACGGGCGTGTTGCACAGGGTCTGCCGGAGGTGTGAATTAAAGCGGCTCGGGTTCTAGTTACAACATCCATCATTAAAAGCGATGGTGTTCCCCGGCCTGTGGCCGGGGGCGGCGGCGCTTTTCAGTGGTGGGTTCGCTTCCTGCTGGCAGATCTCAGCTCTGAGCCACTTGCCCCGCGCGTGAGCGTGGGGTGCTACTTATGAGGCGCTTGCGCCGATTGGTTCTGGTTATTCACTTTTCAAAGGGAATAACAGTAATGTCTTTTTATTTGGTTTTATCTTTTATATTACGTAAGTAATTAAAAGATAAACCAAAAGAGTAATTGCACCGAACCGTTTGCACTTCACTGTAACTTACCCACAAGGTATACAGCAGTTATCGGCCATCGCAACACAAATGTGGCCAAACCGGTTACTGCCGGCAGGGAAATTCACCTGGTAGCTGGCAATAGTTTCCGTTGGATGGTGTTTTTTTGTACTGGGTTTTATTGCAGACGTGCAGAGTTCCCGCCAGTTAAGGCGGTTGTTCGCGTGAACAATCAGGCGGGTGTAAGAGCGTAGTAGGCTTGTTTTAGCTGGCGTGCGGCGTCACGCTTTGATTTCATCCTGGCTAACCCGGCAGCGGCCTTACGCATCCAGTTTTCAACCTTGATCGCAATTAACCGCTGATCACCAGAGTGGATGACTTCATTCTGATCGACGTTCAGCAGCCGTGCGCGCTCCCGGTAAACCTGCTTGAGCGGAACGCCGAGAATGGCAAAGAAATCTTCTGTGACCTCGATGTGCTTACAGGCACAGCGGGCGTCATAAGGATTGAAGGGGGCTTTTTCTGTAATGATAGCGTTGAGCCAGACCAAGCGGTCACAGCCCCGGCTGGCACGGGAGATCGACACATGGCCGGATTGACTGCGCGTGGCCAAGCCGGCACGTTCGGCCAGCGTTTCCAGGTTGTGTCTGGTTTGCCAGTCTCTAAAATCAAGATCGTCAAGGATGGCCAGCAACAGTTCACACAGCGTTTCCAGTCCGAACCGGTTTGCCTCATTGACCCAATACTTGTTATACCGGATGCGGCGGCGCAGTTCTGCTGTGATTTTCAGACGCCCCGCAGGCGTGGCCAGTGACCGGATCAACCGGTTCAGGAACCGGCGGCGGCGGCGCGAAGCCACGTTATAGCAAGGGGTCTGATTGGGTATGCCCGTAGGCCGGGTTTTAAGATGGAGACTTGTTTCAGTCACACCCGCCCGAACTTATGGCGAGTGGGGGTTGTGTTAGAATCTGCATTTGCTATAATCCTTCACAGGCCAGCGCCTGCTTTTGGACCCCCTGATTTCTGAATCCACCGCCAAGTTGATAGCAGATTTCAGGGGGTTTTTGCATTCAGGGGCCGTAAATTCATCACCCCTTCCCTTTGGACGCTATTCCGGGAACGTCCCACCCAAGTAATTCCTACAAACCGTTGTAAACTACCATGTTGCGTAGCAAGGATCAATTTATAAAAGGAGATCCGTGAATGATCGCTCACAATAAAACCACGCATATATGCAATATATGACATAATCGCATATATATGATTTCTCACAAAAAAATCTGCAGTGCTAAGTCCTGAACGCATTCAAGATCGTATTGAAGTCCCTGTTTCTATAGGCAAGTCAGTGTACCACGCTGCCGATAGCAGCACTGTGTGTTGTAACACTATCAAGCCATAAAAAAAGGCCGCCTGAATAATCAGACGGCCTAAGCTTATTTATTTTCTGCGGATGTTCCTTTTAACTGTTCGGCAAAATCCAGACAGTCAGACAGCCAGAACTGCCTTGTCTTTCCCTTTAACTGACTTACCGGCGCCGGTAATGGTATTCCGCGAAATATATTAGTGGTGGATGCGGCGACACCGAGTTCATGCTCTGGTACTCCCAGCATGAGCGCAAACTCGCGCGTCCTGATTTGCACATCGTTATGACGGCAGGGATTTTTTCTTTGTGTGTTTTCAGACATAACTGCCTTTGTTAATACGTCGATTTCCAGTCACGTCCTGTGTCCCAGCGGGACTTCCAGTGTTCCAGATAGACGCTGGCCACCTGTGGCATATCATTCAGAACCAGTGCATTTTCTGAATTCGTATATTCCGCTGCTTTGGTGAAGTTGAACGAGCCGGTTTCAACCGTGTTCTGGTCGATGATGATGACTTTGTCATGGTGGATTTTATAGGCATCCGTCAGACGGACTTTCACGCCGGCATTCACCAGTATATTGAGTGCGGCTTTCGAATATTTGTTCTGGTTTTCTCTCTTATCCAGGATGACTTTAACGTCCACACCACGCCGACTGGCGGACGCCAGTGCTTTCGCAATATCCGCAGCCGTAAGGTTATATCCCAACATACGCACAGAGCTTTGTGCATTGTTAATGGTCTTCAGTACCAGTTCCTGTGCGGTCCCTTCCGGACTGAAACCGACCTGCACGGAAGGGGCGGCGATAGCTGACAGGGACGAAGAGAGTGTGGTGGCCATCACGGCTGCTACCAGTATTTTTTTAAACATGGATATACCTTTGAGAACGTGGCCACCCGGGCAGGCGGCCGAAGATCAGTAAGAGAAACCGTCAGCCTGTTGAGTGACGGCCGACTGGTGAATGTGCTGGTATTTTTCCAGCTCATCCTTTTTGACGGACAGTTTTTCCGGCTCCGGGTATTCGACGCGGTAACGGCCTCTGGTCTCGGTCAGTACAGCGGCGGCGAGGCTGAGCAGCTGCGTCGCGCGCTGGACTGTATTGGGGGGCGTGGGTGCGACTTCGTCGAAATACATGGCCTCATCTGCAATGGCATACAGCACGCCATCCTGAATGATCATGCTGTCAGGGGCGTGCCTGATCTTGTCATTTTTCACGATGGCCATAATGCGGTTGATACTGGCCGGACGAGGGCGGTCACGGCGGACTTTTGCCGGCAGCAGGTGAGACAGGCTGTCATACGTTGGCCATTCCACCTCAACAAACCGGTTGATGCGGACGTCCTTGTCGGTGATTTTGTCGTCATCCGCGATGTACAGGGCGTTGTTCCGGATGACGGCCCCTTTGAAGACCGTGGCCTGCTCCCCCTGGTTTAAAGCCTGCAGTTCATCAAAGGGCAGTTTCGGTTTCTCCTGGACCGTAACGCGCCCGGTATCGGCATAGCTCCCCCCGATCGCGCCGGCGCGGTATTCCATACTGTCCTGAATGGCCTGGTATTCCATCCCGGCTGATTTCGCGGCGAACTCTGCGGTTTCAGTTGGATCGATGATGGTCCCGAAGATGCGGGTGAACATGTTGCCGAGCAGCGTCCAGAGCTTATCCCCCACGGCCGTTTTGAGCTTCTGCAGGTCCTGACCTGCCAGAACGAGCGCATAGCCGAGGGAGCGGACCTGGGTGGCCAGCTGACCGATGGTATCGGAGTAGTACGAACCGACCTCATCTGCCAGCCATAAAAAGGGAAAGCGGTCCCTGAATTTTTTGATAACCAGTATGTCTTCCGCTTTCCCCTCCATCCTTTCGCCCAGGTCCTGGCTCAGGATCATCGCCAGCTGGGAGGTTGTCAGCCGCCCCAACGTGAGCGCTTCTGACGCGGAGAGCTCCAGTGCCGGGATAAGGATGACGAGAATACGGTCATTGTGGACCACATCCCGCAGGTCAATATCGCCGGCGCCGGATGAAAACACGTGGCCATAGGTATCGCTGAAGAGTGACAGCATACGGTTGTACTGGCTCGTCAGATAACCATGCTGGTTACGCGCCTCCTGCGACCACTCTGATGGCTTGGTGATCAGGCTCATATCAAAGCCCGGCACGCTGGTTGAGAGATAATTACGCAGCCCGGTTCGAATTTCTTCGTGCCATTCCTCAGCTTCAGCCTGCAGATAGAGCTCCGCGAACTTATCCAGGGAGAGGTACTCCTGGATCAGCCGCTGCGACATCACCTTTTGTTCCTTGCGGCTTTTGTAAATCAGGGCCTTTGTCAGGACCTGGTTCATCCCCTTGGCTTTCTCCTGCCAGGTACGGTCGTTGCCGGCTTCCGGCATCATGGAATCCATCAGCTGCGTGATGTAGGTTTCCTGGGCCAGCGCAAACGGGTTCGTGTTATTGGACTGCTGGCGTGATTTGTCATTCTCCAGCAGGCGCTGAGAGCGGCTCTGGCCGCCGGTGATGTAGTTCAGCAACCGCAGATCGTCTTCACGGCCAAAGCGGCGGGACAGGGAGGCGACAGCAAACCAGACGTCATTCTGGGCCTTACCGTCAGAGAAGATCAGCCCTTTCGCCCAACACAGTGCATTTAACACAAAACCAAGCAACATCTCGGTTTTGCCGGCACCGGTGGTGGCCATAAGAATGAGATGGCGCGTCAGGTCATCCATGCGCAGCCATATCTCACGGCCGCCATCGAGCGTGCGTTCGTATCCGGTATAGAACACGCCCGCCGCCTTTTCCATATGCCGGTTAAGCTTAGTGACGGGCAGAAAGCCCAGCAGTTTGCCGGGTCGCATGGTTTCCGTTGACGGATCCAGCCTGTCCATGTCCATTGGCATCCTCG
Organism: Enterobacter cloacae complex sp. SHL021; assembly: GCF_049237765.1. Lineage (NCBI taxonomy): Bacteria > Pseudomonadati > Pseudomonadota > Gammaproteobacteria > Enterobacterales > Enterobacteriaceae > Enterobacter > Enterobacter cloacae complex sp. SHL021. The sequence continues at coordinate 61,223 of NZ_JBMKJG010000028.1, read as the reverse complement.
CCGGCATTCGGAATTCATTCAGCATGAACATCGGGACCCAGACCAGCATGACCGGAATGGCCGCCCACAGAAGGACAGGCCAGACTATTGCCGCACCAAATATGGCGATAATGGCGAGCAGCAGGGGGCCGGTGCGATACGCCATCTCTTCGACCATGCTCTGATGTACCTGACGCTGCAGCCGGGCGGCATCGACCGGTTTCTGCTTCTGTTGCATATCAGTTCTCCGCGTTGCTGTGCTCTGTCATGAAGGCGCGCAGGGTGGCCGGATCTTTCATCGTTGACTGCGGTACATGGCGGCCGTCGTCGGCAATGACCCAGGGCGTGCCGGGGATACGGTATTGCCTGAACGCGACATCGTTAATGGCCAGCGCCTCGCCGGCGATTTTCCAGCGTTTATAATCGGGTTGTACCGGGGCTTCTTTTTGATCGTCACCGGTTTTCTTTTTGCCAATGGTGAGCATGCCCTCGTCAACCGAAAACAGTTTCTTCCAGGCCGCAGCGCGGTGCGCCGTCTCCAGATACAGGACAGACTGGATTTTCCGGACAGATTTCTCTTTACCAATCGCAGAGACGGGGAAGACCACCACGTTGTATTCATTACCTAATGCTTCGACGACCGGCTCCCAGTTTTTGCAGTTAGGGCACTCCGGATCGGCAAAAACGTACAGTGTCCGTTCGTGTCCGGAAGACAGGGGGACGGTGAAATAGCCGCGGCCTGCTGCTTTCTGCAGGTTCTGCATAATGTGTGGGCTCAGCGTTTCCTGACTGGCCACGGAAACCGGCCGGGTTGCTGAGGGCCGGACAGGGGAAGCTGTCGGCATCGGCTGGCCATTGTCGGCATTCGGTGTTGTGTGGTTGCCAAAATAGGGATTACCCGGCGCAGGGTTGCGCAGCTCCGGTAGTCCCTGGAAGCGCGCTGCGGCTGTTTCCTCCGAGGCATTCCGGGGCTCTTCCTGTCCGAACGGCGGCATGCCCGCTGAGGGTGTTGCAGGCGCAAAACGCCAGACGGCAAAACAGCTAACCAGCAGCGCAGCCGCGGGCAGGAGGGTTTTCTTCCACTTTATTTTCGGCTTACGATCGCTGAGTACCCGTGTAATGACAGACAGCAGTTGTTCTGCCTCTTTGTAGTCCAGCGCCCGGTATACCGGATGGCTACTGTCGGTATTCAGGCTGACCATCAGCGTGCCCCCTTCGATCCAGAAACTCGGGTCCTCACTCACATTGAGGGAAAAAATCGGTGTGTCGTCATTCAGTGAAGCAATCAGGTGATTACCGGAGATACGGGCATTAAATGTCGGAGTCATCATCGTTGGGGCCTTATATAAAAGCAGGTTCATCGTCGTCCGTCGCCTCACAGGCTGCGGCGTCATGTGATACGTGAGGTGTGGTAACGGTCGATACGGCAGCTGAGGCGGTATCAGTGAGGGGGGGAGTGGACGGCCCGGTGTGTCTCCCGGCGTCCTGGTCGGGATGCGCCTCCGCTGCAGCAGCATTATCTTCAGGCTGTTCTGCTTCTGCAGGTTCCGGTTCATCGCCCTGGAGGTCAGTAAAGCTGTCCTGGCTGAGCGTCGGGGGTAACCAGTCAGGTGCTTTCTTCCGGCGTTCGGTTTTTTTCACGCGTCGCTCATGCACCAGACCCAGCCCTTCCAGCTCGTACTGCAGCCCGTCGATGGCGGATTCGACATAATCGATCTGCAATGGCAGCTTCTCTTTTCGTACCACGATTTCAAAACGCGTCTGAGCAATGACGCCTGCCCCCTCCACAAACACGCTGGCGGTATCGGCACCGTGCAGGGCATACCAGAGCGTGCGATCGATGGGCTTCAGCCAGAGATACTGTGACGGCGGTAGGCGAATATCGTGGCCCAGCAGGCCGCTGAGAGCCGTTCTGACGTACTGGTGTGTGGCATGGATTTCTTTCATCCCCTCCGCCTGCCAGACCGTCAGAAAGGCTTTTTCTGCTCGGGAAAAATCAGGACGGTACAGATTTTTCGTGCGCTTACGTTCTTTACGGTTGCGCGGGAGGCAGCTGCGGTTCAGATCATCCAGCAGTTTTTTGGCAGCCTTACGGTCATTCATCAACACCTGCAGGCCGAACACGGCAAACAGGGCTTTCTCATAATCCTGCAATGTGTCCGGAGAGGCAGACAACCGTGTACCCAGCTGAGAGATAAAAACGTCACGGGCTTTTTCCCGGTCCAGTATGCGCGAGGCGATAAGACCATGCCTGGCGGCGAACTCTTCCGGTTTTTCCGCCCAGCGGCGTTCCGGGCCGTCATCGTTCATTAACAGGTCCGGCGACCGGCTTTCTGCCAGCACCGGCACAATGGCCGGCGACCATTTGCTCATGATCTGCGGCAGCGTGTGGATATTGACGATACGCTTGCTCTTCATGGGCCGGGACGGATGGTTTTTGATGCCGACCAGCGCACTGATGGCGATGGGGAGAAGAAAAATCAGCAGGATGCCGGACGTTTCATTCATCACGGCGAACCAGTCATGCCAGGAGATAGACTGGGCGTGATTGCCGGTACGGGCCAGCAGGTTGATTTTTTCCGCGACCCAGGGATGGATACGCTGAAAATCGACCATCCCCCAGAGCCAGTAGAGCAGCAGGCACGATACCCATACAAATTTACTGAACCACAGCCAGCAGATAATCACGAGGGCGGCAGGGATCAGCAGAAAGCCGTAGGCGTCATCATGGCCGGAAGTGGCCTGACGGTTCTGAGACATAGGGACCTCATTAACACGATAAGCGGATCAGAGATGCAGAAACTGAAAGCCCCCGGGAACCGGGGGCGGTATGGCAGAGGGGACGTTAACGCGACGGGGTATCAGGTGTAGCTGAACACCGTCAGACCGGTCTCTTTGCGGGCGGTACGGGCACGCTCATGGGCCTTCTGAGGGAACTGCAGGTCGGCATACTGCCGGTGCTCCATCGCACAGATGACGTCATACAGCGCGGCAGAATATTTCTCACCGCCCGGTGCATCGACGCTGACGCTGGGGAGTTCCGGGTTTTTGGTTTTGAGGGTGATGACATCGCCCTTATACGCCACCCGCGTCCAGCTGGACATGTCCATCCCCATCACATCGTATTCTCCCTTGCGGCGCATACTGACGTAGAGCAGGGTTCCCCGGATGGCATCCACACCCAGATAGGTCCGGTTGCCCGAGATGATGACGTTCCCTTTCTGCGGCATAAACTCCTCACCACTGACGGCCTCCACCACGCTGTTCAGGGCGCGGCGGCGTTTTTGCAGGGTAAACTGCCGAATGATGAACGGTGCGACAAAAAGAGCCCAAAATATTAGCGCTATTTCCCCATCACCATCTTCTGAAGAAATCGTGTGGAAGAAGGCAAAAAACAGGCATATCGGGAGATAAATCATCGCGGCCCAGAATTTTAACAGTGACACGAAGGTCTCCATGCCGGTACGTTCCCGCTGGCTTGCCATAAGCAGTCCTCATTGTTAATTCATGGTTAAATTATATCATAACCTGTTGATCCTGAGTAAGTTTCTCACCCCTTAAATCCATCTTTGTCCCCGGGAGTACGCTCTTTAGCATCCATTCCCGGGATACGGCCAGGGTTAACCGTACGCCCGACGCCGGCAAAGATATTCGAGACCGAATCGCTCAGGCCGCTGAACAGTGAGGCCCCTTCACGCCCGCCCAGGAAGCCGATGACGTAATCCGGAATGACGACCAGCATCGAGAACACCTTGGTGGCCACGGTGGTGCAAATCCTGGCATAGATAAGCAGCCAACCGACGGCGGTAAACAGGCCGGTCCAGGAGTCAATCTGTGCGTTGGCCAGTGCCGAGGCAAACAGCAGGTTCAGGATCGTACCGGCCGCCACGATAGCTACAGAGGCAAAAAAGAAGGCCAGCACCATCAGGCTGGGGCGCAGCATCATGTCGATAAGAAAGACATAGCCGTAGGCCGCGCGGCTTCCCCGATCCTCTTCGGTGCCCAGGTGCGTGGCGGACCACATCGGGCCGGCGGCACAGCCAACCAGCACGCTGACGGACCAGTTCAGAACGCCGGTCATCCAGTAGATGAACGGGATCGCCGGCAGCAACACAGACAGGCTGAAGCCCGCCGAGAACAGGATCAGCAGCAGGAAGTAGAACGGAGGGGACAGCGCCTGCACCACCGCCGCGACTGTAGCTTTCCAGCCGGTCAGTCCGTTCGTGATTCGTCCCACGATATTATTACCGCTCCATGCAATCGACCCCTGAATGGTCACATAGGCCGTCAGGGCCGTGCCGACCGTGTCTAGGGTGTAGTCCCCGATGGCTTTCATCTTAAGCAATGGATTAACCTGTTCACTGCTGTTATCGGTTTGTCCGATATTTTTCGTCGCAATATAGTTGGTCAATTTTTGCATCGGGCTGTTAAACAGCCCGACGAACACCGATTTCGGATCTTTTGCCCGCCCCGTTTCGATGTCTTTCTTGCTGGTCTGGGTGCCGAGTGCTGCAGTGTAGCTGCTGTTCTGCAGCTGGGCGTTGTAGGCAGCGAACACCTGCTGGTAGAGGTCGGTGTTGCCCATTTCCCCCAGTCCTGTCGGCCCGCTGACGGTCGGTGCTGATTTACCTACGTCGGAGGTCTTGGCGTTCGCGGTCGCAAACGTCTGATACCAGGCACCCAGGGCGATCCAGCCGTAGGTTTTCATGTTGCTGGTCAGACTGCTCTGCAGGGTGTCTTCATAGTCAATCTGATTGAGCGCGGAGTTAATGGTGTTCTCATAGGCGGTTGCTGCATTCTGGATGGTGGTTTCGGCATCGGTCAGCGTACCGGAGTCATCATCACGTTTGCTGATATAGGTACTGACAAACGTCTGTGCGGCGCTGTCGAGGGTCGTCTGCATGGTATCCAGTGCGGACTTCTGTGCGCTGACGATGGCGTCAGTATCCACATCGGAATCAAACAAGACCGACCAGCTGCTGCTGCGCGTGGTCGTGGGGATTTTCGCGGTCCCACAATAGGCGCTGCCGTTGCTGGTTTCATAACTGCCGTCACTGCCGGAGGTGCTCATCTCTGACGTGCTCGCCGAGCCGGCATCGTCGTAGAAGCCGCTGAGCTGTTCGTTGATGGCATACTTGCACAGGTTCATCTCAAAAATCTGCTGGGCTGCATCCCGCGTCGAGCTGGCGACGGGTTGCGTGACCAGTGAATACCCGTCATCCATCATATCCACAGCTTTGTTTGTCAGCAGGTTGGCGCCGCCCACCCCCATGATGGAGGCCGCCCAGAGCATGACCAGCTGCGAAAGCGACCAGCCGCTCGTTGTCGGTACCAGAGTGATGAACCCGACAAAGGACATGAGGGGCGCCATCGCGGTGCGCGTACTGCCGAAGACTTTGCCGGCATTACCCGCTTTGACAATGCTTTTGAGGGTGACAGTCAGAAACCAGAACAGAGCAATGGCACAGATAACGCCGTTCAGGATGCCGAACAGGGAACCGATGACGGTGGTATCCGTTGAAGTAAAGGGCGACGTCACCACGTCGCCAAAGATGGTAACCAACGCCTGGCGGGAGAGGTCACTTGAATTTTCAGCAGCGTCACGAATGGTGCTGTACGTCACGTCATCGGCCAGGGCCGGCAACGAGATGAGCAGCAGCAACAGACCCTGCAGGGGCTGCTTAAATAGTTTCATAGAAAGCCTGCGCGTAAATGAGTAAGAACAGAGGGACCCGTTCAGACAGGGTTCAGGGCGTCTTTGATCCAGTGTGCGTGGTGGAGGAAATCGCTGAAGCGTCCGCCTTCTTCGTCACTGACGCGGCGTTGCTGCAGCTGCCAGAGGCGGTACTGACATATCACCACTTTCAGTGCCGCCAGACTGGCCAGCGCAGCGAAGATCACCACAAAAATAATCGCCCGCCAGAACGTCATCGGGGGCAGGGTGGACGCCGTCAGCAATATCATACTCATCAGTACGGGCGTCAGGACCAGGAACAGTCCGGCGACCACCCACCACAGTCGCTTGAGAAAACGATACTTCCACAGCAGCTGCGGCAGACTGTAGCCACTGGCCTGGACAGCCTGTTCAAATGTCAGCTTCTCGCGTTTTTCCTCGCGCGCCTGACGCCGGAAGGCCTTCAGCCGGGAGATACTGGTCTTCACGGACTGGCTGACGTCCGACCCCATACGGCGCATGTCGTTAATGGGCGTAAAAATCGAGACCGACAAGGAAAGGGCCTTGCGGGCCCTTTTTACTGCCGTTGAACGCGGCGCCTGTCCGGCCGCTTCGGTCTGGTCATCATGGGCATTGTGTGTCATTTGGCGACGCCTCCGCTGATTTCCTGCATCAGTGCCTGCAGCTGCGGGCGATATTCCCGGTCAGCCGCCAGGGCGAGTTGCTGGCCGGCGATAATGTTGCTTTCCCTGAGCTGGTTCTTAATGCCGAGCTGCAGATAATTTGACAGTGACTGTACCCGGATCAGTTCGCGCATCAGGTTATCGCCATCCATTGCCTGCAGGTCTTCCTGGTAATCGGTATTGGCATACCGGCGGCCGACTTCGAAACTTTCAAACTCGCGGGCTGACATCTGGTAGTTACTTTTGGCCAGATCTGACGCGGTGTCATCGAAATACGACCTGGCGGATGCATTTTCCAGCGCTTCTTTCAGCGCGGTGGTCGTGCTGCTGTTGGGTTTACTGTCCGCAATCATCGATAACTGCGGTTGCTGGGCGGCACTCTGAATCGCCTTGTACTGCGTCAGCAGGCCCTGGTACTGCCAGCCGGTTTCATTCTTGATTTCTCCCTTGCCGAGCGTGCGCCCGGGACTGTGTTTCGCGCTGTTCCGCATGTACGCCATCCCGGCATCGATCTGGTCATCACTGAAGGTGAGTTCCGGCTCTTTACCCGCGGCGCCGGCACCGTCATAGAGCGACTGGACCTGGATGTCACCGCCAGGCATGTCGGAGGACACCGACTGGCACAGCGCGGTGCCGCCATACACCGCGTATTCGGCACTGGTGCAGTAATTCGCGTGAATGGCGGCGCTGCGGTAATCATCCTGCGCGGGGAGAACCGGCGCGGAAGCCACGGCTTTCTGAATGGCCGAGTTGCTGATCCCGCTTCCTGACGCCAGAGAGGACGCGGTGGCCCGGGCAGTATTATGAACCTGATGCGCCACGCCGGACGCCGATTCGCTGCAGATGCTGTCCGGCACGCTAAAGCTGGCGCGTGCCTTTTCCAGACGTTCGGTTTCACGGCCGAAATTGTCCGCCTGACGTTGTGCCTGGAAGCCTTCTGTCAGGGTCGCCGTGTTTTTATCGCTCGCCTGGGTAATGGCGCTGCCGATTTCCGTGTTGGTGGTCAGGATTTCTGCCAGCGTGGTTTGCATCGTTGTCAGATGGGGCACAACCTGGCTTGTGATCGGCACACTGGAAACAACGCTAACCGGGTAGGCAGCAAGAGCCTGTCCGCATGCGATGGACAATGCGGCGGCTAAAAGTTTTCGTTTCATGGATTCACCTCAGAGGCGGTAACCGCGTTTTTCGATAATTTCCCGGGCGAGATGGCGGGTGACGTTCCCGGCGTCCTGTTCGCCGGCCTTCTTGCGACGGAATTCAATGACACGCTGAGCCGAACCGTGCTCAAAGTTTTCCGCCAGAATGTCGCGCGCGGTGGCGCCATCCAGTTCCTCATACAGATAATCCCGAAGGGCGGTGTCGCCCGGCGATGAACTCAGCGCCCAGAGTTCTTTCGGGCCCGCGGTGTTTTTCAGAATGTGGGCGATGCGACCGGCTTTCGTGCGGAATACGGCAAGAAAGCTCGTCCCGCTGCCATCAGCGGCCGGGCCTTTCGGTATTTGCATGAACTTCCGGATGGTGACTTCCGGTACCTGGAAGTGATCGACAAGCGCCCGCTCATCTTCGGGGCGGCAGTGCATGAGATACACCGAGTTGGCCGATTTCAGGATCGTGTCAGGGAAGTCGGTCAGGTACTGTGAGCACAACACGGTACGGATACCAAATTTACGCTGTTCACGGTCCTGCGTTTCCAGCATCGGGAAGATGAACGGCACGTCCGAAGCGTTGTGGAGTTCGTCGTAGTATTTCGACTTCACTTCCTGGTCAAGCTGATCCAGTTTTTCCATGTGCATCGGCCGGTACATCTCCGGTACCGCGGCCATCAGCTCTTTACGGTACTGCGGCAGGATGAAGTCTCCGCCGCTCACCTGGCCGGCGAAGAGGTACATGATGCCAGTACGCAACTGCCCTTCGGCACTTTTATCCCCGACGACATTATTCAGGTCGATGGCAATAATGCGGGTGGCCGGGTTAATAATGAACCGGGTCCGGCCGGCCAGCATTTTATAAGTGTTACAAGCCTGGCCGATCACGCGGGCGACATACTCTGTCAGCAGCTCCTGGGAGTTATCACGACAGACGTTGCCGAAGCTCGCTTTGATCTCCGGGCTGTTGATGTACTCGCTCATGTCGGAGAGTTCCGGTACGGCGAGGAACTGTGCCAGCTGGGCCTCTTTCACGTAGCCGGCGCTGAACAGCATGTCGCGGACGTCATACCAGGGACAGTCGTCCCACCATTCCTCGTCATACCGGGTCCAGAGGCCGGACGCTTTTAACGCCCGGGTGATCTCCGGCGATGCGCCGTCTGAAAACTTATTGGGGCTGGTTTCATCCTTATCGCGATAGGCCATCGTAATCACCCGCTCCAGCAGGACGTCGATATCGCGGGAGTTAGGCGGCAGACCGGTGTTGGAGTCAATACACATCGCGGTCAGCATGCTTTTCATCCAGGTTAGTTCCGGGGCGATGGGGTAACGGGCACCCAGCTGGATGTCAAACATATTGCGGCAGTGATCGCTGTGATTGCGCAGTGCCCAGCCGATGGCTTCATCCTTGCGTTCCGGGGGCAGGCTGTCCCGGATAAGCTGGATTTGTCCCTGGGCGCTGTAGCCCTTATCGACAACCGCGATAAAGGGCAGTTTTTGCTGGGCGTTGCACACAATAGCATTGCTGAGCATGTTCATGATGAGCGACTTACCCGAACCGGGTTCACCGACAATCACCTCGGTGTGCTTATTCTGCTTAGCTGACGCCAGCCCCACCGGAATGATTTTGCCGTCAGGGGTCGGGAAAACAATCGAGGCATCATCGGACCAGGCTGACGCGGGCCGGCTTAACGGCAGCAGGCTGAGCGCATCTTTCAGCGGTGGATACAGGTTGTGTGGACCACCACCGGTCCGGGCCGCCAGTAACGTTGACGCCCAGGCACGGTAGGGATTACCAAACGTACTGGTCACCTCACAGACGCCCCAGCCCTGAAACGCTTTGGTCAGCAGGGTGAGGTTCAGCGTTGCCTCTTCCTTCGTTTCTCCCCAGGTTGAAGCCACTATCGTCATCACACAGACCGGATCGTGACTGTCGCGCTTCTTCAGTTCTTCCACCGCTTCCCAGATGGGGCGCAGTGGCGGGATATAAGCGGTATACGTGAGCAGGGTGCCTTTCCACGACAGACTCTTCAGTCCTCCCGGCATGACGTCCATGCGAATACGGTACGGCACGGAGCGGGGGATGCGGGCTTTCAGCTGGGCGAAGGTTAATAGCTGCTGCGGGCCCATCGACACGGAGAGCGTGGCGTGCCACATGCCGTTAATGTTAATGAAGTTGTTTTCGGCGTCGGCATCCACGCCCATGAGCTGGTAGTTCAGCCAGGGGGCGAAGAGCGGTGAAGCGTCTTCCCGGTTACGTTTTCCGTGAGGCCTGACGCGATCGGACGCCAGTACCGGCCGGTAAGTTTCATCGGTGCCCTTTCTGTCCACCTGGCGGCGAATTTCCCGACCGAGCTGATGGACATCCATCAGGTCGATAAGCTGACCATCCCCCCCGTCAAAAAGGGCGGTTTTTATCGTGTTGAGAAAGGCGTCATGGCGAATTTTCAGCCCTGTCAGTTCGGAGAACGCGGGGACCTGGCCAAACTGCGTGCCGGGCGCTTTACTGACGAGTCCGCTGATCCGACGCATGTCGCCTTTCAGCTCCTGAGGCGAAAGGGTTTCTCGCCCCGTCCAGCAGGTCAGCCAGACGCGTTCACGGCTGACCCACGGGGAAATTTTGGCGATCTTTTCATCCAGAATGTCCGCCATGCCCACACCGGTGCGGGCAATGGAGCGGTACTGGTGTGCCAGCAGGCGCTTCAGTTCCGCCTTGCCCTGGTTGGGGTCATTCTCCATCACCATCGAGATTTTGTGGCCCGTCGATTTAAAATCCGTGGCCATTGCCGTAGCCACTTTATTGATAAACCCGTCAAAACTGAATTTCTGACTGGCGGGGGCGTCCTCGTCCATTTCACAGAAGCCACCCTGTACCTCAAAGGTAGAGGCATAATGGCCGGCGTCGGTAACGGCGATAAAGGGGACCTGCATATCCGGATAGAAGTTGCGATCTGACTCCGTCAGATTGACGATGGTCCGCAGGTCGCAGTAGTCCGGCATGGCATTCGAAACCGTGTGCCGGCTGACCGAGGTGATGAAATCTTCAACCGCATTCATTAATGACATGTATAGCTCCTACAGCCTGGGGAGTGTGAGAGTGTTCAGCAGGGTGTCCGCGTCCATGCCGGCAGGCAGCAGCAATGTGAGATCGCTGAACACGGTGGCCGGCAGGACCAGATGACAGCCTGCCAGTCGCTGACGGAATGCCCGCCGGTCGTCCGGGTGTAAGCGTGACATCACTGCCGCAAATTCAGCCGGGCGGGACGTATCCCAGGCGCGTTCGGTTTCCCGTTTGTGGCGGCGCATCCATAGAAGTACCCGCTGCCCCTGTTTTTTCGCGTGACTGTTGCCGGCGATGGTCGCGATACAGGCGATCCGTTGCAGGTTCACGACGTCGGCGGCATGAAGCCCCGGTAACCAGCACAGGTCGCCCTGGTGTGCTGAGGCCGTGTCCAGGTTGTGGCTTATCCAGCAGACTGCACAAACCGCGTCGTTCTCTGCTTCACGGAGCCGGAAAAGCCGCCGGGCGGGCCACCGGCACCGTGAGCAACATTCAGCATTTACCTGAACCGGTGAGGGCGGCGTGTCATCACCGCTGACATCCAGCCAGGCGACATCATCAACACCTTTTTGTGTCACTGAGACCTCCGGAGGGCAGCACGAAGGCTGCCCGTTGTGATGATTAGCTACCGGAACCGACGGTGACTTCGGTCAGGCCCACCTGGCTCTGCGAACGGCGAACGATTTCACCCAGCCCGATGAGGAAGATCCCGACAACCCAGCCGATAATGATGCCTTTGGTGGTGATGTGCGGACTTTTCTCCTTGTTCTTCATGGCAATGATGGTCGCAAACACGATCAGTACACCGACCCCTTCGGCGAAAACCAGCGCGTCTTTTTCCACATCGCTCATCCCGCTCGCACCCTCATCAACCATGTCGGTCAGGGTACCGTCAGCCAGCGCGCTGAGCGGGGTTAACGCCACCAGGCTTGCCATACCGGCAGTGAATTTACGTTTCATGGAATGGCGCAGCTCATGTGCAGTGATGGAAGCTTTTAAGACACGATCGAAGATTGCAGACATAACGTCTCCTTACAGGTAGTTTTGGTTTAAATGTTCCGCGAGAGCGGAGGACAGACTAGAGAGACAGACCGAGGCTGGTCTGGATAGCATCGAGCAGTGTCGGGGCGCAGATAAGAAACACCCCGGTAATGAATTTCACGGCGCCGGTTCCCACATCTTCACCGGCTGACAGACCGGTGTGGCCGTCTTTCAGTGAACGTTTAATGCGCTGTGTGCCGGACAGTGCATAGGCTATACCCAGCGTCTGGAGAAGCGTCAACAGGGCATTGGCCGCATCGGCACCCTGACCAAAGGTGTCGGTGGAAACATACGAGACCTCATCAAAGGTGACATCAGACCAGCCGAGCTGGGCGGCCCCGGCATTGATTATCTGGGACAGCCCTACCAGCATGCCGCCGAGAATGACGACGCCGATGATTTTTCCCGTACCGTTGTGGCCCGGCACTTGGCGGGCCAGTCGGGCCTCTTTGGTCAGTGCGAACATCACCCCATAAATGCCAAGCACAACAGCCAGGGCGAAGATGAACCGGTTACCACTGGTGTGGATCGCACTGGCCAGGTTGACCAGTGCCGTCAGGGCATCAACCATGTATCCCCCTTAACGGATCACGCCTTCAGTCGTGAATACCTGGCGGTTTGCCGAATCGATCCGGATGATGCTGACTTTACCGTCAGCGAGGGTATCGCCCTCACGGACGGCCCAGGTTTTGTTTTTCCAGAAAATCCACGCCGCACCGTCCTGGACTGAACTGACCTTCATGCCTGACGTCAGCAGGCGCTGGCGATGGGGGGCGGACGTTGCGGTGTTGACCTTCTCCACCTCCAGTGTCGCCACCCGTGACTTCAGGATGTTGATCTCCTCCCGATACTGGCTCTGCAGCTGCTGCGTGGTGGCCGCCTGCTGCTGCAAGGTTTTCACGGTGTCGGACAGCCGCTGGATGGCTGTACGGTTGGCTTCCGCGTAGGTTTTGACGCCGTTCACCATCGTGGCCACTTCCTCTTTCACGTTATCGCTGGCCGGCGGTGACAGTGTTGAGGACAATGACCGGTTGTCTGGTTGTGAGGCAGCCGGAGGAACGTTTTCAAAGCCGGCCGCCGCATTCAGCTCATCCTGTGATGACGGGGTGGTGGTGCCAAAGAGATACCAGATGGCCAGGGTGGCGGCGATGAGAATGCCGATAAGCCAGGGACCGTTCAGTCCCAGAACATACTGTTTCTCCAGAAGAAGATATTTCAGACTCGGTTTCTCATGCTGCACGATGGCCGATATATCTGGCTGATCATCCTTGTCTGTGGCGGGATGATTAAATTCATTCATGTTGTTTTACTCCGACGTTTTTTCAGGCTGTGACTGGGTCCGGATGCGTGACTGCGTTTGTTCCCGTAGCTGTGCGAGCGTAGGGCTGACCGGCGAAAGTGCGTTGCCGGTATGGCTGTCCTGCGGGTTTGCCAGCGGGGTGGCCGTATTGCCGGTGGTGTTCTGACCGCGAGGCTTGATTTCATCAGCCGTGGTGACAGCAGCCATAAACTCGACATAAACGGCCTGGCCGGCATCCACCGTGACCTGAGTCGGTGAAATTTTGGCAGCGTCCGACTTCAGTACGTCAGCAGCATTGGATGCGGCTCCACCGGCTACCACGCCGGCCACCGCCTCGCCATCCGGCATCCCGGCATGGCTGGTCACCGTGCTGTAGCCGTTGGTCAGGATCTCGGTATTGGCATCCGCATAGAGGTCACCGGCTTTACCGATACCGGCAGCAATCGACGGCAACAGGATGCGGGACATATAGTGGTGATTCACGTCAGTGGCCACATTGGCCATGAGCGTGTCGTCTTTCAGCGCATAGGCGTCAACACGGTAGTTTTTGCGGTTCCAGTACATGGTTGTCATGTGGATCACCACGCCGTCCCCGCCGAGTTGTGCCTGAGAGGCTTTCAACACCGCACCCTCATAGGGGCCGGTATAGAGCCTGACGACCGCCGGCGAATGGTTGTTGTCGGAATCAATACCAAAATCCACTGAGCCGGGCACACGTGTATAAGCCGGGATCAGCTCGATGACCGGGGCCGTGCTTTCCCCCCCGCCGGATAATCCCCCACCGGTTGTCCGGGGCATGATGGACGATGTCCAGTCAGCGTAAGCCGATTTGGCCTGACTGCCTTCGGCGGCAGCGCCCGGCTCGGTTGCCACGGCCAGAGAGACCTGCTGCAGATCCGGCGACTGTGCCGACGTGTCCATTGATGCGAGGAGTTTATTCAGGGCTGCCTGGTCTGACTTACTGAGGCCCTCGTCCTTTTTCTTCTCCTGCTGTTTTTCCTCGTGAGCGGGCTTCCGCTTTTTCTCTTTCGGGGGGGCTTCCACGGTATGCACCGGGGTGCTCCCGCCTACCGGGATACTGGCGATGAAACTGGAATTATCCGCCCGTGCGGCACTGGCGCCCTCCCGGTTGTATTCGTGCAGGAGCTGACGGTACTGCTCAGTTTCTGCACTCTGGTGTTTCCCGGCACTGGCAACGTTGGTCACATTGATACGGGAAGGTGTCGGCGGCGGGGCAAAAAAGTGGTTCCAGAGCAGGTAGCCCCCTCCGGCAACGCCGGCACAGACGAGGGCAGCCAGCCCGACCAGTAATGTCTTATCGCGACTTGCGTCATTTTCGTTGGCCATGCTTCACTCCAGAGTAATGTTCAGTGCCTGAGAACGCCCCATCACGGAGAACGTCACATAGGGCGTGACCGGGAGCTTAAAGAGGTGCATCCCGTCAGCGGAGGACAGCGTCTGATCAAACTCATCGACTATCTCAGCGCGCGTCCGGATAAAGAGGTCGTCGCCCAGCTGCCAGACGGTGGTATCAGGCACCTGCCCGGTCGCTTTCAGGCGGTGTGCCTCCCTCGGGGGCGTACCATCCAGGAAGGCCTGAAGCGTGTTGTCGTAAAGGCCGATTTTCGATTCCGGCGCGGCCATCGGGCGGGCGGACGGTCCCCGCTGCGGAATGCGCAGATCCAGACGGTTATCGACGGTCCACACCCGGGACTGGCTGTCGGTGTCACCGCTGGTGACTTCCACCGAAATCGGTACGGACAGGCCTTTCAGCAGGACGGTAATGCTGCCGCTCGCATAGGGCCGTTTGGCCACAATGGTGACGATGGGTGAGTCCGGGATGTAATACACATCAAAGTCCTTCGTCATCGGGTTCGTCGGCTTGCCTGCCACAGGCCAGGGGGCGCCCGTAGCATCGGTAAAACTCAGGTTGCTGGGATGGTTTACCGCTGTGCGGACCAGAGGCAGACTGGAACCCGGTGACAGATTCACCGTCTGCGCACTGATGCGGGGTACCACCGTCATCGCCGGGGAAGCCAGCGCCCGGTTGATATTCTCTTTCTGCCCCCGCAGTTGTCGGACTTCATCCGGTGTCAGGGGCGCAACCTGCTTCTGCGCGGCACTGTACAGCGGCGAAGGCGGCGGGAGTTCGTCACTGCCTGGCGTCGCCGCCGGTGCCGGGTCCGTCTGCGAACTGGCCTGTGGCGCGGCGACTGTTGATGCAGATGGCGGTGCGGCCTGAGTGGTTTCTGGCGCTTGCACCGGCGGCGCCGGTGGCTGTTCAGCGGGCTGCGGCGGTAATCCGGCTTTATTCATCAGCGCGGCATCCTGTTGGGGGCCGTCAGTGACCAGTATCGGATCGGCAGAGTGAGGTACCACGGTCTGTTGAGTCTCCACCGCCCCGACGTTGCAGCACATCACGGCGAGTAAAGAGAGTGCAAAATACGGTTTCATGCGTTCTCCGTTAATGACTGGAAGTCATGATGGTCTGCCTGACCTCCAGGCCGAGGGGCTTTTCCCGTGGATCGGTTTGCTGGATAGTCAGCTCGATGATGTAATTCGCTGCAGGCAGGCTGCGCTCCTGGCCATCGAGCTTCAGGGAGACGGGATACTGAACCCTGACGGTATAGATCCCGTTAATAATGCCCTGGCTGTGTACGACCCCCGGCGAGACGGTGGTGGACAGGTTCATGCGTTGATCGCGCACCATCTTCAGCACGTTCGAGCTCGTCAGCGCCTTGTAATAATCGGCGTATCCCTGATTGGTAAAGCGCGTCATCACCGATGTCATCTGCTGACGGTAGTGAACGAAGTCCATCGTGAAAGCCCGCTGGATGGTGTCGGCGCCGAAGCCAGCAATGTCTTCCATCGACCAGGCCGGTTTGTTCAGCGGATAAATCGGTGTGACACGGCCGCTTTCCGTGGCGAAGTAGTGATTATCCGGGTGATACACTTTCCACAGCGTCACACCGCTGAGGGAAGTGATGAGCAGGAACGCGGTGCCCAGAATGAGGTTTGATGTCAGCAGCTTACGGGCGAAGGTCGCCCCCAGCGCCTGCTCATTCTGCAGGCGAATGGCTTCGTCGTAGACCTGTTGTTCCTGCGCTGAAAGGGAACGCGTTGTCTGAGGCACAGACGAGTCTGTGCCCCCTGTCGCGGGTGTATTCATGGCGTTTTTCCGTAAGAAAAGGGGACGGTCGGGGATTAGTTGGTTAACTCATCCCAGGGGTCAATACTGGACGGGATGTGACTATTCACTTCACTGACCACTGAGCTGCAAATTTCATCCGCGTAACCGTTCAGAATGGAAGATAAGCTGCTGAAATTCGGCATGGTAATGGACAGGGTCCTGATTTTATCCAGGCAACTCTGCAGGGAGTCAGAGACATCTGATTCCCGTTCATACCAGGCTTCGGCCGCTTTTTTTGCTGTCTGGTATCCCGTGTCACTGCCTGTCTCGGCCGCGGTGGCAGCCCGGCAGGTGGCGGCCTGCAGCGAGAGGGGCGTCAGGAAGAGGGCGCAGACAACCAGGGCGCCCAGTGTTTTTTGTACTGGCATAATGGATTCCTCATGAGGGTCGGGTGCTGCGTGTTACCCCGGGCGTCCGGCTCCCGGTGCGGCCTTGTGATGATGTTCTGCCCGGGGCTGCGACTTTGGGTAGTCGGTGTCGGGACGGAAAGGTTCATCAAATCCGAGTCTGGCGTGGATAGTCCGGGGTAAGGTTTCCGGATTTTCCAGCTTACCAATCAGCTTTTTGTCCGTGTCGGTCTCCCCCGCGAAACGAAAGGCCATGGCATCCCGCGCAACGGGCTTACCTTCCACCTTGTTTAAGGCCTGTCCGTATCCCACGGTTTTGAGGCCATCAGGGGTTATCGCGTTGATAATCAGACTGGCATTGCTCTGATTTCCCGTCATGGAAGCCAGGACGTGCTGGTACTGTCCGTTAATCTGCGCAATGCCCTGCAGGTAAGGGCCATGCCCTTTGACCAGGTGCAGTGCCAGCTGTCCGTCATCCCGCCAGGCGCTGACGACCGGGGTCGTGGACTGGCCATCTTTAGCCGGAAGTTTTACCGTGGCCGGGTCGCCGGCATCGCCCGTTCCCCGCCCGTCGGGCCGTATCCACAGCAGGTTATTTTTCTGCCCGGCGATCGGTGGCACGTTCTCTGCCTGCACGGTGCGCAACAGACGGGCCTGTATTTTGCTGTACTCATGGAGGTCATACGCGGAGAGGGTTTCCCCGGTAGTGGGTGTCGCCGGCGGGCGAACGCGGGGATTAACCAGCGGCGTCATGCTCCATGAATTTCTGTGCGCCGTGATCTGTTCGTATCCCTGGATTTTTCCGTCCTTCATGACGGGCTGATTGACGGTGACAGGTTTATTCCCTTCAAACTTCAGACTGACGACCTGACCTTCACTGACGCGACTCTGATTGATGGCCTGTTCCAGCTCTTTTCCCCAGACCTCCCGGACTCCCTCGCGGGTTTCGAGATGAACGTAATAGTTCATGCTGTTCCGTTCATTGAACTGGTAATGCGCCCGGCCATGCTCCAGCAGGCGCCCCTTCACGCCGTCTTTAAAGTCCTCGGCTTTCGTCGCTAAAGGTGGTTGCCCCGCCGGTTCAGAGGCCTTAACCGGCGGTTCGGCCGTACCACCGGGCGGGACCGGGGAGGGTTGTTCTCCTGCCGGTGCTGGACCGGGCGCGTTTTTGCCGGGACTGGTCTGAACGGACGCATCCGCAGGCATCACGGGCGTGGCATTGATACTGTCGCGGACATCCGGCCTGTCAGCGGCCTGTTGTTTCAGGGCCTCGTTTAACATGGCCTGCTGTACCGGATCGCGCATCTGAACATCCAGCCCGTGTGATGCAATCAGCCCGATAACTTTCGTCTGAAAGGTCTCGCTGCCGGTGATCTGGATCCTGCGACCATAATGCTGCATTGCCGTGAGCAGTGCGGCCATCACCATGTCATCCTGCTTACTGGCATCCGGGGTTTCCATTGTCATCCGGTTGCCATGATCGCGAAATGCCGGCTGGCCATCGAGCTTGTACAGCACCGTGTTGTTCTGCATTTCATGCGTGATGCGCTGAAGCAGGGCATTGGTATCAATTAAGGTTGATGCGGGCGCTGTCTCCGGGGTGAAGTTACCTTCGCCCGGCGCGCGGGGCCCCCATACGATGGCATTTTCAGTTTCATCCGGCTCATTCGCAGCGGTCGTCGCGTTTTCTGCCGTGGTTTTTGCTTTTACCGGTGCCAGATTGTCATCTGCCGCCGGATCTGCAGATACCTCTGGTTCCGCAGGCGCTGAGGTCACTTTCAGAAGGCTGGCGAAGGTGGGCGCCGCTGCTGCTTCCGGCGCCGATGCTGCTTCCGGTGCCGCTGTTGCTTCCGGTGCCGCTGCTGCTTCCGGCGCCGTTGTTGCTTCCGGCGCCGCTGCTGCTTCCGGTGCCGCTGTTGCTTCCGGTGCCGCTGTTGCTTCCGGTGCCGCTGTTGCTTCCGGTGCCGCTGCTGCTTCCGGCGCCGTTGTTGCTTCCGGCGCCGCTGCTGCTTCCGGCGCCGTTGTTGCTTCCGGCGCCGCTGCTGCTTCCACAGCCATCATGGCTTCATAACTCTCCATATCTGCGCTGGTATTGTCAGGCCCTTCCTGTGATACGTTGTCATACGCGGGGACCGGCTCAGGGAAGGGCTGCGCAGGTGCCTGCTTTTCAACTGGAACTGTCATTGTTTGCGTCTCCGGGTGATACAGATGTGCAGCAAGGCCGGGTGTCTCCGCCAGTACGGTTTTCAGTGAATCTAGCCCGCGAGCTGAATGGAGATCGTTGAAATCAGACAGCCCTGCTTTCATTTCCTGCTCAGTAAATGGCGGTATCACAACATGTCCGTCAGGCACACGATCGGCGGCCTGTAACGCCATAAACAATCCCTTCATTTCCTTCAGTTTTTCTTCATCCATATAGAAACCCGGATCGCTGGGGACAAAACGGGAGGACTGAATGGCAAGGTAAAGATCGTCTTTGTTATCGTTTTTCTTCAGGTCCATATCGGCCATGAAGAAGTGCGGGCTGTCGGGGAACCGCTGTCCGAATCCTTCCGCTATCGTTCTCATATTGCCGGCATCGATGGCCATCACGACCGGGAAGCCTGTCGCTGCAGTGAGGCTTCTGGCAGTCGCATACCCTTCGGCATACAAAATGGGCTGGCCATTCACCGGCATGCCGCCGGTGATAAAAAAATTGCCGGCTTTGGGCGCTTCAGAATAGAGTTTCTTTTCCCCGTCTTCGGCGATGTACTGCAGGGACTGAAATTCACCGTCCTGGTTATAAAACGGTACTACCAGTCGGTTGTTGCGGGTGACACGTAATGCCGGATCGGCGGAAACGCCTTTACGCATCAGATAAGGATGTGAGTCTGTCGCCGGGGCCAGCTGGTCATAAAGCTGGCTGGCCGCACGGGCTTTTTCCGCATAGGCCTGCTGCCGGGCACGTTCGCTATCGTCCTGCGCCTGGCGAGTTGCAGCGCGAATGTGCAGCCGTGTCAGCGGGTCCGTTTCTCCCCCCTGAGCCCGCCACCGGGAAACTTCTTTTTCCGACGAGCGGTGGTAATTCACAAAGATGCCGGCGGGGTGGCCGTCAGTGAACCCTTTATAGGCACCGCCCCCTTCTCGGTGAGATTTACCCTTTTTATCCTCTTCGACTCTGGCCCGGTGCCATTTCCCGTCCATGACGGGGAGGCCTTCCAGGATGAAACCGGCTTCCTTTAACCTGTCAGCAAACTCCACCCGGGGGTCGGCGTCGCCCGTTGCCCGCGCGGAAGTATCAGGGAGCCATAACCGGATGCCGGCTAAGGCGGTGCCTTCCCGTGCATACCAGAGCTTATCGTCCGGTGACCAGCTGATATTGGGTCTGCCGTCACTGGCGAGGCCGCCTGCGGCGACGGCTTCGTCTTTTTCTTCATGGGGTACTGCGAGCCACAAACGTCGGTCTGCGACCTGAGCATGCTGAGCCATACACGATACCTGCTGAATTATTCATAGAAGCGGCGATACCACCAGGGACGACCGGCCTTCCGGCTTCCCCGCACCATGTGTAGAAGACGTTGCAGCAACACCGGCCACGACCAGCCGAAATGCGCGATAACGCCGAAGAACGTCAGTACGCCCGTGCAGATCCACAACGTCATGAAGGTCGGGAACTTGCACCAGACGAGATAGATCAGGAACATCCCGACCGGGACACCGTAAACGGTCAGCGGCCGGCTGGATTCACGCCAGCGGTTTTCCACGCTTCTCATACGCAGGCCTCCATTTCCCGAAGTTCTGCAGGCGATACAACGGAGAGCATTTCATCGCGGTCAATGATGCCCTCCCGGAGCAGCGTGAAGGCTTTATCAGCGATGCGGCCTTTCTTCTCCCGCACTTTCCGGTTCAGCAGGTGGCCCCATTCGGTATAAGGCACCTGAGCCATTTCGTTTCGCAGAGGCTGGTCGAATACCAGGTATTCGCGTACCGCCTGACGTTTGCCGTCTGTGGTTCTGAGCAGACGCTGGACGATGATGTACTGCATCGTGCCCATCACATCGCGTGCCGTCGCCTCCCGGATTTCAATCGGGATACCGGCTAACAGACGGGGGATCGTTTCGCCAACGGAATCCGTGTGGAGGGTGCTCAGGCACAGGTGACCTAACAGTGCGCTCAGCACGGCGGCCAGAATGGTCTCGGTGTCGCGCATTTCCCCGACGCCGATAATGGACGGTGCCCGGCGAAGCGCCGCCCTGATGGCTTCAGCAAAGGTGGCAACATCCCGGCCGAGCTCCAGCTGTGTCGCCGGCAGCACATCGCCTTTACGGCCGATAATGTACTCCACCGGATCCTCAGCGGTGGTGATTTTGCGGTCAGGGAAGAGGTTCGCACAGTAACGGTAAATGGCGGCCAGCAGGGTGCTTTTCCCTGACCCGGTTTCACCGCAGACCAGACCAAGGCCTTTATGGGGCAGCAGTGCTTCAAACAGGTCCGGCTCGATCCCCATCGCTTCCAGCTCAGGAATGGCTGTCGGGATAACGCGCTGTGTCATGGCACAGGTGGTCAGCATGTTGGCTGCGGTTGCCTGCACAACATTGCAGCGAAAGCGCAGGCGTTCACCGCGATCGAGGCCATAGCGTTTATTCTGATCGCCATCGAGCTGTATGGCCCGGTCCTGGGGGGTTCCTCCCCGGACCTTAGCGCGAAGTTCCGGGTCAAATAATCCGTCAATAATGTCCGAGAGGATATTGTCCGGTAACGAGAAGGGCGTCACCGGTACCATCCGGCCATAGCGTTCGATGACGATGGGGTTGCTGCCCTGAACGTGAATGTCGCTGACGGCATTTTTGGCTGCCCATACCAGAAAGGCTTTGTAACTTTGCACATTAACCGCACCACCGAAATCAAACATTTCAAGATCGGGGGTGGAGGGATCAGAAGGTTTGGTGGGATTCATGGTGTGACTCCGTGTTGATGACCGGTTTCCAGTGACCTTTATTTGGATTGAACTCGGCATGCCTGCGCAGATTGCGGACGCGATCGCCTGTGACCAGTTTTTTATGGCCGCCGCTGACGCTCTGTTGTTGCTCGGTAATTTCCGGGCGAGAGATATAGCCTTCCCGCAACAGGCGTGAGTAGAGCAACATGCCCCGGTAATCCCGGGTCAGGCGGTTAAAGTTGGCCTCCAGCGTGTGATCGGCACCGTCACGTCCGTCCTGCCAGCCTTTCTCCACCGCTTCCTGCCAGATTTTCTGTTCATCACTGTTTTTGGGGATGACGCCACCTTCCTGGCCAGAGGGGGATGTCGTGCTCAACCCTGCCAGTAACCAGCGGCGCCAGGACGGCGGGTTACTGACAAAGCGTTCCGGCAGAATGATTTGGTACACGCGGCTTGCGGTGCGGATCTGATCGTCGGTGATATGCGCCACATCCTGCGCTTCGTCGATGACAGGCGGTAACCAGCCTTCCTGACTGACGAGCGTTCTGAAGTCATACAGGGCATTCAGCGCGCTTTCCCGGGCCTTCAGCGCGTTAACCAGCTCAAATGCACGTTGCGCTTTCCCGCCCCGGAATCCGATGGTGTGACCTGCTGATCGGATGATGGCGGCCCGGGCGTCAGTGATGTCACTCTCACTGTCATTGCTGATGTCCAGGTAGTGTTCCATACCCTGTGGGATTGACGGCTCGCTGTCGTCTGCCATCGCATATCCGGCGACACACAGACAGAGCAGCACGATAGCGGTATGTTTCATCGGCGGCCCCCCGGCGTTGCTTTCACCGGCATAAACTCGACCTGCAGCAGGCCCGGATACTGGTGCAGCGTGGCACGCCAGCTGATTTGCGATTCGACAAGGCGCAGCAGATTCTGGAACGTCATATCGCGGACATGAATGTTCAGCGGTAACGGCAGGTGGACGCCGCTGTAGTTAAACTGAAGACCGCGCTGTCTGGCCAACTGGGCCAGCAGTTCGATCGCATCGCCGTCCCAGTCGAGTGAGAGGCGCGTGCTGTTAGCGTATATCGTGTCTGCCGGTAGCGGTGTGCGGATATTGATGACCTTCTCGTCCCAGAGCTGGTATTGCTGAGCTCGCACTACCGAGACGTTCTGCGACGTTTTTTCCGGCGGAACGTACGGCGCCGTAATGACGGATTTCGGTTGCTGGCAGCCGGCCAGCATGAACGAAGCCACTACCGTGGCCAGAAGCTTTTCTATCATGGGGAACCTCAGTCTGTGCGGTTTAACTGGCACGGTGCTGCCTGGCGTACAGGCGTTCGTAGATGGAGCGGATTTCTGCGGCGTAGTTCTGACGTTTTATTTCCTGTTTCGGGTCATCTGAGAAACCGGCGTTATAGGAGCCGAGACAACGCCAGGTGTTACCACATTTTTTCAGGTGTTTTGCAAGCACCCAGGCGCCGGCCTGAACACATAAGCACGGGTCTTTTAACAGATCGTCAGCAGAAGAAATGACACCCATCGATACCAGCGCCCGGACGTTCGCCGTATTGATTTGCATGAGGCAATAATCAGAGCTGAGCAGCCTGCCGGCTTTATCGTAGTTACGGCCGACAGCGTCAGGGCGGAGGCTGCTTTCCCAGATTGCGATGGATTCAACGACGAGCGGGTTCTGGTTGTACTTCGATGCGGCATAGTTAAAACAGTAGGCCTGCGCCTGGGGCAGAAAAAGCAGGGAGCAAAGAAAAATTGCCGGCAGTTTCATGGACCCCTCCCGTTACTGATGGCTGAAGAGACGAGGTCGGGGGCTGTATGAGGTTATCGTGATTCGTGACTGTCCCCATTCAACCGTCGCGTAGAGCGACTTCGCCGAGACCAGATTATTGAGTACGCGCGGCCACTGATCGTTAAGAGACAGGTTCACCCGTTGCCGGCGCACTTTTTCCAGACCCGGGGACCAGTTGACTGACCAGCCGACAGGAATGATGCGTTGTGCGGCATCCTGAACGGTAATGTTCCGGGCGTAACCAGCGCGTTGCGGGAATGATAAAGGTCCCGGGCGCCCGTTGTAGGAAACATGGCTCAGTGCCGGCAGCTGAACGTTTTGCGATACCGGAAGGGACGGGCTTCGGTAAGGTTCGATCACTCCTGGTCTGACAGGCGTTGAAGGTGGTAACGGTTTAATCAGTGCAGTAGGGGATACCGGTCGGGCCGGATTCGGTCCTGTCTGGTGAAGGCCTGTCTGGGCCTGGCTGATAGTCTGAGCGCTGTCTGCGATTAGACCATCGATGTATATGCTGGCAGGGGCGTCAGTGCTGGCTGAGTGTGAGACACAGCCAGCCAGAACTGCGGGGATAAGCAGCCCTGGAAGTAGATGTTTCATAATGATGGCTCCGATGAAACGGGGGTATTAGACAGAAACACTTAACTTGATAGAAAACAAAGTAATATACATAGATACGTCAGGAAAGGTGCTAGACGGAAACTTAGATAAGGTCAGGAATCATCCGACTTTATTATCGCTTCAATAAATTCATTCTTTGCATTTTCTCCATAATGATCAATTAAAAATTGGAAAAAACGAGCTGTAGAGACTTTCTTCTTGGTACTGTAAGAAATCTCAATAGTCATTTGATCTATTCTATCTTTACGTTCAGCACCAATGTAAATGACATTATCTGATGTACGGTTTTTTCTTTTTTCAGGCGGCGCATTAATTGCCATTATTTCTCCTCTTGCTTTTGCCGGAAGGCATATAAAAGTGATTAAGCAAAGCCCACTCTTCAGTGGGCTTTAATCAATACTTTATAATTACGCTAGATACTTCGTTTACCGTATCAGTGTTGCCCGTTCCACGTCTGCTTTCGCAGAGGTAACCTTCTCAAGCGACAGATCGTCCCGCTTGATACGTCGCATTTTTGCGTAGGGGTCTAAATAGGAACTCTGTATCAATTCGATTTTACACATTGTTAAAGAGCAATTTAAAAAAACCAACATTGTTGCGTATACAAAAAAGTGATGGGCAAGCCACGGCGTAATAGCTACTGACTTACATCCCTTTTTGAACTTCGAGCTCACCCCTTCCCAGGCGCTGTTTTATAGCCACAGCAACAAACCAACCCCAGGTTGTGCATATGTGTAACTCTAACGCATATGTTATAGAACTATCTGTACATGTCAACCTGTGGTTGAGATAAACAGCTAATTCACAACCTCAGGTTAAAACCTTTAGGAGTAAAGTTATCGGAAAAGATTGTTTTTACTGATAAAATGCCTCTGCCTTATACCTGTAGTTACTTTATGCGTGACGCTCCAAACAAGAGGTGAAAAGTGATGAATAACAACACAAACTGGGTCGGAGATCTGGTTGCAAAAGTTCTAACGAGTGGTGGCGTACCGGAGAAGAAACATTCAATGCATGTGGGGCATGTCCTTGAGATGTCTTCTACTGCGGCCACTAAAAAATTGGCAGGAGGAAGTGAATGGCGAGTTCAGCAGCTGCTTGAAGTTGTGCATTCCGTTGGTATGAGGCTGGATGATTTTTTTCGACTTTACTATCAGGAACAATCTAATAAGGATGTTGAAGTTCATGAGGCAGTTTGGAGCGATGGGGAATTGAATGAGCCCTGTAAGATCTATATTTCTGAAAACCCATCGGAACCGACAAATTACTCTGCATTAAAAATAAATGATGTGTGGCATGTTGTTAAAACAAGCAGTATCCGTGATGATGTGCTATTTGAATCAAAAATGAATATTGATTTAATCGAAATTATTCCCAAAAAAATAGACAAAGAAAAGCATAGAATTGCTGTGCTTGATGACGATAAAAATATCGTTCAGAGCCTATCATCTCTTCTTGAAGGGGATAGATACACAATAAAGGAATTCTATAGTATAGATGAATTAGATGATGCTATCGAACAAACCCCGTTCGATGCATACATATTAGATTGGATTGTAGATAATAAAACCGTTTTCAATACAATTAAAAAAATCAGATCATCAGGAAATAAGCATGCGATGGTTATGGTTTTAACAGGACAGTTATCCGGGGCAGTTGATAGCGAGATCTCAAGAGCTATTAACGAACTTGATATTATTGGCCCCTATGAAAAGCCTATAAAATCTTTCGTTATAAAATCAAATGTAGATAAGTTTTTTCCAAACAAATAGCCATGAACAGATGCTTATTAGAATATACAGGTAGTCTTCTGTTGAATGGGAGATACATCGTGTCTCCCTATGGAGTGAATAAAAAAAAGCCTGTTGGTGATCTTGCACCATTGGCATATAAAACAGTATATAACAATGCATTAAACAAGGTTAAGGTTGATTATAAAAAAATAAAAAAAGTCACCATAATTAATGGATTAGGGGTAACCCTTGGAGATTCAATCATTGGAATCTCTGCTCTACATGCAATTAAATCTATAAATCCGGATATTCATATAACATTGATTAGGCCGGAGCATTGCCAGGACTATGTCGAACAAATTTATCACATGGCATCAGGCATTATTGATAAGTTATTATACTTACCTTTCGACATCTCTAAAATCAACCATACAGACGTTAATATAGATATGGGAAATCAGCTTTATTGGGAAGATTTTGATAGCATCGAGATGCATGATTTTTTTCTAACTAATCTTGGAATCAACCCCAAAAGCATTAATGATAACATCAAAAATAACTCCTGGCTTTTAAACACAGATGTACCAGATTTTGATCTGGGGGAGTATATACTGTTTTGTCCTAACGCGAGTACAAAGATAAGAAGCATCCCCTCACGATTTCATGTTGAAATTGTTGAAGAATTGAGCCACGAGTTCGGCGTTAAAGTATTAGGTTTCAATGACGTAGATCACCCTAATTTCTTTAATATAAGCAACATATCCAGTGATACGTTATCTTTCGCAGGAATCATAAAACATGCATGTTTTTTGTATACCTGCGATTCTTCTGCGCTTCATTTAGGAGCAGGCTTTAATATACCCACAAGGTGTATATTTACCACCGTCAAACCTGAGTTGCGTAGTCTTTACTATACTAAATGTGAATCAATTTATATCGGAAATAACCATACCGCAGGTGTTCATTGCAGCGAAGATGATTATATGCTGGAAGTATTAAATAAAGAATTTGAGGAATTTTATGCATAAGTTTCAACTTTCATTTTTCGCCACGATTTTGTTTGTGACCTCTCAAACAATGGCTGCGACTGAAGATATAAATATTGACGGAATGATTAGCCATAAAAACAATGACATTGGATACACACTCACATTCAATGACTTTATTAAAATGCCAATGGCACACATAAAGACAACGACACCGTGGACGAAACCAAAAACTAAAGTAGATTTTGAGGGTGTTAGAGTTAAAGACATATTAAAGTTAGTCGGTGCTCAAGGGAGAACATTAAGAATGATCGCACTAAATGATTACTCAATAGATATCCCTGTCTCAGATGTTGAAAATTACAACATCATTTTTGCTTACAAAATGAATGGTAAAAAACTTAAAGTAAGAAATTTTGGTCCTTACTTCGTTATATACCCACTCGATGAGCACGCTAGTGAGATAAACAACCCATTGTATTTATCAAGATTCATTTGGCAGGTTAACAAAATTACGGTGCTAAAATGAAAAAGAAATTCCTTATTCTTTTGTCTGGAATGGCAGTTACATTAACTTTTGTTGTATCGACAATAGTTAGATACGATTCTATGTTGTCTGACAAGTCTTTTTATGCCATAAGCGGCACTCAGGAAAACTATGCATGGGCTATTGCAAAGTTTTCAATCCAATTGTCTGAGTTTTACTCTCTTGTTAAGAGCGAAGACAAAGATATGGATAAAATCCGATTAAAGCTAGATATCCTTTATTCCCGCATTCATGTTATTAGAGCAAGGAGTGAGTCGACAGAGCCTTTATATAATCAAGAGGGGTACAAGCAGATTATTGATTCTATTTATTACAAAATAAAAGCGGTAGACTCGTATATAAACACCCCTAACCCAAACATTGAAAAAGTTATTGAGTTAGTCAATAAAATCGAGCCAGACTCAAAATCATTGAACAATATAGCAGACCATGCGGAGGTCAATCAAAGAACAAAAGCCCTTGAGGATTTTAAAGAAAAAAGGCAAAGCCTTATTATTTTGCTGGCAATCGTAACAGTTTTAATCTTTGCTATGTTTATCATAGTAGCTTTTCAGCTATATAAAACCAATAAATTATTAGAAGCTGAAAAAGCTGCATTTAATAATAAAAATGCTTTTTTGGGTGCATTAGGCCATGAATTAAAAACGTCTCTACAGGCAATCACATCTTCAATTGAAATAATATCCTTAAAAAACTCAGAATTGGATTCAAAACATATTGAAAGACTGGAGAATGCCGCGAAGAGGATGGAAAACCAGATGAAAGACCTGGCAGAGTTCGCTAAGGTTGACAATGGAAATATAGTGGTAAACAACATATCATTCAATCTTGCCAAACTTATAAAAGATACAGTTAGCGAATGTGAATCAATTTCCAATAAACATTCTATTGATATTAGAATAGGCAATATTAGCGATAGTCATATAATAAGCGACCCTTTCAGGATTGCACAGATCACAGAAAACTTAGTAACTAATGCCATAAAGTACACCGACAAAGGTCACATAACTATAAATGCTTTTTTAGAAGGTGATAGAACACTTGTCATAGAGGTTGAAGATACAGGAAGAGGCATCCCAAAGGATAAACTAAAATCGATATTCCTCCCTTTCATACGAGTAGCTGATGGAGTAAAAGTCCCCGGATTTGGTATGGGGCTTGCCATTGTTATGGGGGTTGTCAAAACAATGAATGGACGTATAAGTGTCAAAAGTGAGTTAGGGCTTGGAAGTCTATTCAGAATAACGCTGCCTGTAAAAAAATCGACTAAAGAAGAATTGGCTATTTCCGATGTTATTCGAAATGAAGGTTTTACGGCTAACGACCTCAGCATATTGATAATTGATGATGATGAGTTGGTTTGTGAGTCGCTCGCATCAATTTTACAGGGTATATTTCAAGTAGAATATACCTCATCTCCGGAAAGGGCGCTGGAGAAGTTGCGACGTAAACCATACGATCTTGTGCTTAGTGACCTGCAAATGCCAATCATGAATGGCGACGAGCTTTATATGGCAGTAAAAACAGGCTCAGGTCCCAACACACAAACGCCATTTATTTTCATCAGCGCTTACTCCAGCGAGAGTCCAGTTGATGGGGTTGAGCTTCTTACAAAACCAGTCAGGCTTAATGATATACGAAAAAGTATCGAGAAAATATATTCAGATAAATAGTTCGGACACAAAATCAAGGCCAGCATTGTATCCGTAAATGATTTTCCTGGGGGGGCAGTTTAGTGTAAGGCAACGATCCTACCCGCCCCCATAAAGAATGGCGGATGGTCATTACTTTCAGCGACAATTATAACTTTTCCTGGCACTCCCTGTCTGGCCATCAGCGTACGCTTGTGGGGACAGGGGGAAATTCCCTTCAGATCCGCCTGCGACAGCAAAGTCAAATACCCTGACATCCCCTCAGATGCTCTGTCGTTTTAATGCTGCACCGAAGCGGTTTTTATGGCTTATAACTACTGTCGTCATTGTGGCGAACATCGTCGTAATAACGATCGTCATATTGCTGACGAAGTGCTTCCCGTTCACTGTCCGTATACCGGCCTTTCAGCTGGTTAAACTTCTCCCGCGTATAGTCGTATTGTTCCCGGTCACTCGGCACGATGATACTGTCACGATGATGCAGGTTGTGTGCAGCCACCGCATCGCCGGCAGCATAAGCGAAACTGCCATCCCGGCTGAATTCGACACGCTCGCCTGATTTCCAGGCCACCATGTCAACGGCAATGCGCGTGTTGAGGTCACCGTCATCATACGGATTAATGACTTCAACGCGGTCTCCCCGATCAATGATGGCATCCTGCCCCTGGCGGGAATAGACAACCGCGCCGTCACGATGCAGGCGGGCCTCGTAACCATCTGCTTTGAGCAACGAGGTGTCATCTGCAGGTGCACAGTAAATAATATTGTCAGAGGCCTGCGGTGTCCGGTTTTTACGATTCTGTCGGTAAGACCAGCCACGCAACTGACTGAGCGCAGCCTGATCGCCGTGAAGCGCCTGTTGTTCGGTCCAGGCACGGTAGGTCAGCGGCCGCATCATGCCCTCGTCATACAACTTCTGGCGTTCTGCCTTCAGTGCAATACGCAGCGCTGCCATCGACTTCTCACGTTCAAACTCCACGATGTGGTACATGAGCTTACGCATATGCGCGTCTTTCTCGTTATCCCGGATATGGGTCTTCTGTTCTTTAAATGCAGCGGACACAGCCCGGAATCGTTCAGCGGCATGAAGGTCAGGTTTTTTCCAGGCGTTGCGGTACTTCTCGTAGCGTTCGCGCAAATCGATACGGGCGTCAGCGCGTGCCTGCCGGCGCTCCGCACGGGCACCACGATCGCGGACATGCAGTTTGTCACTGTAAGACGTCTGAACACTTTGCTTAACCATTTCCGCAGAACGTGGTGAGGGAACAAAGGTTCCCAGCGCAGGCTCAAGACGGGAAAGCGTCATACCAGGGTGAACCCGCGATGATTTAACGGCCAGTTTCTCGTCGCCACACACATCACGCACGATCAGCCCTTTGCCGGAAGTCTCTAACATTAAACCAGCATCATTCATGACCTGATGCAGTTTTTCCCATGACGCGTTCTTCTCACGGAACATGGCATTAACAGGCTTACGAACATGCTGGACTGCAAAATGATGAAGGGACTCTTTATCAGAGAAGTGTTCAAGCTGTCGCGCTGAACGTGGTGCATTGCGATACCCTTTTCTGGCCCGCACAATGTTGTTGTCAGCATCACGAACCCAGCTTCCGTTATCCACTTTAAATCCGTGCTTCAGTTCCAGTTCCCGGCAGGTACGCTGAAGTTTATCCGCGTCATTCCAGACATTAGCCGCGCGATAAGAAACCGGGTGAACGCGGTTAGCAGCAATATGAACATGCAGATTATCCGTGTCACGGTGAATCGCCGCTACGTACTGGTGCTCTTCCATACCCAGGCGTTTGAGTGAGTGTTTAACACTGTCAAAAACCTGATCGTCAGATGGATTTTCATCTTCCTGCCAGCTCAGGATATAGTGATAAACCGCGTCCTTAACATGCGTGTTCTGCATGGCAATGCTGTTCATCTCCATTGCAGCTGTTTCAACTGACATCAGGTTATGCTGGCAGATAACACCGTCAACAGAACAGCGTATATCACCTTCAGGAGTCATATCAGAAATCTGTTCAATGATCGTTCCTTCACTACGGTTCATGTAGTCAACAAGGCGATCAAAAATGGCCTGGCGGGAACGCGACGGACGCTGGAAACGCTCGTCTTCTTTCAGCTCGTCTTTTAACGGAACATCATCACGCACGGAAACATACGCGACCAGCTGAACAAAGCTGGACTTTCTGTCGCGACGTTTGGGTGGAATGATGGCGTTCATATTTAGTCGTTCTTTTGCTCTATCCTGAAAATGGCTGCCTTGATGGCCTGCAGTATCTCTGCGTACTCCTTACTGCCGACCCCGTTCCCTTCTTTAAAGAGATGCTTCTGTAAACCGCCAAGACGTGAGAGTTCGTTAATGAGCTTGTGATCTGTCTGCGGAGCAATCTTCCTTCCTAACGCAGCCCTAAGCATAAATGCACCTATGCTGAGACCCGCATCCTCCGCCTTTTGACGTATCTCATCCCGCTCTTCCGGAAGGCACCTTACCGGCGGAAGAGTGGCTGTTCTGTTACGTCGCTCACTCTTACTCATGACGCTAAATCTTCCTTTCAGTCCAACAGTTAGCACAGTCTGGGGTGTCGGGGCTTCGCCCTGACCAGGAGTTTTGGATTGCTGCCACCGTGGTGGCGGTAATACAAAACATATCCTGTCCCGCTTTTGAACTTCGCGAATGAGTTTAGCAAATTTGCAACCTGTATGCCAGATGACAAAGGGAGTACGCTGCGCTAGTTCAGGTATATTGATATTCATGCAAGGCACATCATCGCCTGTGTTTCACAGAGAACGGGATAGGCTACGCTTCCTCTAACGCTAAGGGATTATGATTTCCGGAGCTGGTTATCCAAATTTTTACGCAGAAAATTCTGCTCTGCTTGTAATGATTTTTTCGGTAGATACAATGAAAAATTTTCCGGTGGAGGATTCCAGAATGGTTGCCAAAAAATCGAAGCTGTACAGCACAACAGACATCGAATCTATTCGAGGTCAGCTGGCTGAACTCCCAGATGTGACGCAAGAAAGATTACAGAAACGAGATGTACTTGATTCCCTGAAAAGTGATATTGAGACGCTGATTAAAAACAAGGGATACACACTCAGCGAAATCCTTGAGCACCTTAAAAACTTTGGTTTTCATGACGTGACGCTTAAAGATTTAAAAGAGATTACTGAAGGAAAAAGAACACGTCAGAGAAAGCGGGTCTCTTCATCTACTGATGATAAAACGCCAGTCCAGGCGTGAAATTCCCCCTGCTGAAAGTTAAAAAAAACGGCGCTTCCATGAGCGCCGTTCGTTACTTTACATACTGTATCCCATGTAATATTCAAGCCAGAAACAGAAGTGTCGCCACTCCGGTCCGTTCATCGGTGGTACTCTCATTCGCTTACCCTTTGCAAGATCCTCGGCAAGCTGTAGAATGGATAATGACATAAGCAAACCTCACATTTTCTTTTGTCAACCTGCCGGATTGTTCTCGCAATCCGGCTCCCTTTTTTTCTCTGCTTTTTAAACCCCCTTTAGTGTTCCAGATTTTTACCAGTCCCAGTGCTGAAGCTCCTCCACGATGGGTGCATCAGCCTGGAAATGAACCCAGTCATATCCTTCACATTCCAGCACTCTAAGATTTGATATGCAGCCATCACTTACTCCAAAATTTTTCAGACGCTCCTCCCATTCATCGGGCAGAGCACACAACCGAAATAACCAACCGTGAGCAGTACTGCTTATCCAGAACTCTCCGGATTCTTTCCAGTTGTTCCAGAGAAACTCAGGGATAATCTCTGAATCTTGATGGCTGACGTGGCCTGTACAGATCACCGCTACCTTTACTGTTTCAATACCGGTTAATACCATTTCTTAATCTCCTTCCGGGGGAGTTTCTCCCCCGCTCCCGTCGATATTCAGTGCTAATTTATTGGTCTGATATAAGGCATAAAACCGTTGATAAAATCGCGGGAGAACGTGAAATCTCGCCAGATAAGATCACCACTGTTGTCACGCAGTTCAAGTTGAATGGCGTCAATAGAGTAGAAGTTAATTTTCAGATTAGGCAGGAGGCCAAGAGGGTATGCCTGAGACGCTACGGCGTTAATTTTCCGTGCATCAGAGTCAGGTAATTTTGCAGTATCATTGAGTTCCATTTTTTTTACCTCGTCGCCAGTCGGGGCGCTACCGCGAAAGGCTCAACTGCCTTTCGATGTAATAATTATACGTCTAATGAGCCATTTTATCAACTTATCAGACGTATTTTTTAATTTAATTTTGTTCAAATATGAACATTTAATGATGTCAGATATCTAACATAATGGCTTGAATTTGGCCTTGTTGTAGGTGATCCGGTAGTCTTTGCACTTCCCGTTCTGCCGCAGGAACTCCAGCGAGACAACGTTAGCAGCGGCAAAATTGATGCACATAATGCTTTCCAGTGCCTCGAACAGGTCGGCCCCATTGGCAAGCGGAAACCACAGATCGTTGTCGCTACCGCTTAATTTTTCATGCAGACAGAAATGCACAGCACGCACGCCGTCAAATTCCGTAACCAGCACCGTATTGCTGGCGCGAATATCAGTTAGTGTTAACATTTTTCCCCCTGTCAGTATTGGCCCCCTCGCGGGGGCCGCCGCTTCAGTCAATCGCGCGGTAAATCAAACCGGCTTCGGCGTGCTGGTCGGCATATAATTTGAGCTTTTCCTGCTGGGTGATCAGCATGTCGCAGATGTGCTCATAGCCGGCATCATGTGCGTGCCAGATCATGTGGTTCAGGGTGAACAGGGTCAGCACGATACCGGTAGCTTCTGCGGACAGTTCCCCTTCGAACCAGTTACCGCTAACCGATACCGTGAAGCGCTCTGCGCTCAGTGGGTACATGAAGCCGCTACCGCAAGACAGTTCGGCGAATTCCCAGGAACCGCCTTGATAATCGGCGCAGAGAGAACGTGCGTGGTTGTAGACACCGGCCTCACCTGTGAGATACCAGGCGCCGAACAGGCGTGGCAGAAAGGCCATGCGGCGGTTATTGGGGATAATGCGTGCAGTGATGGCGGGTTGATTCAGTTCAGTAGACATTTTCTGTACTCCTGCGCCAGTCGGGGCGCTACCGCGAAAAGCCTCATTGCCTTTCGATGTGATTATTATACGTCTAATGAGCCATATTAATCAAGCAAAATATTCCCGCCTGCCTGAATATTTTCAGGCGGGAGAACTCTTTCCCCTGTCCATTTTTGGGGGCAGGATCACGCCTGCCCCCTTCTGATTCACATGATTACTATGACGTTGTTTCAGCGTTAAAGTGTACGGCTGCGATCCTGACCAACGGGATCACCGCGCTTTCCTCATCGAGCACACGAAAATTTATCGCTTCCCCCAGGTGCATCAGGTTAGCGATAAAATCAACGATGATTTCGGAAACCGGGTGTCCGTCGCAGTCCTGCTCATTCAGGCGCGCAAACAGCGCCAGCGCCTTAGCGGCCTTGATTGCCCGCTCTTCGTTTTCTTCGTCCATACTGCCGAAACACCATTGCCCCTTTTCAATCAGGGCCAGCGTGTCGTAATAGGCTTCATTCTGGGACATGTTTTTTCCTCCTGCGCCAGTCGGGGCGCTACTGTGAAAGTTCGCTGCGTTACTGCGTGAATTAGCCGTTAATCACCTTCGTGATGCACTCCAGCGCCTCAGACTCCTGCGGATAAAGTCGGCGTGCAGCTCCTTCACCAGACTGGATTTCTTCCAGCCGGATAAACTGCGCCGCCAGCGCCACGACTTTTTGCAGCGCCTCGGCATTGACCTCTATTTTTCGATCGCGGGCGGCATCTTCGCGCACCTGCTTTGCCAGGCTCCAGACGGTATCTTTTCCGACGCCATAACGGCTGTGTGAACTGCATTCCGCGATTTCTGCCAGAACGGCTTCGGCCTCATCGTCAGTGAGGTTCATATCACTGGTGCAGTCATGGACATCTTCAGCAGTCCAGATCAGCAGGCTGATCCGCTGCTGTGGATCAAAACTGTCGAGAAGCCTTGCGCAAATTTCATTTACGTTACCGTGCATTGTAAAACTCCTGCGCCAGACGGGGCGCTGCCGCGAAAGACCGGATGCCTTTCGATGTAATTATTGTACGTCTAATGAGCCATGTTAATCAAGCGATTTTTCACGCTCATAGCCGCTACAGGCAACGCTGTAGCCGTTTGCATCCAGTTCTGAAGGCCAGTCGTCACGCCCGCAACCTGACAGCAGGCAGGCGCTGAGGTGCCCAGGGCGATAGTCGAGATGCTGGCATGAGGCGCAAAGGTCATCATCTGAGATTGAGCGGCCTGCACAAACAGGCGGCGCGCCATCAGTGGGAATGTCTTGAATATGCAGCGTTGTCACTTTTTTTTACTCCTGCGCCAGTCGGGGCGCTGCCGGTTAGGGATGCAGGGGGCTGTCGCCCCCTGCGGCGGTTCAGTCCTTACCCTTATCCTTCATGACTTTAATCAGCCCGGTAATGGCAGTAATGAGGGCGGCCACGGCCGTGATAATCTGAGGGAGGTTATGGAGGATTTCAGAAGAGGTCATAATGCACCTGTAAGGCTATTTAGGAAGGTACTGATTTGAATCAGTAAAAACATTGTACGTCTAATGAGCCATATGCGCAAGCAAAAAAACGCCCCTCGTGGGGGCGCTGTGATTATTTTACATACTGCCAGACATGCGGCGGGATCTTATCCCAGATGCGTCCCGATGCCAGCTCTGCGCGGCGATGGTCGGCGGCAGCCTCAAAAGCCGCGGTGTCCTCCTCCGGCACCTGTCCACGATCCCGCATGGATTCGTACATTTTTTCCAGTGTGTCCGGGTTACGACTGCGCCGAAAACGGAGAAGGTAAAAACGCCTCCGCGCCTGATAAACTGTTTCCGCCATGTATCTGCGTCCTGAGCGCCTTGTTATTTCGCATAGTATTCACGTTTTGGTTGAATAAGTCTTCGACTATACGCCCCTTGCGGGGCGTGGCAGGCGGTCAGCCCCAGGTGCTGTAAAAATGGCTTTCGTTAGGATCGGTCTTATAAGCCTGTTCGTACTCGTCAATGCTGACAGACGGATGCTCATGGTTTTCACAGATGCGACGGGTCACGGGTTCGCCTTTAAAGTCGTTCAATACCGGCTTTAACTCGCCAGACATTGCACTGTCTGCTTTCACCTGCTGCGCAGCGATGCGGCGCAGTACAGCGGTTTTCTTACCGCGCAGGGCGATCACCTGATAAAAACAGGTATTTGTCTGCTCATAACCCCAGCTGGAAACAAAAACATCACCAAGAGAAACGGAGCCGTTACGGAACTGAAGGGATTGAATAGCCATGTTTATTACTCCTGCGCCAGTCGGGGCGGTACCGCGAAAAGCCTCATTGCCTTTCGATGTGATCATTATACGTCTAATGAGCCATATTATTCAAGCAATAAATACATGCCCGGCATGATTTTCTCAGGCCGGGGAATACTTCCTTTCCCTGTTTATATTTCAGGCCGCAAATGCGGCCTGCCGTCTGCATTACACGCGAGGGGGTAACATTCCGGGATAGTGACTGGCAACCAGATTATTGATCTTCTCAACCAGCTCCGGGCGTTTAAACGTAATGTGGGCGCTGCCCTTTTTGTAATATCGCACGCTGAAGTAATCACACTCGAACACCTTACCGTTGAACTGGTTTTCACTGAAAAAGGCATCCAGTCTGGCACCGTCAGAAACGCGGTAATCAGGCACGTTACGCCCGTCCAGCACGTAGAACGGCCGCGCCAGATCGTCAATTTTGGTGTGCCCGTCTGAGCTGAAGCGCACCCAGCCACTGCGCCAGACATCGAGCAACGGCGCGATGATGATACGCTTGCCAAACATGCAGGGGTTATTGGTTTTATAATCCCACGACAGGGATTTAAAGATATCAATCAGCCCTTGCGTGAAGGTATCAGCCTTGCTTGCGTTCAGGTGCCGGAACGTACTCATAACGTTATCCAGCGTTATCGGCGGCATTTCTTTGCCTGCCACCTGCCGATCCCATTCCTGACGTTGCTTGTTGCTCATCAGCGTATACATACCGGTTTCCGTCATCAGCCGATCCCAGATTTTTCCGTCGATAACGCGGGAAATAGCCGTTTCGGCCTGATCTGGCGTGGTGTCGCTCCATTTGATGGCGCTCTCTACGGCTTTGTCGTAGTCATAGAGGTACTGGCAGCCTCCGGCCTGCTGCATCAGATCGCGCGCTTTTCGCAGCTTGTCTATGCCGTCGAGATAGACGCGGATACCTTCATCCCGCAACGAGATGATGCGCTCAATAGCAATGGACGGGATCACTTCACCGCCATGCTGGCAGTACATCAGATCGACTGACGGGAGAGTATTTTTAGATGACATTTCAGACTCCTGCGCCATGCGGGGCGCTACCGTAAGGGTTGAACAGGGCTGGTAATGCCAGCCCTTCAATGATTATTTGCAGCTCTGGAGCAGTTTACTGACCTGCGCGGCCAGCGCATACGTGGATGAATATGGACCACTTAAACGGCGGTTAGGGATTTCGTTGAGGGCATACAGGCACGCCTTCAGCAGCGCATCTTTCTGCGTGTCCAGTTCAGCTTTAAGCTGGGAAGGGGTCAGTGCTTTACTCATAATTTTTTACTCCTGCGCCAGTCGGGGCGCTACCGCGAAAAGCCTCATTGCCTTTCGATGTGATTATTATACGTCTAATGAGCCATATAAAGCAAGCATTATATGATTACTTTTCTTTGTTTTTCCCTTGACGCCTGTCCCTGTAAATATTGCTTTTAGATCCAGATGGCGGCACTTTGCCGGCATGGTGCAGAGGTCCAGGCATCAGACACCCGCGATAGCCTGAACCCGCTGAGGGAACGGTGGAGCCACCAGGGAATGACGGCAACTGACCTGAAATGAACAGGAAGGAAACGCTCTGCGGATATCTAAAGTAGGCTCACTGGCAAATACCAGGCCGAAATCAAATCAGAATGGGGCTGAATGCGCGCCTGGACACGTCAAAGCGATTAATGCGAGAAGGTTGCAGCTTTTTTAAAGAAGCACTCAGAGAGGCGTACAGCGCGTTTCAGAGCAATACAGGTTTAATGCCCGTACAGCCCCTGCAGGAGGCGGCCACCTTCTCAGTTTTCAGCCCCGGCCAGATAGCGGCTCAGCCCCTCACTGGATTCCAGTACCGATGTTCGGTACTGCGGTTCGCAGTTGCACAAGCCCTTCAGCTTCTCTTCAGGAAGCACATTTTCGCGCCGGTGTTTTGCGCTGCTATTTCCAGATCGGCGGTAAGCCGGCATCGATGCAAAGGATGCACCAGACGGAATACGCGATGTCGCTTTCTCCGTTCACCCAGCGGCGCACCGTTCTGCCGTTAACGCCAACATGTCGCGCAAGCCCCTCCTGACTCAGGTTGAGCACATTTTCCAGCAAATAGCGGAGTTCATCCCCCGTCGGCGGGGTCCATTTGTCAGCGGGACGGAAACAGCTTTCGCGGATTGCGCCCACGTTCAGTGGCACGGTATATTTATTGCCCATAGCAAGCCTCCAGAGCCGGCCGCACCACTGTGCGGCCGCGGTTGTCAAATCAGACCATGTTCAGCAAAAGAGAAAATATCGCAGCCGCCCACAATCAGGTGATCGAGGACTTTGACGTCAACCATCCCCAGCACCTGCGCCAGACGCTCGGTGATCAGCTTGTCAGCCTGACTGGGTTCAGTGAAAGCGGAAGGATGGTTATGCGCCAGTACCACGGCGGCGGCATTATGATGCAGGGCGCGTTGCAGGACGATACGCGGATGAACGGTGACACTGTTGATAGTTCCCTGAAACAGTTCTTCAAAGGCGATCACGCCATTCTGACTGTTGAGAAAGAACGCGCAGAATGATTCGCGTGGTTCTGCAGCAAGACGAAACCGCAGCAAGGAACGCGCGGCGTCTGCACCGGTAATAAAATCCGTGGTGGTAATTTTGCTGGCAATAATGGCATCCGCCTGGCGGATAATGTTGAGTTCTTCTGCTGAAAATTTCATATATTTCCCTCGGTAGGGGACCTGAGCACCTTGCCCGGCCACAAATATATATTAGGACATTTTGTCCTATATGTAAATACAGTATTTTATAAAAAAACCAGAATTAACGGGCTTTTATCAGGTCGGCAGCTGATCTTGTTTCACTTTTTCAACCAGCTGCAGTGACGGATGCTCACCGGCCAGCAGTAACAGGAAGTTGAATTCCCCGGTCTTGAGCTTCACGCCACGCTGTGCGGCCTTCTCTTTGGTCTGCCATGACGCCGGCTTATAGCCAAACAGCGCTGCAATTTCTGCGTGTTTCAGCCCCAGCGCCAGACGCAGGCGGCGAACGTCTTCGGCCGTGGCAGGCTCTTTAACCATATCATCCGGGCTGAATGTCCTGTTCAGGCGGTAATCAGGATGCACGCCGGCGATCAGCATCAGCATGTTATATTCGCCCGGCCGAAGACTGGTCTTGTTGTACTGACTGAGGTCGTCGCTGATGGCTTCCTTACGCTGCCAGGCGCGCAGTTCATACCCCATGACGGCCCCTAATGCGGTTTCAGTCATGCCCATTTTTCCCCGGAGCATCTTCACCGTTTCCGGCTGCGGAACGACGCTAACCATCTTAATCATCACCCTTCTCCCAGAAGTCAGAATTCAGAAATATTTTCACCTGGCGCGTGCGGGGATAGTCCTGGAGTTTCAGTCCCTCTCGCGTGTCAGACAGGTACTGTGTTTCCTGCTGCACCTTATTGATTTTGCCATTCCATTTGCGGACCAGCGCCCGGTAACTCCCGTTCTCCAGCTGATAAACTTCAAACGTATACTTGCTCGAACCGCTCCAGCCTTCGTTGTAGTAGACCTGTTTCATAGGATCTGCCTCATCGATATGCCCCGTAAACATGACATCCCGGCCACAGTGACTGAACCAGTAACCGCGGGGCTTAGCCGGTTGCCGGTCGCTTATTTCCCGCCTGGATAGCGTGCAGAAAGGCCATGAGCGCAGGTGACTTCCTGAACTCAGGTTAATCTGGCATGACGTGTGGTGCAGGGAGCTGCGCTGCTGCCGCAGGCAATGGTCACTGATGATCACCGGTACAGCACGGGAAACGAACAGGGGGAATGATTGCATGGTTTTACTCCTTCGCCAGGCGGGGCGCTACCGAAAAATGAGCCTTAACAATACGGCGAATGAGCCATATAATCAAGTTAAATTGCCGGCGGCAGAGTGTCTGCCGCTGCTGCAGGCACACCGCTGATCAGCACCACATTTTCCACATTAGAGCTGTCAGCGATGGCGCGGAAGTTCACCTTAGTCATCATCCGGGAACAGATGCTGGACGTTCTTACGGGTTTCTTCCAGATTCTTATCCTCCGGTGCCGCCGGTTCGGGAGTCACGGCAGGGCTGTTTTCCGGCCTTGATCCGCCTGTCGGCGGTAACGTATTACTGGCGCCGCCGGTGGCCTGCAGAAACGCCTCAAACAGACGCGCCATCTCTCCTGTATCCTGCTGCGGCAGCGTACTGCTGATGATCCGCTGAATATCCTGCATCGAGGTGCCTTCCGTCAGAAATTCAGCGATCAGGAACGGTAGGCGTTCGTCCTGTTTCATCAGCGCGGCACCACAGAGCATCATGGCGCGCATCGCGCGGCCGCGCTCTTTCTGAGGCAGTTTCTCAAGAAATCCGTCGGCTACCCGGTCCGCCGCATTGCGATCCGGATAGATATAAAACGAGCACTTACGGTTATCAGTCATACTCAGCCCTTCATTGCCACCATGCCCAATACCAGATCGAACTGCGGGTTATCGCTGACGAAGAAGCGATCGTCACTCACCCCCGTGGCCTGCTTCACTGCGCTGGCGACCAGGCTGGCGCCGCCCCCGACAACCATGACGTGTGTGAAGCCGGCAAAGCGGCCAACTGAATCGGTGACGCGGTGCGTCAGGGCTTTTTCACGCTCGTGCAGCACCTTCATTACCTGGGCCCGCTGGTCAGCGTTCTGAAGATAACGGGAAAGAAAACTATCGTCATTTCGCGCCTGGATCAGACGGTCGGCAAAATATGAACTGGTACGGGTACTCACGCTGGTATCCAGTGCGTGTTTTACGGCCTCGGTGATGATGGATACGCCGGTTTTAGGATCGCAATGCGTCTTGGTGAACCCGGACATTTTGCTGCGAACGTGCGCGATATCCAGCGTCGTTCCACCGATATCGACAATCAGCAGGGAGTCCAGATCGTCCAGATCCTTCAGCACACTGAAGCCTGCAGGGACCGACTCTGGCAGCACACTGACTTTACGCACGGTAAAGCTCTCATGCCCCTGAACGGTCACCGCGCGTTTCACGTTCGCTTTTTTCCGCTCGATTTTGGCCATATCAGGCTGATCGTTCTCATCCAGATACTCGCCCAGCGGCAGCGTCACAACAATGTCAACCGGTTGCGGTTCAATGCCGGACTGCATCAGCGCGTGGTGGATAGCGACTACATTCACATCACTGTACTGATAGCGGGTTTCCGTGGTGCGCACGGCATCAGGGCTCAGCTGGTCAAAGCTGTACTTTTCCCCGTCAATTTCATAGTTGGCGGAAGCCGGCCCCGTTGAATCAGTCAGCAGCGTCATGGACCATTCTGGTTTAAAGCTGTTCGGACTGATCAACGTTTTCACTTCACCGTCTGCCACCCATGCCAGTTTGATATTGGTGGAACCGTCGTCAACAAAAATACGCATTTCAAACCTCACATTATTTAGAAAAAAACCGTATCCATCAGGAAAAATACAACATTCAAATGGATTATTACGTATCCGGGTTTGCGTGTAAAGACAAAAAGACGCACTAATGTAGAAAAATACAGAAAAATAACGAACAAAAACCAACAAACGAGGGCCAGACCGTCCTGCAAACGGCCTGATAAAGAAACATTAAGGATTAATTTAGATTTATATGGAAATATAAGGATGGAATGAGGATTATTCCGGAAGTGTTAAATGACTGTCAGGAAGGCTGAATCGGACGCCATACTGACGCCCGACATCGAGCGCAAACACGCGCGTGTAGGTTTCAGTGGTTTCCAGCCGGGAATGCCCGGCGTAGGCCTGCACAACTTTCAGAGGAACCCCATGCTGGATCAGGTGCATACAGAAGCTGTGCCGGAACGTGTGGCAGGTGACGGGGATACTAAAAGTGACAGAGTCACGTTTTGCGAGGTCCAGCGCTTTCCTGATCCAGTTACGCGGCGTGTTATCACTCTGCACCGGCCAGAGCAGCTGCTGTTTGCCAATACGCAGGGTGGTCAGAAACTCACGCACCTTTCTGACATATTGAGGATCGGTCAGAGGAACAATACGGAACACCGCCTCATCCTTCCCGGGTCTCCCACGCCCGCGCTGACGCTGTTTAAGCGTCTTCAGCCGGACAAACGGCCGGGAACCGTCAAGCTGAAAGCTGGCGCCGGTCAGCGCCAGCGCCTCATTAATGCGTGCGCCCGTGTTCCAGAGGGTGTCGAAAAGGACCTGCTGGCGCAGGTCAGGCACATATCGCAGAAATAACGACACCTCCGGGGCCAGCAGGTATTTGGGTAAATCAGCCTGGCTGGCCATCTCCCGCAGCGCCAGTGCATCGGCATAATCGAAGTAGACGTATGCCACGCGCCCGGTCTCGATGGCGTCGCTACGTGAATTCTGAGGAATTTGCAGGGGAAAAGTGTTCAATTTTTTAAAATCCGGTAATCAGCCGGCAGGAGGCTGAATTTTAAAGTGTTTTTTGCCGAAACCGGCTCATAGTAACCTGTAACTGAAGCCGGCACCGCGACTGTTATCGTAAATCTGCTGGCCGGACTGACCAGCATCTTCACTGTACACCTTCATACGCCGGCCGTTAGTCAGCGAATCCATTTTCCGCCGTGCGTTGTTGTCGTCATAACGCACGGGCAGGCACGCACCTTTACTCGCGCTCTCACTTTCGACTCGGAACACCCGTACCCTGACAGCCTTCTTCCGCGCCTGGTCAGGATCTTCACCACTGACCACACCCGTCAGTTTCTGAAGCGTATCTGCCGGGCTGCTGTACTCAGCCTGGCTGAGATAGCGGCCGTTCGGGGTTAACCAGAAATCCTGGCTGTCACTGACACGGTAGGTTTCACCGTGGCTGGCGATGCCTGATACGTTACAGAAGCGCCCATAATCGGTGGGTTGTCCGGGTAGCACAGCGCACCCTGTCAGCAGCAGCACCGGCAGAGCGGTGACGTATCCTTTTAGTTTCATATAATCTCCTGTTGAGGATGAACCATTTCTGCCGGCAGCCGGGATCCCGGATACGGGATAAAAGAGCCGATAA
The DNA here is from genome assembly GCF_049237765.1 of Enterobacter cloacae complex sp. SHL021. Taxonomy (NCBI): domain Bacteria; kingdom Pseudomonadati; phylum Pseudomonadota; class Gammaproteobacteria; order Enterobacterales; family Enterobacteriaceae; genus Enterobacter; species Enterobacter cloacae complex sp. SHL021. The sequence goes on along the minus strand of NZ_JBMKJG010000028.1, from coordinate 18,182 downwards.
CAGGGATGGACTCATTCATTACTGAGCCTCAGCACTTCGTTCTTCAGCTGCCGCAGCAGCCTGTCTTTGCTCATGGTCTTCATTGTTGGCCATTCCGCTTTCAGCGTGAGTGCAGCGGTGGCAAGTTGTATCGTCCGGGGCACAGCCTCACCGTCCTCATATTTTACCAGGCTGGTACGGCTGATGCCGAGCTCTGCCGCGGCGCGTTCCTGGGTCCAGTTCAGGCCCCGTCGCCAAAGGATCAAGTCAAATCCGGTCAATTCGCCGCACTCCCATGCTCTGTACGGGTGGATTAGTTTGTTATATTCCGCCTGTGTTTACAGTCTGAAAATGTTCATATTTGAACATTTTAATGCATATTAAAACACTAAATCCGCCGTAAACACAACAGGAGACGCGATGGATATCAAACATCAGGAAGCATTTGAGGCGGTTAAACAGGCACTGAAGGGCAAAATGGACTCGTCGTCTTTTTCACGCGCACTTCCTGTCTGATATCACGGCCCGTCAGGAACCCGGCGCACAGCTGCAGCACAAACAGCATGCCTGGCGTCTTCATGATGCTTCTCCCTGTCCCTTTTCACCTGCCCTGTATAACCCTGCCGGGCTTCACACATCAGGCCGGCTGATAATTTGCCCCCTTATTTTTTCACCCTGTGACTTTTACGCCCGCAACCACCGGAAAATACCTTTTGGCCGGTGCCACAATTGCGGAAAAAACGTAAATACCGTGAAAAGCGAAATCAACAGGGGAAGGAAGGCAGGGGAGCGGCCGCGCGGCTGCCGGCGCGGACACCATATCTTGTGCCGTTCTCAGCTGACGGAGCCACTACATATAGCGTTATCCACAGAAACGGTGGATAAGTGGCGGCGCTGCGGAGAATACCGCTAAACCGCAACGGACCGCAAAACGACACTCCCTGATAAAGATGACATCAAAATGATCACCATATGAAGACACCAAAAAACACCAAACGATCACATATTGACTCATTGCATTCTGACAGGCATAGTGACTGAAAATCAGTCAGCCAGGAGAACGCCATGCAGCGTCTGAACGTCCGCAACATCCCAGATGAAATCTACAGGCAGTTTGAGCAGGAAGCCGCCCGCCAGGAGCGCAGCACCGAGGCGCACGCCCGTTTTGTGATCGCACAGTCCGTGCAGCGTGAAGCAGCTCTTACCGGCGCCGATCGTTACCGCCGGGAGCTGAGCGCCCGCCTCAGGCACCTGTTACCCCTGGTCAACGAAGCGGCCTCCCGCCCCGGCCCCAATTACCAGCCGCCGATGGACGCGGCCGCCCTGGCGGAGCGCCTCGGTGAGGCCAACCCACTGGCGGTGATGAACTGGTTTTCCGGCCACGACGTCCCGGATTTTGAGCAGGCCGACCGTCTGGCCACTTACCTGGGCTGTTCCGCACGCTGGCTGAAATTCGGCGAGGGACGCCCGTTCGCGTTCGGTTCGCAGCGACGCCTTAACGGCCACGGCAGCGCGTATGACGATGCGCGCGCCCTGCTGACGCCAGACGCCGCCGGCAATCCGGTCTATAAGATCAGCCTCATCCGCGAAGACTCCCCGGAGGGGAGTATTCTCATCCTGCGTGAGTTCCGCAACAGCCTGCAGGCGGAGATCTTCTGGACTAACCTCCACCTGAGCGAACACGTCGGCAATACCGGTTTTCACGATCTGTGCGATTTTTTCGCCATGCTCGAGCAGCTGTATATTTTCTATACCATTAACGATGTGTTCGTGAAAAGTTACGATATCGCCCGGGGACGGCTGAAGTATGAATTTGAAGAGAACGACTGTCACCCGCTGCTGATCACAAAACGCTGCGGCCGGGAAAACATCTGGTGGGAGGATATCTGGCACGAAGAAATGCTGGGTAAGCGCAATCCGGAACGCAACGGCGGGTATTTCTGGCCGGACGATCGGGAGATTATCAATAGGGTCATGGCGCACCTGAAGGAGAAGCAACGTCTGATGGATAAGGACGACCTGGAGATGCTGACGCGCTACTCTTTCGGGATGGACGAACAACGTTCCCGTTACAGGCTCGCCACCCACACCGGTACGACAGAACAGGAGTCTGACGATGAATGATGAAATACGCCATGAAAAACCCGTTGAGGTGAATCTGCAGCTGACGCACAGGGAAGCACAGGCGCTCGCACAGCTGGTCAAGCGGCAGGGATTCAGTGACTGCCGCCGGCTGGCAACGTCTGATATTGAGGCATACCTGATGATGGATGGTATCAATCAGCTCATGAAAGCACTGGCGGAAGAGGGTTATGCACCACGGTAGGATGGTTGTCCGTCGTCAGAATCCCTCTATTATAGAGTCCTGTACTGCCTGACGAAGACAAAGGAAATCAGATGACCCAAGAAACTGATATTTTTAATTTATTCATTAAGCTCACGCCGCCGGGACTGGCATTACTGCTGTGGGCGTACGGGGTTTATAATCAGTCCTCACTGAAGAAACTGGAAACCATGCAGTTACAGAAAAGGTGGCCTGAACTGCCTGGCAGTTTAACCATACATGATAAAAAAGAAGCACTCCACGCGATGATTTCTGCGGAGGAAAGGAAAACCAGAGCATCGTTTAAAATGGCGATTTTCTTTACTGCCATCGCCATTTTCTGGACAGTTTATATCTGAGAATTAAAACAGGCCTCGTCAGAGCGGCAGGCCTGTTTTTTCAGAGGTGAACGTACCGTCCAGGCACTCACGGCCAGATAACCGCAAGTGCCTCATCTTCGCTAACTATCTCAAAACACGCCCTATCACTTAGGGTTAATCATTTACCAAATAACTTTTGATGTATCCATCCGTTATTAGTCAGGAGGAAAACATTGGTCACTTTCACACCATCATGTTCTGAGTTTACGTCTTTTTTTATCTGACGGTCGGCATTCAGAATCTCAGGTGATTTTGCCCAGTCAGGTATATCACTAACTTTATATGTAAAAGTCACTCGGGAAATTTTCTGCCCCATTGCATCAGATGGTTCAGTGAAATTACTGACGTCTGTTACTGTTGCTTTTCCAAAGCAGAATCCACCAAGATTCTCACCTCGCATATTTTTAGCCGCATCTTGCTTGTAGTATTTTTTCCCTTCTTCCGTCAGGTCATAACTGTTAACGACTATATCTCGTTCTTTAATCCCCCATGTGGCATCAATATGTTTACGCGATAATTCTGTTTCAGTTAACAACCCTTTTTCTGCCATTGCATGCAATATTTCTGGCATGTTGTTAATGTTGAAACCATCTGTTTTGTAAGGGAAATTAGCTTTGATATAACATGCCGGGTATACAGTATCCAGATACTGCTGTGCGGCTTCTTTGAAATTACTTTCGGAGGGTTTCTTTGGATCGTTACAACCGGTCAGCGCCAACACGCCAATACATAATAACGGTGCCAGATAATTCACTTTCATATAATTGTATCCTTGTCTCAAAATTATCCCTTCGTTCAGTACATAGAAAAAATGTTAAGGCACTGATGTAAAAAGGAACGTAAAAGTTAAAAAATACAATTTTAGAGCCTTTTGTCAATGCTGGGTCCGTGTCATAGCTGGTCGCATACCCCTCCCTAAAAATTAGCTTACAGGTTAATTTTCACCTTGCCTAACATTAGCCTATAGGTTAATATTAATGGAAATGGGAGGTCACATGTTTAGCGTTGTTTATCACCCGGAAGCCAGGGAAGAAGCCACAGCATTACCCGTAAAAATCAGGGTGAAGTTTGACCGTCTCATCGGCAAACTGGAGTATGATGCCCGATTACTGCGGGAGCCGGACACGAAGCCCCTGGGCGATGGACTTTTTGAGATCCGCACGATGGGGACGGACATAGCCAGGGGCATCTGGGTATACCACAAAGGCAATACCATCATCATGCTCCGGGTTTTCATCAAGAAGTCACAGAAAACGCCAGCGAAAGAAATCGATCTCGCCAAAAAGCGGTTAGCGGAGGTACTTAATGAAACTGGTAAGCCATAAAGAACTGCATAACGAGTGGATGCAGGACGACGAATATCGCGCTGCATGGCAGGAAGAAGAACGCAAGGAGAAGCTCAGAGAGCTACTTGCGGAATGGCGTAAACATGACAACCTGACAAAAGCGCAGGTTGCTGAACGCATGGGGGTTACACCTCCGGTTATTTCCCGCCTGGAAAACAACATCACCAAAGCCAGCATCGACACTCTGACCCGCTACGCTCACGCCTGCGGCATCAAAAAACCTGTCATTGCCCTGTACTGATGACATCCTACCCGGTTTTAGTTTTCGCCGGGTAGGTGTTGTCTCAACAGGAAAACGCGGTACAGGGAGAGCATGAAAAACCTCGGGGCAGCCATCGAATGATGCCATCTACAGGGGTTAAAATAACCACCATCATTTCATAACAATACCTGCTGACTATGAAGATCTACGTCATCAAAATAGCAGTTCATGGAGTCAGTCCGATGGTCTGGCGTCGGCTGAGAATTGCTGCCGACACGTCACTGGCCGCGCTTCACTTCATTTTCCAGATAGTGCAGGGCTGGGGGGACGACCATCTCCATCAATTTCACATTTATGGCAAAGATTACGGTATCTCCTACGAAGGAGGCATCGGTTTTGTCGATAATCCGTTCCGGGTCGTGATTGATGATTTTGCTTTTGATGCTGGCGATCGCTTTACCTATGAATACAATTTCTTTGAGCACTGGCTTCATGACATTCGTGTTGAGGCCATTTATGAAAACTCTACGCTGAAAGCGCCGTTTTGTATAAGCGGCCATGGTATGCCCGGAGCCACAGCTGCGGATGAGTTCGATAAAACCCTGGCGTTTCTTGAAGCTATCGTTAATGCGGATGATGAAACAACGGTCGGCGAGATCCGCCCTTTTGCTGACGACCTGGATGCTGTCAGGTTCAACCGCCACAAAATCAACCGGCAACTGAGCAGGCTCGACCTTGCATCTCCGGTACTGGAGCCTGAAGTTATCTGGCTGGGCCGTCGTCGCTGACTGATGTCTATAAAGGTATACGTTTTCAGCATGCCTCTCAGATCCCCGAAAAAATGTCTATAAACCTCCCTAAATCAGTGTTTATGGATTATTCTTTAAATCTCTATGATGTTTAAAGACCTTCCGGAGGTTTTGCGTGCAATATGCCTACATCAGGGTAAGCTCGGCCGATCAGAATACGGCCCGTCAGGAAGAGGCATTGTCAAAGGCGGGTTTTCAGCCTGATAAAATTTGTGTTGAGCATGCCAGCGCGAAGGACACAAACCGCCCGGGGTTACAGGAACTCCTGGGGCAATTACGCCCTGGTGATACGCTTCTGGTTCATTCCATCGATCGCCTTTGCCGGAATATGTCGGATATGTGCGCTGTCACCACCCGGCTTCGTGACCAGGGCGTTACCCTTATTTTTCTGAAAGAGCAGCTGACGTTCAGCGCCGGCACAAACAATCCGATGCAGGAACTGCAGCTGCACATGATGTCGGCATTCAGCCAGTTTGAACGAGCCTTACTGAAGGAAAGGCAGGCCGACGGCATCGCCGCGAAAAAAGCACGGGGTGAAAAAACAGGGCGCCCCGGCGCCGATATCAAAAAGATCCAGGAAATTGACGCACTCAGAAGCAGAGGGGTCAGGCTCAGGATCGCCTGCGACCATGCGGGCCTTGGCGTTTCCACATATTATAAGCTTCGTCACCAGATGAACAACCAGTAGCCGGGAGATAGTCATCCACCACAGCAGGAGGCAATGATGCAACTGACGCTCCAGATAGTCATCACCGATGAATCAGGCTCCAGTCGAACGGAGGAACTGATGACAATCCAGAAATCAGGGGAGACCCGGAACGACATCGGATTATCGGTGTCAGAATCCAAGCTGTTGCTGAATACGGTCCAGCAGTCGGTGGTCCAGCTGCAGGCAGACGAATATACTCAACACCATATCCGGTGCCCTCACTGCCTTGCTGCGCGCAGAATCAAAGGCAAACAGAAAATACGGTACCGGACGCTGTTTGGCGTTATTCCGGTATCCGGGCTTCGGGTGTACCGGTGCCGTTGTGAAGAGAGTGATACAAAGACAGTCAGTTTGCTCAGCGACTGGGCCGGCGATTATTCTCACCCGGCACTGAAATATATTGAAACCCGCTGGGCCTCGATGATCTCCTATGAAATGACGACTCGTCTGCTGAAAGATATTCTGCCGGTGGGCCACAGCCTGAATGCCTCAACGGTGAGGAATCATTTATGCCAGGTGGCGCAGCGTCTTGACGCTGAGGCTGAAGCTCATTCAGGTTTTCTTTCCGGCTGCCCCCGCGACTGGGGGAACCTGCCCAGGCCAGGAAAACCGCTTGTGGTGGGTATAGATGGTGGTTATGTTCGCGATCGGGATGACAAAAAGCGTAATTTTGAAATTATTGCCGGGAAGTCTTTTTCCGTTGGTGCGCCTGCTGACACCCGCCGCTTCGGTTTTGTTCAGAAGGATGACTGTCATCCGGAACGCAGGCTCATGACCCACCTTTCAGCGCAGGGAATGCAGGCCAACCAGCAGATATTTTTTCTGTCCGACGGCGCGGATAATCTCAGGGACCTCCAGTTCGGTATGTACCCTGAGTCAACGCATGTGCTGGACTGGTTTCATATCACCATGAGGCTGAAGGTGCTCATGCAATATGCCCGGGGACTGCTGGTATCAGATCCAGAGGCGGGGAGTAAAGTTCTGGCACTGCTGGAAAGCATTAAACGATATCTCTGGCATGGCAATGTTGTCGCTGCGCTGGAACATATTGATAATTGCGTTATGTATTGCGATGACCCTGAACTCAGCTATCCTAGCCTGAAATCCCTGCAAAAACATCTGGATGAAATGTATACCTACATCCGGAATAATAAGATGATGATCCCAAACTACGGCGAAATGCGTCGGTACGGAGAGCCGGTATCAACCGCGTTTGTGGAATCCACGATCAATGAAGTGATCGCCAGACGAATGGCCAAAAAGCAGCAGATGCAGTGGAGCAGAAAAGGGGCTCATTATTTGTTACAGATCCGGACCGCCGTTTTGAATAACGAACTGCAGGATAAATTTGTCTGCTGGTATCCGGGTTTTCAAAGTGACGGGAAGGGACCAGCGATGGCAGCATAGCTCACGCTGCCCCAATATTTTTTATGCTCTCGGTCGTATGGAAGCTGGACCGCCTCGGTCGTGATCTTCGTCATCTCATTAATACAGTGCACGACCTGACCGCGAGGGGGACCGGTCTGAAAGTGCTGACCGGTCACGGGGCGACTATCGACACAACAACGGCCGCTGGCAAGCTTGTCTTCGGTATCTTTGCCGCACTGGCGGAGTTTGAGCGCGAACTGATTGCTGAAAGAACGACTGCAGGTCTGGCATCAGCAAGAGCCCGTGGGCGGAACGGCGGCCGACCTTATAAAATGACGCCAGTCAAACTGCGACTGGCAATGGCATCAATGGGACAATCAGAAACAAAGGTCAGTACGCTATGCCAGGAACTTGGGATAACCCGGCAAACTTTGTACAGGCATATTTCCCCTGTTGGTCAACTGCGGGCGGACGGGATCAAGCTGCTCAACCGTGGATAATTTGAACGGACGGAAAAATCTGGGGTTCCGGCGTAGTACCCCTATCACCTCCACATTTTTGCAACAGTGCCTTATAAATGGCAGCCTTATGTTTACTTGCCAAGATGGGCTACCATATGATGTTTTATACTGAGCAATATTAATATTATCTTTAATGGAAAAATTAAGCCCACTAAGTGACCCACTGCTATATGGCTCTATTGTGAAGACGCCTGAGGGTAAAAATTTATACATGGTTGTCCCTATGTCTATTATTGCAAGGTTGACAATATTATTCGTTTTATAAATTTGAGCGTTTAAAATCACACATCAAAGCAATTAGTCAGGATAAACAACAATACCCAGTGCTTCGAGAATCAGTTCTTGCTGCCAGGCTGCAATTTTGATACCTGATGTATCGACTTTGCGGGGATCTAAACCGTCGAGTTCGGCGTGGCATAAATTGGCACCCTGTAGGCTAAATTGCCCCCAGACATCTTCGGAAAAAACACCTCGACTTAAGTCTGACTCTTTCAGTGATGCACCCGCTAGGTTCGTTCCTATCCAGCGATTTTCAAACAACTCACATTTTTCTAAACAAACCCTCTCCATATTGGCATAGGAAAGATTACATCCAGAAATAAATGCTGAGCAAAAGTACATACGATTACTCACTTGATGGGCAAAGTTTGTTCGGGAAAAGTTGGCACCTTTTAAATCACACGCACGGAACTCTATACCGTAGCAATTGGCATTACTGAAGTTTGCCATCGCAAGTTGGCATTGTTGGAAACTTGCATCACGAAGATCTGCGACATCAAAGTGGCAGCCTTCGATATCACCCTGTTCAATGAACTTGCAGTTGACGAATGTCGTATCACGCAAGTTAGCACGTCGAAAGTCGCTGCGAATGAATGTGCAAGCGGTGAAGGTGAGATCACTTAAGTCTTTATGTGAAAAGTTGTGGTGCCGATATGTATGATTGTAGGTTTCCATGAGTACTCCTTGTTGAAAGGAGGGCTAGACTACCATTATACATATGCCAAGACATTAAAATAAAAGCCTGTTACATCAACACATTACAACCCCTCAATTTACCTGTTTTAAGTGGTCAAATTGGCGCGTAGAGCGCCTATCGCTCTTGCATTGGCACGCGGCCCTGTTGAAAAAAGTTATTCGCTTTAGATAGGGTTAGGAGAGCCGTGCTTCGCCGGTAAAAAATCGGACTATCCGACGCAGGGCGGACTCATCGGCGGAGAAGCAAACTTTGACTATATCTCCCTACACTTGGAAGAGGGCTAGACTGGCCCCATAGATCACCAGACACTTCGACTCTCTTAAAATAAGAGGTAGTCTTGGAACTATGTTTAATACCAGTCAGGGGTCAGTTTGGATATCGAAAATTATTGTACTATAAGGGCTTCCCCGGCGTGTCAACGCCGGTGTTTATGGTTTCTGTCTGCTCTTCAGTAAAAATAAAGGGGAGAGACTGCGGTACTATAAACGGCCATGATGAATCGTCATCGATTCGGACCCTGATGAAAGACGCGCGTGAGGTTCTTGTTCGTTAAGCGGATACGTATATCCTGTACAATAGCCAGATAGGCCTCACGGGGTCTAACCCTTTATCATCAACGAATTGCAGGTCAGATGGTTATTTTGTTTCGTGCTTTAGCTGGCTGAGTACAGCCTGAAATCATCACCGTAATGCAATGATGCCCAGCACAGCCTTGCGTTTTTGGCGGCGATGGCTACAACGGCACGCCAGTATCCTCTGCGATCGACCAGTGAACAGACCCAACGACTGAATAAATCAGTCCTTTTCTCGGCACCAATCAGAACCGAACGAGCCCCCTGAACCAGTAGCGTTCGCAGATACGAATCGCCAGCTTTAGTTATCCTGCCAAGCTTTGATTTCCCACCACTGCTGTACTGCGATGGCGTTAGTCCCAGCCAGGCTGCCAGTTGTCGCCCATTTTTAAAATCGTGTGCATTACCGATACTGGCGACCAGCGCACAGGCCGTTGTGGGACCAATCCCTTTCAGTTCCATCAATCGCTGGCTGCGGTGATCTGTTTTTGCCATGCGGGACAAAATCCGGTCATATTCAGTAATATTATCTTCAATACGATCAATGTGTTCCAGCAGGTCATTAACACATTGTTGAACCTGAAGTGGCAAAGAACTCTTCTGCTCAGAAACCATGTGACGCAGGGCATCTGTACTTTGTGGGGCGATGACACCGAATTCCGATATCAAACCTCTCAATCGGTTATATGTTGCTGTTTTCTCTTCGATAAAACCCTGTCTGATACGGTGTAGGCATTGCATCGCCTGCTGGCTCTCATCCTTCACTGGTACAAACCGCATATGCGGGCGACGAACTGCTTCACAGATAGCCTGAGCATCAGCTGCATCATTTTTGCCTGATTTACCGGCCATGCGGTAAGGAGATACAAATTTAGCAGCCATCAGCCGTGGTTCATGACCATATTGCCGAAACAACCTTGCCCAGTAGTGAGCCCCGGAGCATGCCTCCATCCCGATAACACAGGGAGGTAAACTGGCAATCAGCTCAGGAAGGGCAGCACGCGATACTTTGGGTTTAACCAGAACAGTTTTACCGTGTTGGTCAACGCAGTGAACAGCGAACACATTTTTAGCAAGATCGATACCGACAGTCGTGATGGTCATAACGAATCCCTCCGGGGCTATGTTTACCCCATGATTGCACAAGAGTTAATCAGGCGCATATCCAGGGGAAGTCCCTTCCATTCGTTAAGGCTATTTTTTGACCTTTCGACTTTAGCGGGTCTCAACCGACGAAACTTACCGGAAGCCGGTATCCTGTTGCTTTTCCAGATATAATCCCCTGTCAGATTAATGTGCTCCCAGCCTAACGGCGACAAATGTGACAGCAGTTGCTCGTTGATCTTCACCCCTTTACGCTTCAGGGCATCGATCGCCCTTTCCATATAGACGGTATTCCACAGTGAGATAGCAGCCGTCAGCAGCGTAAGCCCACTGGCGCGATAACTCTGATTTTCCGGTTTTCGGTCCCTGATTTCACCCAGCCGGTGCAGGAATACCGCCCGCGCCAGCGCGTTACGGGCTTCTCCTTTATTCAGCCCCGCCTGTACTCGCCGACGCAGTGTAGGATCGCGGAACCAGTCGAGCATAAACAGCGTTCGCTCAATGCGGCCAATTTCTCTCAGTGCTTTGGCAAGTCCGTTTTGCTTGGGGTAGCTGGCCAGCTTTTTCAGCATCAGAGATGCTGTCACGGTTCCCTGCTTTATCGAGGTCGCCAGACGCAGCACTTCACGCCAGTGAATTTCGATCTCTTTCAGATTCAGGCTGGTCGTTGATATCAGTGACTGAAGCGCCGGGTACCGGTCTGCTTTCCCTTGGATAAACAGCTTCTTGTCGTGGAGATCCCTGATTCGCGGACAGAACGCAAATCCCAGCAGATGCATCAGGGCAAAGACATGATCGGTGAAACCCGCTGTATCGGTGTAATGCTCCCTGATTTCCAGGTCGCTTTCGTGGTACAGCAAGCCATCGAGAACATGGGTTGAATCCCTGACTCGACTGATTATGCAGGTATAAAACGGGCTGTATTGATCCGAAATATGGGTATAAAACTGACGTCCGGGCTCCTGCCCGTATTTCGGGTTAACCTGCCCTGCGTAGCGGCCTGAGCTGCCTGTTCTGAAATTTTGTCCGTCTGATGATGACGTTGTCCCGTCTCCCCAGAATGCCGCAAGTGGTCTTTTCCCCTGCGCGTTTACCAGCTCTGCAAGGGCGGCTGAATAGGTTTCGTCGCGGATGTACCAGGGGTCTGACGCTCAGTGGAACGAAAACTCACGTTAAGCAACGTTTTCTGCCTCTGACGCCTCTTTTAATGGTCTCAGATGTCCTTTGGTCACCAGTTCTGCCAGCGTGAAGGAATAATGGCCGAGCATATTGATATGTCCGTGGCAAAGCGGGGAGAGGCGTGCGATATCTTCATCATTCAGTGTTTCACCCTGCGCCCGGAGATGATCCAGGGCTGCCTGCATATAAATAGTGTTCCATAACACGACGGCGTTAGTGACCAGCCCCAGTGTGCCCAGTTGATCTTCCTGACCGTCGGTATATCGTTTTCTTATCTCACCTTTTTGACCGTGACAGATGGCTCTGGCAACGGCATGGCGACTTTCTCCCCGATTAAGCTGGGTCAGAATGCGCCGGCGGTAATCTTCATCATCAATATAATTAAGCAGATACAGCGTTTTGTTGATGCGCCCCACTTCAATGATTGCCTGAGTCAGTCCGGAAGGACGTTCACTTTTCAGCAATGAACGGACCAGCACTGAAACCTGTACTTTGCCCAGCTTCAGGGAGCCAGCGGTCCGGATCATTTCGTCCCACTGAAGGACTATTTTTCGGGGATCTGATTGCCCTCTGGCAATATCATTCAGCACGCCATAGTCGGCATCATGGTCCATTCGCCAGAAAACCGAAGCACCGGCATCAGCCAGGCGTGGAGAAAACTGGTATCCCAGCAGCCAGAAAAGGCCAAAGACAAGTTCGCTGGCACCTGCTGTATCGGTCATAATTTCGGTTGGATTCAGCCCGGTCTCCTGTTCCAGAAGACCTTCCAGCACAAAGATAGAGTCCCTCAGCGTCCCCGGTATAACGATGCCATGAAAGCCGGAATACTGATCGGACACAAAGTTGTACCAGGTGATCCCTCTGTTATTACCAAAGTATTTGCGGTTCGGTCCGGCATTGATTGTTCTGACTGGCGTAACAAAGCGCATTCCATCTGCAGATGCCACTTCTCCTCCACCCCATATCTGTGCCAGTGGCAGCGTTGCCTGAAAATCAACCAGTCTGGCATTAGCGCTGGTGATAGTTTCAGCCCGCAGATAGTTCGCTTTTGTCCAGTTCAGCCGGTGTCGGGTCAGTGCAGGAACATTTGATCTGATCAGTGGTTCCAGACCGATATTGCAGGCTTCAGCCATCAGCACGGCGCTGATGCTGACGGGCAGATCATCAACTCTGGCACTGGCTTCACTAGCATGGAAAAACTCATCAGCAAATCCGGTATGGGCGTTAATTTCGAGCAGCAACTCCGTTAAATCCACCGGAGGGAGTAGATCACTGATCATTTTGCTCAGTCGTTTCAGACTGTCCGGCTCATCAAGACTGGCGAGGGGAGAAATTGTCAACCGGGGCTTCGGGCCAGAAACATCGAGTTCGACAGCCTCATTTTCGCAAAGACGTGCAGCAACCTGTCTGTAACGACTATCAAGCTGATGACCCAGAGATTTTATTGCTTCCTGCGGGTCTGTCGGGTGCCCCAAAGAACGATAAACCTTAATCCGGTTTGCCTGCCAGTCAGCACCCTGTAGTAATCTTGCACGAGGATCTCCCCACCGGTTACTGCCGGTAACGTAGACATCCCTCCGCCTCAGACTATCCTGCAGTTTACTGAGAAAGCAGAGCGTGTATCCCCTGCGGGTGATATGTTTTTCCTTGTTAATCACCAGCCGTTTCCATGACCGACTGATAATTTCCGTTGGTGCGTCGTCAAAAAACTGCCGCCGTGAGCTGAACTCCCGGCTGAGGTAGTCACAGGCATTCAGAGTGGTAACCCCGGCAGGTGCGGATGAAAATTTAACGGTATTCAGCAGATGGGGCAGGAAACGACGAACGCGCCCGTACTGCTCCACCATTTCTTCATGAAAATTATCGTCTGAGGGCCGGGCAATTTCACGGACAAGCGTGATGATTTCAGCCAGCTTTTGCCTTGGGATGTAGCTGAACACCTCAGCACGAATCGATTCGTCCGGTGTTTCTTCTTTCAGCAGGTACGAACATGCGCTGGCGAGCGCCAATGCAGATTTATCCAGATCCTTCAGCGAGCGGAGCCGTTTTTTCTGCCCAATCTTTCTGGCGTCACGGATGATAACGGCCAGCATGGCGTCCAGAACGTCCAATGCATCATCCAGCGCCAGCGTTTCCCATGCAAGGACAAAGGCAACCAGAACCGCCATCCTTTTCTGCGGTGACATCCTGGCAATATTGAACACCGAAGTCATACCAGCATAACGTGCGAGATTTTTCAGGCGCACAGCCGGGAGTGTACTCAGGTTTTCAGCATGCAGGCCAAAATCGTTCAGAGTTTTCCAGCGTTCAATTGCTTCATTAAACGCCGGACCACTGATGGTCACAGGGCCCTTTTTCAGTGATTCCAGTAAAGACAGGCGGCTGCAATCAGTTGGCCCCAGCAGCATCTCCAGCTGTGAACGCTGTTCGGCTGACGGTATCAGTGCCAGTTTGTTCCACAGGCGCAACGTCGCCTTTTCCCTTACCTCTGAAATCAACCGGGTCAGCGTAGTGGCTCCGGGGAGAATAATACGATGTTGCATAAGCCACCCTGTCGCCAGATCGAAAAGCAGGCCAGGACGTTCGTTGCTTATCCAGCTCCGGGTATATAAAAGACGGGTAAGGCGAAATGTCCAGGGCCAGGCAAATTCACGATACTGATAGTGCTGACGTATCAGCGCTGCATGCTCACGGCGGGTATTTTCCCTCTGACCGTATTCTGCAAGAACGGTGATATCACGAATCCCGAGCTGTCTGGCGGTAAAATGCCGGACGCCGGAAGGAATATGATTCATATCGGTGAGGAAGGTGCCCAGAAAACGGACACATCCAATTTGCAGGGCAATGCCCAGACGGTTGTGATCACCTCTGCTTTTTCCGATAAATTCCTTGTCTGCTTCATCAAGGTGAAAATATCGTGCCAGCTGAAGCTCATCCGGTTCACCGGTGAATCTGCCATAGCTTTCAGTCTGCTCAGTGGTCAGAAAGTCAACGGGCATATCGGCCTCCCTGCCTGACGGGCATTTAGTAACATTTTTCCAACCGTACGAAATGTTATAAATTATCGGACATCGTAAAACTGTTACATTAATATGTCTATTAAATCGTAAATTTGTAATAATAGACATGAGTTGTCCGATATTCGATTTAAGGTACATTTTTATGCGACTTTTTGGTTACGCTCGGGTCTCAACCAGTCAGCAGTCTCTTGATCTTCAGGTCAGAGCACTCAAAGACGCAGGTGTGAAAGCAAACCGTATATTTACCGATAAGGCATCCGGCAGTTCAACAGACCGGGAAGGGCTGGATTTGCTGAGGATGAAGGTGGAGGAAGGTGATGTCATTCTGGTTAAGAAGCTCGACCGTCTTGGCCGCGACACTGCCGATATGATCCAACTGATAAAGGAATTTGACGCTCAGGGCGTGGCAGTCCGGTTCATTGATGACGGGATCAGTACCGACGGTGATATGGGGCAAATGGTGGTCACCATCCTGTCGGCTGTGGCACAGGCTGAACGCCGGAGGATCCTAGAACGCACGAATGAGGGCCGACAGGAAGCAAAGCTGAAAGGAATCAAATTTGGCCGCAGGCGTACCGTGGACAGGAACGTCGTGCTGACGCTTCATCAGAAGGGCACTGGTGCAACGGAAATTGCTCATCAGCTCAGTATTGCCCGCTCCACGGTTTATAAAATTCTTGAAGACGAAAGGGCCTCGTGATACGCCTATTTTTATAGGTTAATGTCATGATAATAATGGTTTCTTAGACGTCAGGTGGCACTTTTCGGGGAAATGTGCGCGGAACCCCTATTTGTTTATTTTTCTAAATACATTCAAATATGTATCCGCTCATGATACAATAACCCTGGTAAATGCTTCAATAATATTGAAAAAGGAAGAGTATGAGTATTCAACATTTTCGTGTCGCCCTTATTCCCTTTTTTGCGGCATTTTGCCTTCCTGTTTTTGCTCACCCAGAAACGCTGGTGAAAGTAAAAGATGCTGAAGATCAGTTGGGTGCACGAGTGGGTTACATCGAACTGGATCTCAACAGCGGTAAGATCCTTGAGAGTTTTCGCCCCGAAGAACGTTTTCCAATGATGAGCACTTTTAAAGTTCTGCTATGTGGTGCGGTATTATCCCGTGTTGACGCCGGGCAAGAGCAACTCGGTCGCCGCATACACTATTCTCAGAATGACTTGGTTGAGTACTCACCAGTCACAGAAAAGCATCTTACGGATGGCATGACAGTAAGAGAATTATGCAGTGCTGCCATAACCATGAGTGATAACACTGCTGCCAACTTACTTCTGACAACGATCGGAGGACCGAAGGAGCTAACCGCTTTTTTGCACAACATGGGGGATCATGTAACTCGCCTTGATCGTTGGGAACCGGAGCTGAATGAAGCCATACCAAACGACGAGCGTGACACCACGATGCCTGCAGCAATGGCAACAACGTTGCGCAAACTATTAACTGGCGAACTACTTACTCTAGCTTCCCGGCAACAATTAATAGACTGGATGGAGGCGGATAAAGTTGCAGGACCACTTCTGCGCTCGGCCCTTCCGGCTGGCTGGTTTATTGCTGATAAATCTGGAGCCGGTGAGCGTGGGTCTCGCGGTATCATTGCAGCACTGGGGCCAGATGGTAAGCCCTCCCGTATCGTAGTTATCTACACGACGGGGAGTCAGGCAACTATGGATGAACGAAATAGACAGATCGCTGAGATAGGTGCCTCACTGATTAAGCATTGGTAACTGTCAGACCAAGTTTACTCATATATACTTTAGATTGATTTAAAACTTCATTTTTAATTTAAAAGGATCTAGGTGAAGATCCTTTTTGATAATCTCATGACCAAAATCCCTTAACGTGAGTTTTCGTTCCACTGAGCGTCAGACCCCTACCATGCCTGGATATCTTCCAGTGATGATTTGGTGCTTCCGGGGCAGGCTTCCGCCATTTTGGTCAGACCAAGATTGATGCCATCCGCAAGGATGGTGGTGAGGAGCAGGCGGGTATCGGGACGGGTAATGTCATTTTTTATATGCGAAAAATGTCGGGTAAACGTCGTCCAGCTGTTTACCTCATCGAGAATTTCCGTGATTTTAGGACGCGGTAGCATGCTGTAAACCAGCTCTGCCAGCGGTGAAACCTGCACCGGGACGCAATTATCCAGCGGAGATACTTTTACTCCCCTGTCAGATATTTCCACATCGGGCAGCTCACCAAGGGCAGCCATGGCATTGACCTCTTCAAGTCTGGACTGAAGCAGGGTCATACGGCTGGTAATGTACTCATGATAATCAGCAGATACGGGCAGGGGTAGCGCCGGTGTGAGTTTGTCAAAGTCCTTTTCGGGAATGAGGTAATCATCAAAGTTTTTGTAGCGGCGTGAGCCTTTAACCCAGATGTCCCCGGAGCGCAATGCCCCCTTAAGCTCGCTGAGCGCACAAAATTCATAGTACTGCCGGTCAACACCCGCAGGTGTAATCACCACCTTGCGCCAGCTTTCAGGGACAAACTCAAGCGGCGCTGTCGCCGGAACTTTACGTGACTGCTTCCGGTACATATCCTTGATCACAACCAGCGCATCAGCCAGAGGTTGCGCTGCCGGGGTGGCGACTAACTGTAAAGCGGATAACATGCGCGGGGCATATTTCCGTAATGTGCTGTATTTCTCAGTAATAATATGCAGCGGATCAAAATTATTTTTCCTGGCGAGATGGCGTGTTTCCTCCAGACTGGCGACAAATTCAGGCCATGGCAGTATGTTTTCTATTGCGAGCCATGGATCGCCACCGGAATCACGGGCTTCAGACAGTGCCTGGCCGACATCGATGTACTGCCTCAGTTTTGACTGGATCAGCTTTCCGGTCTGCTGAAGGCGCTCAGCCTGTGTTCTTTTGGCTTTGCTGAACAGGCTGTTCAGCATGCGTTCATGCAGCTCAATCACTTCATCTGTCAGTGTGGCTCGGGCTTCTTCCAGCACGCACACCAAGATCGCATGACGCCGGGCTGCTGAAAATCGGGTCAAATCCCGGCTACTCATCTTCCGGCCTTCCCGCGCCAGTTTCAGCAACCGGTTCTGGTGAATGGTACGATCTATACCTTCCGGTAACGCCAGCGATTCAATGCTACTGAGCCGATCAAGGTGTTGTAGCACGTTCTTACCATTGATTTTACCTGGCGGTTGCAGAAGCCATGTCAGTCTGGAAAACTGATTATCTGAGGACTCAAGTAAACGATCAAGGGCATCCCTGTGAGCCGGAGTTAACGGGGCATTCAGGGTCTGAAATACGATTTTATCGCCGCCAGCCATGGCCTCCGCACAGGTACGCTCCACGACATCAATCGCGGGGATTATCACGTTGTTCTTCCGGAGCCAGACCAGCAGTTCTTCGGCCAGGAGAATACCTTTATCGGTGCGCGTCGCCATCGGCAGCAGGTGTGTAATACAGTCCTGCTGTATTTTGCCGGTGAACGCTTTTACGCCAAGATAGCGGTACAGTTCGGTTAAATGCTCGCGCCGGGTGGTATCCCTGCCGGAAAGGTAAGCAGGCCAGAGATCCCCGGTAAGTTTTAGCCTGCTGGCGATATGCTTCAGCAGCGCATCGGCTTTGTTGAATAAATCAGATTTCGGGTAAGTCTCCCCCGTAGCGGGTTGTGTTTTCAGGCAATACGCACGCTTTCAGGCATACCTGCTTT